>NZ_JBHTTU010000013.1:65596-137117 GCF_042794375.1 Kitasatospora sp. NPDC056531 | reverse complement strand
CGAGACGCCCGGCAGGGTGCCGGCGGGGGCCCGGATCTCGGCCGGGAAGTTCGGCAGCGTGGAGAGGTCGTTGCCGAAGGTGGCCGTCTCCGAAGTGAACCGGTCACCGGTGAGCTGCATGCCGTCACCGGAGTCACCGGCGAAACGGATGATCACCCGGTCGAGTCTGCGGATGGGCTTGGCGCGCTTCGCCGGCGGGCCACCCGGGCCGTGCGGACCGGCGGGCCCGTTCGCGCCGGGGTGTCCGTCACCGTTGCCGGTACGACCCTCGTCGCCGCCCGATCCGTCCACTGCCTCTGACTGATCGACCTGACTGGTCACTGCCGCGGACCTCCTCGTGGGCACACCACCGCGGGCGCGGCCCCGTGCCCCGTCCGCCTGGTGCACCGCTCGCATCCTATGCGTGCGACCTTGAGCCCGGCCGGAACTCCGACAGGAAGTTGCACCCGCCCACGTCCGTGCCCCACATAGCGACAACGCGCGGCCGCCGGAGATCATTCCGCGCTCCGGCGGCCGGTGCCGCGAGGCCCCTCGGGCCGCGGGTCAGGAGTTCAGGTAGGTGAGCACCGCGAGCACCCGACGGTGGTCCTCCGGGCTCTGGGCCAGGCCCAGCTTGAGGAAGATGTTGCTGACGTGCTTCTCCACCGCGCCGTCGGAGACCACCAGCTGCTTGGCCACCGCCGCGTTGGTGCGGCCCTCCGCCATCAGCCCGAGCACCTCGCGCTCGCGCGGGGTGAGATTGGCCAGAACGTCGCCCTTGCGGCTGCGGCTGAGCAACTGCTGCACCACCTCCGGGTCCAGCGCGGTGCCGCCCTCGGCGACCCGGACCACCGCGTCGGCGAACTCGCGCACCTCGGCGACCCGGTCCTTCAGCAGGTAGCCGACGCCCCGGGTGGAGCCCGCCAGCAGCTCGGAGGCGTAACGTTCCTCCACGAACTGCGACAGCACCAGTACGTTCAGCTGCGGGTAGCGGCCGCGCAGCTCCACACAGGCGCGCAGGCCCTCGTCGGTGTGGGTCGGGGGCATCCGCACGTCGGAGACCACCACGTCCGGCAGGGCGTCGGCCGCCGCCAGGTCGTGGATGGTCTTCACCAGGGCGTCGCCGTCCCCGACGCCCGCCACGACCTCCAGGCCCCGGTCGGTGAGCAGCCGGGTCAGACCCTCCCGCAGCAGTACGGAGTCCTCGGCGATGACGACGCGACGCATGGTGACCTTCCGGGCAGGCGTGAGCTGACGGGAGTCAGTCTCCCCCATCCGCGCACGCCGCCGGAGGCCGAGGACCGGATCGGCCCGGTCACATGGTGCGGATGGCCACCGCGTCGCAGAGCCCCTCCAGGGCCGCCTTCGCCGCGCAGTCCGGCAGCGGGGCGAGCAGCGCCCGGGCCTCCTCGGCGTGCCGCAGGGTCTCCCGGCGGGCGCGCTCCAGCGCGGGGTGGCGACGCAGCAGGCGCAGCGCCTCGGCGTGCAGTCCGTCGTCGGCGAGGTCCTGGGTGAGCAGCTCGCGCAGCCGCGCGTCGTCCGGGTCGGCCGGGTCTGCCGGCATCTGCTGCAGCAGCAGGGTCGGCAGGGTGGGCACGCCCTCGCGCAGGTCGGTGCCGGGGGTCTTGCCGGACTCGTGACCGTCGCTGGCGATGTCCAACACGTCGTCGGCCAGCTGGAAGGCGATGCCGATCCGCTCGCCGAACTCGCCCAGGGTGTCCACCTGCCAGGGCTCGGCGCCGGCCATCTGTGCTCCTATCCGGCAGGCGACGGCGATCAGCGATCCGGTCTTGCCCTCCAGCACGTTCAGGTAGTGCAACAGCGGGTCGGCCTCCGGGCCGGGGCCGCGGGTCTCCATGATCTGGCCGGTGACCAGCCGCTCGAAGGCCTCGGCCTGCATCCGCACGGCCTCCGGGCCGAGGTCGGCCAGGACCTGGGAGGCGCGGGAGAAGAGGAAGTCGCCGGTGAGGATGGCGACCGAGTTGTCCCAGCGGGAGTTGGCGCTCTCGGCGCCGCGGCGCACCGGGGCCTCGTCCATGACGTCGTCGTGGTACAGCGTGGCGAGGTGGGTCAGCTCGACCACGACCGCGGCGGGCACCACGCCGGGCGCGCCCGGGTCGCCGAACTGGGCGGCCAGCAGCAGGAGCAGCGGACGGAAGCGCTTGCCGCCGGCCTGCAGGAGGTGACTGGCGGTGACGGTGATGAAGGGGACGTCGCTCTTGACGGTGGCGGTGAGCGCCGCCTCCACCGCGTCCAGTCCGGCCTGGACGTCCCGGGTCAGGTCGCGGTCCTGCACGCTGAGCCCGAAGGGTTCCACGACGGTCACGAAGACCACTCCTCTGTCCCTGGTCGATCTAGCGGCCTGGTCCCTGAGTGCCGCCGCTGGCCATACAGGCAGGGTATCCGGTCGTGAGTGGATCACTGCACGGGCGTGCGGATCCTGTCATGATCGGGCCGGAAGGCCTGGTCAGAACGGCTCTCCGGGCATTGCGGCGGTGGGGGCGAATTCGTCTGGAAATAAAGGCTGGAGATCGGCCCGCACTTCCGGACCGATCTCCAGCAAACCGACCGGTGACGGTCAGTACGCGAACAGCGAGGCCTTGGACGCGAGGTCCAGGAAGTACTGGGGCAGCAGGCCGAGACCCAGCGTCACCAGTACCCCCACCCCGATCGCGGTCGCGGTGAAGGCGCTCGGGATCGCCACCGTCGGACCGCCCGGCTTCGGGTCGGAGAAGAACATCAGCACGATCACCCGGACGTAGAAGAACGCGGCCACCGCCGAGCTCAGCACACCGACCACCACCAGTGGCGTCGCCCCGCCGGCCGCCGCCGCCTGGAACACCGCGAACTTCCCGGTGAAGCCGGAGGTCAGCGGGATCCCGGCGAAGGCCAGCAGGAACAGCGCGAACACCGCCGCCACCAGCGGCGAGCGCCGCCCCAACCCCGCCCAACTGGACAGGTGGGTCGCCTCGCCCTTGGAGTCTCGCACCAGGGTGACCACGGCGAAGGCGCCGAGCGTCACGAAGGAGTACGCCAGCAGGTAGAACAGCACCGAGGACAGTCCCTGCTTGTTGACGGCGATCACGCCGGTCAGGATGAACCCGGCGTGCGCGACGGAGGAGTACGCCAACAGCCGCTTGACGTCCTGCTGGGTCACCGCCAGCACCGCGCCCACCACCATGGTGAGGATCGCCACGCCCCACAGCACCGGGCGCCAGTCCAGCCGCAGGCCCGGGAAGGCCACGTAGAACAGCCGCAGGAACGCCCCGAAGGCCGCGACCTTGGTGGCCGCCGCCATGAAGCCGGTCACCGGGGTCGGCGCGCCCTGGTAGACGTCCGGGATCCAGGAGTGGAACGGCACCGCGCCGACCTTGAACAGCAGGCCGACCGCCAGCATCGCCAGGCCCGTCAGCAGCAGCACGTCGCTCTGGGTGGTGCTCAGCTGCGCCGGGGTGGTCATCGCCTTGCCGGAGATGACGTCCGCGATGTCGCCGAGCTTCACGCTGCCGGCGTAGCCGTACAGCAGCGCGGTGCCGAACAGGAAGAAGGCCGAGGCGAAGGCGCCGAGCAGGAAGTACTTGACGGCCGCCTCCTGGGAGAGCAGCCGGCGGCGGCGGGCCAGCGCACACAGCAGGTAGAGCGGGAGGGAGAAGACCTCCAGCGCCACGAACATCGTCAGCAGGTCGTTGGCGGCGGGGAAGAGCAGCATGCCGCCGACCGCGAACATGGTCAGCGGGAAGACCTCGCTGGTGGTGAAGCCGGCCCGGATCGCGGCCCGCTCCTGCTCGCCGCCGGGGGTGGCGGCGGCCTGGGCGGCGAAGGCGTCGGCGGGCAGGCCGCCGGCCTTGGGCTCCAGCCTGCGCTCGGCGTAGGTGAGCACTGTGACCACGGCGACCAGCAGGATCACGCCCTGCAGGAACAGGGCCGGGCCGTCCAGGGCGACCGATTCCATGGCCAGCAGGTCGATCCGCGGCGAGCCGTGGCCCTGCGCGGCCAGCACCACCACGGCGACGAACGCGCCGGTCAGGGCGACCAGGGCGAGCGAGACCTGGGTCCAGTGCCGCAGCCGCCGAGGTACGAAGGCCTCGACCAGGATGCCGGCCACGGCGGCGCCGAACACCACCAGCATCGGGGAGAGTTGGCCGTACTCGATGTGCGGCGCCGGGATGCTGGGGGTGCTGCCGCCGGCGGCGGCGAGCACTGCGGGGACGCTCACTTCTGCTCACCTCCTGAGGTGGCGGCGACCGGGTGGGCCGGCGCCGGGTCGGTCTGGTGGACCTGCGAGAGCGTCGCGTTCACCGAGGGGTTGACCAGGTCGGTGAGCGGCTTGGGGTAGACGCCCAGCAGGATCGTCAGCGCCACCAGCGGCGCCACCACGGCGAGTTCGCGGGCCTTGAGGTCGGGCATCGTGCGCACCCCGTCCTTCACCGGGCCGGTCATGGTGCGCTGGTACAGCAGCAGGGCGTACAGCGCGGCCAGCACGATGCCGAAGGTGGCGACGATGCCGATCGCCGGGTAGCGGGTGAAGGTGCCCACCAACACCAGGAACTCGCTGACGAACGGGGCCAGCCCCGGCAGCGACAGGGTGGCCAGACCACCGATCAGGAAGGTCCCGGCGAGCACCGGGGCGACCTTCTGCACGCCGCCGTAGTCGGCGATCAGTCGCGAGCCGCGGCGGGAGATCAGGAAGCCGGCCACCAGCATCCACGCGGCGGTGGAGATGCCGTGGTTGACCATGTAGAGGGTCGCGCCGCTCTGGCCCTGGCTGGTCAGGGCGAAGATGCCCATGATGATGAAGCCGAAGTGCGAGATCGAGGCGTAGGCGACCAGCCGCTTGATGTCCTTCTGGCCGACCGCCAGCAGCGCGCCGTAGACGATCCCGATCAGCGAGAGGACCAGGATCGCCGGGGCGAAGGTCTTCGAGGCGTGCGGGAACAGCCCGAGGCAGAACCGCAGCATCGCGAAGGTGCCGACCTTGTCCACCACCGCGGTGATCAGCACGGCGGTGCCGGCGGTGGCCTCGCCCATCGCGTTCGGCAGCCAGGTGTGCAGCGGCCACAGCGGGGCCTTCACCGCGAAGGCGAAGAAGAAGCCGAGGAACAGCGCCTTCTCGGCGGTGCCGGTCAGCTGCAGCTTGCCGTCGGCGATCGCGCTGGTGAGGGTCGGCAGGTCGAAGGTACCGAAGCCCTGGTCCTGCGCGATCACGTACAGCCCGATCACGGCGGCCAGCATGACCAGGCCGCCGAGCAGGTTGTACAGCAGGAACTTGACGGCCGCGTAGGAGCGCTGGCGCGCCGACTCGGGGCCGCCGGCCCGGTCGCCGAAGCCGCCGATCAGGAAGTACATCGGGATCAGCATGGCTTCGAAGAACACGTAGAACAGGAAGAGGTCGGTGGCGTAGAAGGAGACGATCACCATCGCCTCCACCGCCAGGATCAGGGCGAAGAAGCCCTGGGTCCGGCGGCGCCGCTCAAAGGTGCCGGGGTCGACGGTGCCGTCGGGGTCGGTCGGGCCCGGATCGGCGTCGTGCCAGGAGGCCAGCATGATGATCGGCACCAGGACGGCCGTCAGCAGGGCGAGCACCGCGCCGATGCCGTCCACGCCGAGCGAGAAGGTGATGCCGAAGGAGCGGATCCAGCTGTACGACTCGGTCAGCTGGTAGCGGGCTCCGTGCGGGTCGAACCGGGTCGCCACCGCGGCGGCCAGCGCCAGGGTGGCTGCGGAGAAGACCAGGGAGACGGCCTTGGCGTTGGTGCGCCGAGCCTCGGTCGTCCCGGCCGGCAGGGCGGCGGTCACCACCGCGCCGACTGCCGGGACGACGCAGGTGGCGGTCAGCAGAACACTCATGCGCCCGCCCCCCGACGCGATTCCCCGCCCCGAGCCGAAGGGCGCGCCGGTACCGAAAGCGAGGAGCGACAAGCGACCGACGAAGGAGGGAGTGCCGGAGCGAAGAGCGTCGGCGCCGGGTCCGAGCGCCCGGAGGCGAGCGGGCGAGTAACTGTCATCACACGGACCTCATCAGGAGAGTCGAGGCGACCAGCACCAGCGTGCCGCCGAACATGGAGAGCGCGTACGAGCGGACGAAGCCGTTCTGGACCCGCCGCATCCGACTGGACAGGCCCCCGATGACGGCGGCCAGGCCGTTGACGAAGCCGTCCAGGCCGCGACTGTCGAAGTAGACCAGCGTCGCGGTCAGCGCCGAGCCCGGCCGCACCAGCACGGCGTGGTTGAAGTCGTCCTGCAGCAGGTCGCGGCGGGCGGCCCGGGTGAGCGCGGAGCCGACCGGCGGGACCACCGGGACGGGCGAGCGCCCGTACATCAGGTACGACAGCCCGACGCCGGCCAGCATGCAGGCCGTGGTCAGCCCGGTGACGGTCAAGGAGCCGAGCGGCGAGTTGCCCTCGCTGTGCCCGGTGACCGGCTCCAGCCACTTCAGGAAGGAGTCGTTGAAGGCGAACAACCCGCCCGCGAACACCGAGCCGACGGCCAGCAGGATCATCGGGAGGGTCATGGTCTTCGGCGACTCGTGCGGGTGCGGGAGGTTGCCCTCCTCGTCCGGCTGCCAGCGCTTCTCGCCGAAGAAGGTCAGCAGCATCACCCGGGTCATGTAGAACGCGGTGACGGCCGCGCCGACCAGCGCGCACAGGCCGAGGATCCAGCCCTCGGTGCCGCCCTTGGCGAAGGCGGCCTCGATGATCTTGTCCTTGGAGAAGAAGCCGGACAGGCCCGGGAAGCCGATGATCGCCAGGTAGCCGAGGCCGAAGGTGACGAAGGTGACCTTCATGTGCTTCCACAGGCCGCCGTAGTGACGCATGTCCACCTCGTCGTTCATGCCGTGCATGACCGACCCGGCGCCGAGGAACAGCCCGGCCTTGAAGAAGCCGTGGGTCACCAGGTGCATGATCGCGAAGGCGTAGCCGATCGGGCCCAGTCCGGCCGCCAGCACCATGTAGCCGATCTGCGACATGGTCGAGCCGGCCAGCGCCTTCTTGATGTCGTCCTTGGCGCAACCGACGATCGCACCGAACAGCAGCGTGACCGCGCCGACCACCACCACAGCGGTCTGGGCGTCCGGCGCCAGGTTGAAGATCACCGAGGAGCGGGTGATCAGGTAGACGCCCGCGGTCACCATGGTGGCCGCGTGGATCAGGGCCGAGACCGGGGTCGGGCCCTCCATCGCGTCCCCGAGCCACGACTGCAGCGGCACCTGGGCCGACTTGCCGCAGGCCGCCAGCAGCAGCATCAGGCCGATCGCGGTCAGCTTGCCCTCGCTCGCCCGGGACGCCCCGCCGAAGACCGGGTCGAAGGCGAAGGAGCCGAACTCGGCGAACATCAGCATGATCGCGATCGACAGGCCCATGTCGCCGACCCGGTTGACGATGAAGGCCTTCTTCGCCGCCGTCGCCGCGCTCGGCTTGTGCTGCCAGAAGCCGATCAGCAGGTACGAGGCCAGGCCCACGCCCTCCCAACCGAAGTACAGCAGCAGGTAGTTGTCGGCCACCACCAGCAGCAGCATGGCCGCCAGGAACAGGTTCAGGTACGCGAAGAAGCGGCGCCGGCGCTCGTCGTGCGCCATGTAGCCCACCGAGTACAGGTGGATCAGGGTGCCGACACCGGTGATCAGCAGGACGAAGGTCATCGACAGCTGGTCGAGCCGGAACGAGATGTCGGCCTGGAAGCCGTTCACCGGGACCCAGCTGAACAGGTGCCTGGTCACCGCCCGGTGCTCGGCGTCACGGCCGAGCATGTCCGAGAACAGCGCCAGGCCGAAGCCGAACGAGAGCGCGGCGAACGCGGTGGCCAGCCAGTGGCCGAACCGGTCGAGTGCTCGGCCGCCGAGCAGCAGCAGGGCGGAGCCGGCCAGCGGAGCCGCCACCAGCAGCGGAATGAGAGAGTTCACCGAAGGCCCTCCGCCTACAGCTTCATCAGGTTGCTGTCGTCGACCGAAGCGGAGTGCCTGGTCCGGAAGATGGAGACGATGATGGCGAGGCCGACCACGACCTCGGCCGCCGCGACCACCATCGTGAAGAACGCGATGACCTGGCCGTCCAGGGTCCCGTGCAGCCGGGAGAAGGTCACCAGCGCGAGGTTCGAGGCGTTCAGCATCAGCTCGACGCACATGAACAGCACGATCGCGTTGCGCCGGATCAGCACCCCGGAGGCGCCGATGGTGAACAACAGGGCCGACAGGTACAGGTAGTTGACCGGGTTCACCGCTCGCCCTCCTCGTCCGCCCCGTTCGTGTTGTTGGCACCCGCCGGCTCCAGCGACTTGCGCGGCGGGGCCACCGCCGGCCGCTCCGAGGACGGCCGGCCCAGCCAGTCCGCCGTGGTGTTCTCCAGCTCCGCCATCCGCTGCAGCATCGCCTGGCTGACGTCCCGGATCTGGCCGCGCTCGCGCAGCGTCGCCATCACCGAGTCCTCGGCGACGGTGCCGTCCGGCAGCAGCGCCGGGACGTCCACCGCGTTGTGTCGGGCGTACACGCCCGGGGCCGGCAGCGGCGGCACCTGGATGTTGTCCCTGACCCGCTGCTCCGCCAACTCGCGCTGGGTCTTCGGGGCCTTCACGTGTTCCCGGTGGGTCAGCACCATCGCGCCGATCGCCGCGGTGATCAGCAGCGCGCCGGTGACCTCGAAGGCCCAGACGTAGCGGGTGAAGATCAGCCGGGCCAGGCCCGGCACGTTGCCCTCGGCGTTGGCCTCGGCCAGCCCGGTGAAGTGGTTCAGCTTCGCGTTGGCGATCCCGGCGATCAGCAGCACGCCGAAGCCCAGCCCGCACAGCACCGCGGCGAACCGCTGGCCCTTCAGCTGCTCCTTCAGCGAGTCCTCGCTGGTGACGCCGACCAGCATCACCACGAACAGGAACAGCATCATGATCGCGCCGGTGTAGACCACGATCTGCACCACGCCCAGGAACACCGCCCCCTGGGCCATGTAACAGACCGCCAGCGCCATCATGGTGGCCGCCAGGCAGAGCGCGCTGTGCACGGCCTTGCGCATCAGCAGCATGCCGAGCGCGCCGCCGACCGCGATCACCGCGAGCACCCAGAACTGGACGGCCTCACCCGTGGAGGTCGTCCCGGTCGCGGCCGCGAGATGTGCGATCACTGGTGCACCTCCTTCTCCCGGTCGGTGCGCTCCTGCTGGACCGTCCCGGGCGCCGCCGCGGTGACCTCGCCCCGGTAGTACGCGCCCTCGTCGGTACCGGGGAAGATCGCGTGCGGGGTGTCGACCATGCCCTCTGACAGGCCGACCAGCAGCTGCTCCTTGGTGAAGATCAGGTCCCGGCGGGAGGAGTCGGCGAGCTCGTACTCGTTGGTCATGGTCAGCGCCCGGGTCGGGCAGGCCTCGATGCACAGCCCGCACAGGATGCAGCGGGCGTAGTTGATCTGGTACACCGCGCCGTAGCGCTCACCGGGCGAGTAGCGCTCCTCGTCCCGGTTGTCCGCACCCTCCACGTAGATCGCGTCGGCCGGGCAGGCCCACGCGCACAGCTCGCAGCCGACGCACTTCTCCAGGCCGTCCGGGTGCCGGTTCAGCTGGTGGCGACCGTGGAAGCGCGGAGCGGTGGGCTTCTTCTGCTCCGGGTACTGCTCGGTGAGCCGCTTCTTGAACATGGCCTTGAAGGTCACGCCGAAGCCTGCGGCCGGGCCGAGGATCGACGGCCGGTCGGCCCGCTCGTCCCTGCCCGTCTGGTCGGACGACATCTCGGATCAGCTCCCTTCGGAATGGTCGGCCCCGTTGAGGGCGTCCTGCAGTTGCTTCGGGGCGCGGCTGCGCCGACGCGGCACCGGCGGGAGCTCCTGGCCGGGCAGCGGCGGCACCGGGTACCCGCCCGCCATCGGATCGAACTCGCCCTTGGGGTACGGCCCGTCCTCAGCCGCCGCGGCTTCCTCGGGCTGCTTCTTCAGGAAGTCCCGCAGCAGCGCCAGCAGCAGGATCACGCCGACCGGCGCGCCCACGTACAGCAACACCTCGGCGACGCCGTAGCCCTCGTTGCGCAGCGCCCGCACGCTCGCGATCAGCACCAGCCACACCAGCGAGACCGGGATCAGCACCTTCCAGCCCAGCTTCATGAACTGGTCGTAGCGGAACCGGGGCAGCGTGCCGCGCAGCCAGATGAAGAAGAACAGCAGCAGCTGGATCTTCAGCGTGATCCACAGCATCGGCCACCAGCCGTGGTTGGCGCCCTCCCAGAAGGTCGACACCGGCCAGGGGGCCCGCCAGCCGCCCAGGAACAGGGTCGAGGCCACCGCCGAGACGGTCACCATGTTGACGTACTCGGCCAGCATGAACATCGCGAACTTCAGCGAGGAGTACTCGGTGTTGAAGCCGCCGACCAGCTCACCCTCGGCCTCCGGGAGGTCGAACGGCGCCCGGTTGGTCTCACCGACCATCGAGATGATGTACACGATGAACGACACCGGCAGCAGCGCCGCGAACCAGGTCGGCTGCTGGTGCGCCACGATCTCCGAGGTCGACATCGAGCCCGAGTAGATGAACACCGCCGCGAAGGACAGGCCCATCGCGATCTCGTAGCTGATCATCTGCGCGGAGGAGCGCAGCCCGCCCAGCAGCGGGTAGGTCGAGCCGGAGGACCAACCGGCCAGCACGATCCCGTAGATGCCCACCGAGGCCGTCGCCAGGATGTACAGCAGTGCCACCGGGAGGTCGGTCAGCTGCAGCGGCGTCCGGGTGCCGAAGATCGACACCTCGTTGCCGGCCGGACCGAACGGGATCACCGCGAAGGCCATGAAGGCGGGGATGGCGCAGACGATCGGGGCCAGGATGTAGACCACCTTGTCCGAGCCCTTGACCACCAGGTCTTCCTTCAGCGCCAGCTTCACACCGTCCGCCAGCGACTGCAGCATGCCCCACGGGCCGTGCCGGTTCGGCCCGATGCGCAGCTGCATCCAGGCCACCACCTTGCGCTCCCAGACGATCGCGATCAGCACCGTCAGGACCAGGAACGCGAAGCAGAACACCGCCTTCAGCAGCACCAGCCACCACGGGTCCTGCCCGAAGAAGTGGAGCGTCTCGTACGGCTGCGGAGTCATCGGCCATCCCCTTCGCGGCCGGCCCCGGCCTCGTCCTCGACGACGACCGGCTCCAGTGTGGCCGCGGCGATCGTGACCAGGTGGCCGACGGTGGTCCCGAGCGTGCGGTGGGCGCCGCCCGGCGTGGAGTTGAGCGGGATCCAGACCGTACGGTCCGGGATCGATTCGGTGACCTCCAGCGGCAGGATCAGCGAGCCGGCCGGGCCGGTCAGCCGCAGCGCGGCCGCCGCCTCGGCGTCGATCTCCTTCGCGGTGGCGGCCGAGATCCGGGCCACCGCCCGGTGCCGGGTGCCCGCCAGGTGCGGATCGCCCTGCTGCAGCACGCCGTTGTCCAGCAGCTGGCGCCAACCGGCCAGCACCGCCTGGCCGGTGGCCGGGCGGGGCACCACGCCCGGGTGCGCCGCCGGGTCGGCCGCGCGGTCGCCCTGCCAGGGCTCGAAGCGGTCCAGCTCCAGCCGGGCCGCCCGGACGTCCGCCAGGCCCAGCCGGTGGCCCAACGCTTCGGCCAGCATGCTCAACACCCGCAGGTCGGGCTGGAGGTGACCGCCCATCTGCTGGTCCGGCTTGAGCGCGGCCTCGAACATCCGCACCCGGCCCTCCCAGTCCAGGAAGGTGCCCGCCTTCTCGGCCACCGCCGCCACCGGCAGCACCACGTCCGCCCGGGCCGTCACCGCGGAGGGCCGCAGCTCCAGCGACACCACGAACGGCACCGCGGCCAGGGCCTCGTCGGCCAGCGCAGGTTCCGGCAGGTCGTCCGGGTCGACCCCGCCGACCAGCAGCGCGTCCAGGTCGCCCTGGGCGGCCGCGGTCAGGATCCGGTCGGTGTCCCGGCCCGGCCGCGAGGGCAGCTCGGCCACCCCCCACACCTCGGCCGCCTCCGCCCGGGCCGCCGCAGCGGCCACCGGGCGGCCGCCGGGCAGCAGACCCGGCAGCGCACCGGCCTCCACCGCACCGCGCTCCCCCGCCCGGCGCGGCACCCACGCCAGCTCGGCCCCGGTCGCGTGCGCCAGCCGCAGCAGCGCCGTCAGCGCGCCCGGGACCGCGGCCAGCCGCTCGCCCGCCAGGATCACCGCGCCCGGCCGGCGCAGCAGTTCGGCCGCCTGTCCGGCCTCGTCGTTCAGCGGCTCGTCCGCCGCCAGCGCCGCGAACCACTCCGGCTCGGTGCCGGGGGCGGCCGGCAGCAGCGCGCCGCGCAGCTTGGCCAGGCCCCGGGAGGCGAAGGCCGCCACCGAGTACACCTTCAGCCCGTGGCCGCGGGTGGCCTTGCGCAGCCGCAGGAAGACGATCGGCGACTCCTCCTCCGGTTCGAGGCCCGCCAGCAGCACCGCCGGAGCCTGTTCCAGCCGCTCGTACGTCACCCCGTCACCGGCCACGTCCACCCCGCGCCCGGCGACCGCCGCGGCCAGGAAGTCCGCCTCCTCACCGGTGTGCGGGCGGGCCCGGAAGTCCACGTCGTTGGTGCCGAGCACCACCCGGGCGAACTTGGCGTAGGCGTACGCGTCCTCGACCGTCGCCCGGCCGCCGGCCAGCACCCCGGTACGGGCTCCGCGCAGACCCTCGGCCGCCCGGGCCAGTGCCTCCGGCCAGGAGACGGGCACCAGTTCGCCGTCCTCCCGCACCAGCGGGGTGGTCAGCCGGTCCCGCAGTTGGGCGTAGCGGAAGGCGAACCGGCCCTTGTCGCAGTTCCACTCCTCGTTCACCGCCGGGTCCTCGCCCGCCAGTCGGCGCAGCACCTTGCCGCGCCGGTGGTCGGTGCGCTGGGCGCAGCCCGCCGAGCAGTGCTCGCACACGCTCGGCGAGGAGACCAGGTCGAAGGGGCGCGAGCGGAAACGGTAAGCCGCCGAGGTCAGCGCGCCGACCGGGCAGATCTGGATGGTGTTCCCGGAGAAGTACGACTCGAAATCGTCCCCCTCGCCGGTGCCGACCTGCTGCAGCGCGCCGCGCTCGACCAGGTCGATGAACGGGTCCCCGGCGATCTGCTGGGAGAAGCGGGTGCAGCGCGCGCACAGCACGCAGCGCTCCCGGTCCAGCAGCACCTGGCTGCTGATCGGCACCGGCTTCTCGTAGGTGCGCTTCATGCCCTCGAAGCGGGAGTCCGCGCCGCCGGCGGACATCGCCTGGTTCTGCAGCGGGCACTCGCCGCCCTTGTCGCAGATCGGGCAGTCCAGCGGGTGGTTGATCAGCAGCAGTTCCATCACGCCGCGCTGGGCCTTCTCGGCCACCGGCGAGCTGAGCTGGGTGCGCACCACCATGCCCTCGGCGACCGGGATGGTGCAGGAGGCGACCGGCTTGCGCTGGCCCTCGATCTCGACGATGCACTGCCGGCAGGCACCGGCCGGGTCGAGCAGCGGGTGATCGCAGAAGCGCGGGATCTGGGTGCCGATGGTCTCGGCGGCCCGGATCACCAGGGTGCCCTTGGGGACCTTCACTTCGACGCCGTCGATGGTGAGCGTGACCAGTTCGACCGCTGTGTCGGAGGCGGTTGGCTCTGTGATCGTCACGCGTGCACCTCCCTTTCGGTGGCGGACTGGTGGCCGGGGCGGGGGCCGTCGGCCCAGACGGTGGAGGCGGCCGGGTCGAACGGGCAGCGGCGCTCGGCGAGGTGCTGCTCGTACTCGGCCCGGAAGTGCTGGAGCGAGGAGACGATCGGGCTGGCCGCGCCGTCGCCCAGCGCGCAGAAGGACTTGCCGTTGATGTTGTCGGCGATGTCGAGGAGCTTCTCCAGGTCCCCCTCGACGCCCTCGCCCGCCTCGATCCGCTCGAGCAGCTGGACCAGCCAGTAGGTGCCCTCGCGGCAGGGGGTGCACTTTCCGCAGGACTCGTGGGCGTAGAACTCGGTCCAGCGGGTGACCGCCCGCACCACGCAGGTGGTCTCGTCGAAGACCTGCAGCGCCTTGGTGCCGAGCATCGAGCCGGCCGCGCCGACGCCCTCGTAGTCCAGCGGGACGTCGAGGTGCTCGTCGGTGAACATCGGGGTGGAGGAGCCGCCCGGGGTCCAGAACTTCAGCCGGTGCCCGGGGCGGATGCCGCCGCTGAGGTCCAGCAGCTGGCGCAGGGTGACGCCGAGCGGGGCCTCGTACTGGCCGGGGTTGGTGACGTGGCCGGAGAGCGAGTAGAGCGTGAAGCCGGGGGACTTCTCGGTGCCCAGGCCCTTGAACCACTCCTTGCCCCGGGTCAGGATCGGCGGCACCGAGGCGATCGACTCGACGTTGTTGACCACCGTCGGGCAGGCGTACAGGCCGGCGATCGCCGGGAACGGCGGCCGCAGCCTCGGCTGGCCGCGCCGGCCCTCCAGCGAGTCCAGCAGCGCCGTCTCCTCGCCGCAGATGTACGCGCCGGCGCCGGCGTGCACGGTGATGTCGAGGTCCACGCCGGAGCCGAGGATGTTCCGGCCCAGCAGCCCGGCCTGGTACGCCTCGGCGACGGCCGCGTGCAGCCGGCGCAGCACCGGGACGACCTCGCCGCGCAGGTAGATGAACGCGTGGTCGCAGCGGATCGCGTAGGAGGCGATGACCATGCCCTCGATCAGCGCGTGCGGGTTGGCGAACAGCAGCGGGATGTCCTTGCAGGTGCCCGGTTCGGACTCGTCCGCGTTGACCACCAGGTAGTGCGGCTTGCCGTCGTTCTGCGGGATGAACTGCCACTTCATCCCGGTGGGGAAGCCGGCGCCGCCGCGGCCGCGCAGGCCGGCGTCCTTGACCAGGGCGATCACGTCGTCCGGGGGCATCGCCAGGGCCGCCTTGAGGCCCTCGTAGCCCTGGTGGCGGCGGTAGGTGGCGAGCGTCCAGGGGCGGCTGTCGTCCCAGGAGGCGGACAGGACGGGGGTGAGCAGCTTCTCGGCCGGCTCGGCGGAGGTCATCACGCTTCGGTCCCTTCCTGGCCGGGCTCCTCGTGGCGCGGGGAGACCACCTTGGTGCCGCCGGTGCCGGGCAGGGCCTCGCCCCTGGACAGGCGCAGCCCGGCCAGTGAGGGGGCGCCGCCGGCGCCGGACTCGTCGTTGGCGCCGGGGCGCTCGTCGGGGAAGCCGGCCAGGATCCGGGCGGTCTCCTTGAAGCCGCACAGCCGGGCGCCGCGGGTGGGCCGCACCTCCCGGCCGGCCCGCAGGTCGTCGACAAGCTGCTTGGCGCTCTCCGGGGTCTGGTTGTCGAAGAACTCCCAGTTGACCATCACCACGGGGGCGTAGTCGCAGGCCGCGTTGCACTCGATGTGCTCGATCGAGACCTCGCCGTCCTCGGTGGTCTCGTTGTTGCGGATGCCCAGGTGCTGCTGGAGCCCGGCGAAGATCTGGTCGCCGCCGAGCACCGCGCACAGGGTGTTGGTGCAGACCCCGACGTGGTACGTCCCGGCCGGGCGCCGCCGGTACATGGTGTAGAAGGTGGCCACGGCGGTGACCTCGGCGGTGGTGAGGTCCAACTGCTCGGCGCAGAACCGGATCCCGGTCGGGCTGACGAAGCCCTCCTCGGCCTGGACCAGGTGCAGCAGCGGCAGCAGCGCCGAGCGGGCCTGCGGGTAGCGGCCGATCAGCTCGGCGGCGTCGGCGGCCAGCCGGGTGCGCACCTCCTCGGGGTACGGCGGGGCCGGCAGCGCCGGCAGTCCGAGTTCGACGTTGGTCACCGGTCCACGCCTCCCATCACCGGGTCGATCCCGGCCACCGCGACGATCACGTCGGCCACCTGGCCTCCCTCGCACATCGCCGCCATCGTCTGCAGATTGGTGAACGACGGATCCCGGAAGTGGACCCGGTACGGGCGCGTCCCGCCGTCGCTGACCACGTGCACGCCCAGCTCGCCCTTGGGCGACTCGACCGCCGCGTACGCCTGGCCGACCGGGACCCGGAAGCCCTCGGTGACCAGCTTGAAGTGGTGGATCAGGGCCTCCATCGAGGTGCCCATGATCTTGCGGATGTGGTCGAGCGAGTTGCCCATCCCGTCGGGGCCGAGGGCGAGTTGGGCGGGCCAGGCGATCTTCTTGTCGGCCACCATGACCGGGCCCGGGCGCAGCCGGTCCAGGCACTGCTCGACGATCCGCAGCGACTGCTTCATCTCCTCCAGGCGGATCAGGAAGCGGCCGTAGGAGTCGGCGCTGTCCGCCGTGGCGACCTCGAACTCGTAGTTCTCGTAGCCGCAGTAGGGGTCGGTCTTGCGCAGGTCGTGCGGCAGGCCGGTGGCGCGCAGGATCGGGCCGGTGGCGCCGAGCGCCAGGCAGCCGGGCAGGTCCAGGAAGCCGACGTCGACCAGGCGGGCCTTGAACACCGGGTTGCCGGTGGCGAGTTTGTCGTACTCGTGCATCCGGGAGCGGAAGACCTTGACCGCCTCGCGGATCTGGTCGACGGCACCGGGCGGCAGGTCCTGGGCGAGGCCGCCGGGGCGCACGTACGCGTGGTTCATGCGCAGGCCGGTGACCAGCTCGAAGACGTCCAGGATCAGTTCGCGGTCCCGGAAGCCGTAGATCATCAGGGTGGTGGAGCCGATCTCCATGCCGCCGGTGGCCAGGCAGACCAGGTGCGAGGCGATCCGGTTGAGTTCCATCATCATCACCCGGATGACGTCGGCCCGCTCCGGGATGTCGTCGGTGATGCCGAGCAGCTTCTCGACCGCCAGGCAGTAGGCGGTCTCGTTGAACAGCGGGGTCAGGTAGTCCATGCGGGTCACGAAGGTGGTGCCCTGGACCCAGCTGCGGAACTCCATGTTCTTCTCGATGCCGGTGTGGAGGTAGCCGATGCCGCAGCGGGCCTCCTTCACCGTCTCGCCGTCGATCTCCAGGATCAGCCGCAGCACGCCGTGGGTGGACGGGTGCTGGGGGCCCATGTTGACGATGATGCGTTCGTCGTCGGCCCGGCCGACCGCCTCGACCACCTCGCCCCAGTCGCCGCCGGTGACGGTGAAGACCCGGCCTTCGGTGGTCTCGCGGGCCTGCGCTTCCTCGGTCTCGCCGAGGGTCTCGTCGTGGGCCTCTTCGTAGTGCTGAGTGTTCATCAGCTGTACGACCTCCGCTGGTCGGGTGCCGGGATCTGGGCGCCCTTGTACTCGACGGGGATGCCGCCGAGCGGGTAGTCCTTGCGCTGCGGGTGGCCCAGCCAGTCGTCCGGCATCATGATCCGGGTGAGCGCCGGGTGGCCGTCGAAGACCAGGCCGAAGAAGTCGTAGGCCTCGCGCTCGTGCCAGTCGTTGGTCGGGTAGACGCTCACCACGGAGGGGATCCGGGGGTCGGCGTCCGGCGCGGTGACCTCCAGCCGGATCAGCCGGCCGTGGGTGATCGAGCGCAGGTGGTAGACCGCGTGCAGCTCGCGGCCCTTGTCGCCGGGGTAGTGCACGCCGCTGACGCCCAGGCACAGTTCGAAGCGCAGCGCCGGGTCGTCGCGCAGGATGCGGACGGTCCTCAGCAGGTGGTCGCGCTCGATGTGGAAGGTGAGCTCGCCGCGGTCGACCACGGTCTTCCCGATCACCTCGACCGGGTCGAGGCCCTGTTCCTCCAGGGCGCCCTCCAGCTCGTCGGCGACCTCGTCGAACCAGCCGCCGTACGGGCGTTCGCTCGGGCCGGGCAGCACGACGGGGGCGGCCAGGCCGCCGAAGCCGGACGTGTCGCCGCTGCCCTGGGCGCCGAACATGCCCTGGCGGCGGCCGACCACCTCGACCGGGAGTTCGCGGACCGGCTGCTCGCGGCGGGTCTCGGGTACCTGCTCGTTCATCGCAGCTGCCCCCGCATCTCGCTGATCGGGGTGGCCTTGAGGGCGAGGGCCTCGCCGAGTTCCTCGGCGCGGCGCCGGTTCACGCCCAGCGGCTCGTGCTGGATCTTGTCGTGCAGCTTCAGGATGGCGTCCATCAGCATCTCCGGGCGGGGTGGGCAGCCGGGCAGGTAGATGTCCACCGGGACGATGTGGTCGACGCCCTGGACGATCGCGTAGTTGTTGAACATCCCGCCGGAGGAGGCGCAGACGCCCATCGAGATGACCCACTTGGGGTTGGCCATCTGGTCGTACACCTGGCGCAGCACCGGGGCCATCTTCTGGCTCACCCGGCCCGCGACGATCATCAGATCGGCCTGCCGGGGGGAGCCCCGGAAGACCTCCATGCCGAACCGGGCCAGGTCGTAGCGGCCGGCGCCGGTGGTCATCATCTCGATCGCGCAGCAGGCCAGACCGAAGGTGGCCGGGAAGAGTGACGCCTTGCGCACCCAGCCGGCGGCCGTCTCCACGGTGGTGAGCAGAAAGCCGCTCGGCAGCTTCTCCTCGATTCCCATCAGATCCCTCTCAATGCCCTCAAGTCGTCTGGAAGGTCGGCCGGTTCCGGCTTGTCCGCTCGTTCACAAGCGGTCGCGCGCCGGTCGACGGGTGGGGCGACCGCCCCGCGCTCAGTCCCACTCCAGGCCGCCGCGGCGCCACACGTAGGCGTACGCGACGAAGACGGTGGCGATGAACAGGAGCATCTCGACCAGCCCGAAGATCCCCAGGGCGTCGAAGGTCACCGCCCAGGGGTAGAGGAAGACGATCTCGATGTCGAAGACGATGAAGAGCATCGCCGTCAGGTAGTACTTGATCGGGAACCGACCGCCGCCCACGGGCTGCGGGGTCGGCTCGATGCCGCACTCGTACGCCTCCAACTTGGCCCGGTTGTAGCGCTTGGGGCCGGTGAGTGAGGCCATCACGACGGAGCCGACCGCGAACGCCGCCGCGATGGCACCTAGTACGAGGATCGGCGCGTAGGCATTCATAGCCCCCGCTCCCTCCGTCCAGTCGTCCTTGACTGCAAATCGGAACCGGCGGGTCACGCTGAGGTGAACCCGCGCTCCAGTTCCCGAGATCCACCTCATGTGAGGCAGTTCACAAAGCCTTGGAGTGAGCGCATCCTATGCCCGTCGGCTTGTGATCTGCGACACGCAGTTCACCGTCATCTTTGTGATCTACGACACCATGTGAATGGTGGCGAATGTGAACATGCCCAGAGTTGTCGACGCAAAGGAGTCAAATGGTCACAATCAGTCGCATTCACCTTTGAAGTGGCTGGTCAGCGGCACGTTCCTATATCAACTATGCGCCGCGTAAAGCAAATTTCGGGGCGCCATGTTGACGTGTTATAGCGGCTCACTCGCAGGGGTGGCGGAGGCTTGAACGTCCGCTTGACCCTTCGTTCACAAGCGCGCGAGGTCGGCGTCGGGTGGGTTCGCCCACCGGCCCGCCGGCCCTCCGCCTCCGTCTCCGCCACCACCACCCGTCGTCCGGGCGCGCCGGGCGCCAGGGGCCGGGGGCCGGGGGGCGGGGGGCGGGGGCCGGGGGCCGGGGGCCGGGGGGCGGGGGCCGGGGGGGGCGGGCGCCTAGCGCCGAGCACGCAGACACGTTGGCACCAGGGCGCTGACACCA
Source organism: Kitasatospora sp. NPDC056531 (assembly GCF_042794375.1). Lineage (NCBI taxonomy): Bacteria > Bacillati > Actinomycetota > Actinomycetes > Kitasatosporales > Streptomycetaceae > Kitasatospora > Kitasatospora sp. NPDC056531. Next base: position 117,726 of record NZ_JBHTTU010000013.1, on the reverse strand, counting down.
AGCACGCAGGCACCGGGCGCCGAGCGCCGAGCACGCAGGCGCCGGGCGTCGCCCGCGTGCCGCTCGTGCTTGCGCTCGCCGCTCATGCCGGCACACACCGCCCATCCCTGCGCGCGCCCGTGGCGGGTCGGGCCGGAGGCGGCTCTCGTGCGGCCCCTGCCCTGGGGCTGTCCCTCCTCGTCCTGTGGGCCGTGGCCCAGCTACCGGCTGCCGGCCGACTGCTCCCAGATCCAGGCCGCGATGCCCACCCGGTTACGGGCTCCGATCTTGCGCTGGATGTTCGCGAGATGGTTCTTCACCGTCCCTGGTGAGATGAACAGCCCTGCGCCGATCTCGGCGTTGGTCGCGCCGTCCGCCACCAGCTCGGCGATCTCCCTTTCCCTCGTGGTCAGTTCCTCCGCCGGCCCGGCCACCGGCTGCTGCGTCGTCACAGCCGCCTTGGCGCCCGGCCCGGGCTTCGACTCCGCCTCCGGAAGTGCCATGTGCTTCAGGAGCCGGACAGTGACCTGCGGACTGATCAACGCGTCCCCGACCATCGCCGCCCGGACCGCCTCGATCAGTAACACCGGCCCCGAGCGCTTCAGCAGGAACCCGGCCGCTCCGTGCCGCAGTGCCGTGTGCACGTACTCGTCCAGGTCGAAGGTGGTCACCACGATCACCTTGCACTGGTCGGCCAACTGCCGCGTGACTTCCAGACCGTCGAGCTTCGGCATCCGGATGTCCGCGAGCACCACGTCCGGCCGCAGTCTCCTTGCCTCCTCCACCGCTGCGGCGCCGTCCGCCGCCTCCGCCACCACCACCATGTCCGGCTGCACGTCCAGGATCATCCGGAACGCACTGCGGATGTCCGCCTGGTCGTCCGCGATCAGGATCCGAATCGGCCCTGTGCCACTGCCCACGTCCTACACCTCCCCGTTACCGACCCACGTCGGCTTCTACGATCGCGCCGGCCCTGCGCCGGATTCCTCCAGCGGAAGCACCGCCGTCACCCGCCAGGCCTCCCGCTCGTGCGGGCCGGCTTCCAGCGAACCACCGAGGGCCTCCACCCGGGCCGCCAACCCCGGCAGCCCGCTGCCACCGCCCCGACGCGGCAGCCCCGCCGGGCCCGGTGCGCGACCGTCGTTGGTCACCGTCAGCTCCAGCCGTCCGCCGCTGCGACGGGCCCGGACCTCGACCGCCTGTGCGGCCGGAGCATGCCGCCGGACATTGGTCAGGGACTCGACCACGATTCGGTGGACGGTGCCCTCCACCTCGCGCGGCACCGGCCCCTCCGGCAGCTCCAACCGGACTTCAGCGCCACCCGTCGCGGTGAACTGCTCCGCTACCTCAACGAGTTCGGCAAGGCCGGGCTGCGGAGCCCGGCCGCCGCCGTCCTCCCTGCGAAGCAGCTGTACCGTCCGGTCCAGCGAGGCCAGCGCCCGCTGCCCGGCCTGCTCTATTCGCTGGAACATCTCGGCCGCCCGATCCGGATCGATCCCGGCCAGGTACGCCCCCGCCTGGGCCTGGGCGACCATTCCGCTGACATCGTGCGCCACGAAGTCGTGCAGGTCGTGGGCCAGTTCGATCCGCTGCGCGCGCCTGGCCTCGACCACCGCCTTGTTGCGCCCCTCGTCCAAGCCCCGCAGGTAGAGCCCGATCAGAACGGCCGGCAGGGAGAGCGTCGAGCCGAACCCGAAGACCGTGAGCATGTCCCCAGGCCCTTCGACGAACGTGAACCGGGACAGCCAGAGGGCGACCGCCCCGCACGCCGTCCAGGCCGCCGCCGCGCACCGCGGGCCGTCCTCGGCGCGCAGGCTGATGACCACCGACAGCAGCAGGACGGCCAGTTCGACCAGGCCCAACAGCCCGGCCCAGCGATCCGCCTCCACCCAGCGGCCGAGGAACCAGACGGCGGCCGTGACCACGACCGACGCCGCCCCGAGCGCCGTGGTCACGGCCGCCGCCCCGTACCGCCCCCGCGCCACCCAAGCCGGCAGCGCCAGGACCAGGACAACCCCGGACAGAATCTGAGTCATCGTCACCACCTCTCCTCGACTCTTCGACTGCCGTCACATTACGACGCCGCCGGGTCGGCGCGCCTGTGCCGATCGGCATATCTCAAAGGCCGGTTGAGCAGGAGGAACAGCCCGATCGGCATCTGCCTCGAACCCCTGGCCGGCCTCCAGTCTTGAGTCATCGCACCGGCCACGGAGGCCGGATCCGAAGGGAGTCCACCATGTCGAAGCTCGTGATCAACGCCCGCGACACCGCCCACCGGGCCGAGGCGACTTCCCCGGACGTTCCGCCCGCCCCGCGCTGGGCCCAGCTCGCCGCCAAGGCCGCCGCCCTCACCGCCGTCCCCTCGGGGCTGTGGCGGACCGCCTTCGGCTTCGGCGTCCCGGTCGGCTTCACCGGCGCGACGGCCGCGGCGTACGGCGAGCACCAGCCGGGTTGGGGCACCGTCTACTGCGTGGTGCTGAGCGCCCTGGCCGAGACGCTGGCCTTCCTGACCCTGGGCCTGGTCCGCCCCTGGGGGCTGGTGGCGCCCCGGTGGATCCCGCTGATAGGCGGCCGCCGGGTCCAGCCGCTCGCCGCGATCGTCCCGGCCCTGCTGGGCTCGGTGATACTCACCTTCCTCGGCATGGAGGGGTTGTTCGGCCGCTGGGCCCACAACCTGGCTGAGCCGGATTCGCCGCGCGGCTTCGCCGCCGTCGTGATGACGCTCGCATACCTGCCCCTGGTCGCCTGGGGCCCGCTGCTCAGCGCGGTCACCATCGACTACGCCCGCCGGACTCTGCGGTGGCGCCGGTGACGATGCGGCGGGTCACACGGGGCCGGCTCCGGACCCGGCTCCGCCGAGCAGGGCGAGCGGACCCATCCGGTTCCCGGCCACGGTGATGCCGAAGACGGCGGCCCACAGCGGCTCGGTGCCGAGCAGCAGGCTCACCCGGGACGGCGAGGTGGCCCGGACAGCCCACATCTGAACGAAGAAGGCGAACAGCGTGCAGAACAAGGACAGGTGCAGCAGCCAAACCCACTGGCCAACCCCGTACGAGCGCGCAACGGTCCACGGCGCGGGCCCGACCGACAACGCGACGACGGCGAACACTCCGGTGGCCACGGCGAGTTGGACCCAGATGAAGGCGAGCATGTCGGTGTCGCGGACGGCCCGGGTGCGGGCCATCGCGAGGACGTACGCCGAGCGGACCAGGGCGGCGCCCAGCATCAGCAGGTCACCGAGCGTCGGAGGGCGCAGCCCGCCGTCACCGGTGAGCAGGGCGACGCCGAGGACGGCCAGCCCGGCGGCCGCAAGGAAGGCCCGCGGCGGTGCGGTCCGGCCGAGGGCGCTCTCGCCGAGCGGGGTGAGCACCATCGCGAGGCTGATGATCAGCCCGGCGTTGGTCGCGGAGGTGTGCACGGCGCCATAGGTCTCCAGCAGGAAGATCCCGCCGAGCACCAGCCCCAGTGCGGCGCCGCCGAGCCACTCGGCGCGGCTCAGCCTCCGCAGGGAGCGCCAGGCGACCACCCCGAGCAGCGGCAGCACCAGCCCGAACCGCAGCACGAGCATCGCCACGACCGTCCCCGGCTCGGCCACCCGCTGGACGGCGAGGAAGCTCGCCCCCCACACCACCGCGACGAACAGCACCGAAAGATCACGAAGGGCCGGCGAGGACGAGTCCTTGGACAGGGAGGCAGGCATGACGAGGATCCCTCCGGACGAACGGAACCGACGGGCGCGAGGACCGTACGGCGTCGGACGGACCCAGGAGCCGGGTGGAGGACCCGGCGGTGGACGGGGCGCGGCTTGGAACGAGGGGGCGCCATCTTCGCGCACCGGATGGCAGGTGATCAATGCCGTTCCGGACACCGGATGGTCGGCCTGGCCCGCTCCGTCAGCCGTCGAGCAGGCCGTTCGCCGCGGCGATCGCCTCGATATCGGCCGGCGTCCCGGACATGATGACGCGGACGTGCTCGGTGACGAGCTCGACCGGCCAGTCCCACCAGGCGGCGCGGAGCAGGCGCTCGATGTCGGCGTCGTCGAAGCGACGACGGATCGGGCGGGCGGGGTTGCCGCCGACGATGGTGTAGGGCTCGACGTCGGCGGTGACCACCGCACCGGCCGCGATGATCGCGCCATCGCCGATCCGGACCCCGGGCAGCACGGTGGCCCCGAAGCCGAGCCAGACGTCATTGCCGACCACCGTGTCGCCCCGGCTGGGCAGGCCCGTGACGATGTCGAGGGTCCGCTCGGTCCAACTGCCGCCGAACATCGTGAAGGGGAAGGTGGAGACACCGACGGTCGGATGGGCGGCGCCGGCCATCAGGAAACGGGTGCCGGTGGCGATCGCGCAGTACTTGCCGATCACCAGCCGCTCGGGGCCGTACGCGTAAAGGACGTTGCGTTCCTCGAAGCGAGTGGCTCCGTCGGGGTCGTCGAAGTAGGTGTACTCACCGACCTCGATCCGCGGGTCGGCGACGAGCGGACGTAGCAGGACGACCCGGTCGTGGCCGACGAGCGGGTGGAGGGCGGTGGAGTCGGGGATGACGGTGTCGGGCACGCGAGCTCCTCTCGTAATGCGACTTGGGTCGCATTACGATGAGCATGGCAGGATCACCACTCCACGGCAAGCCTTAACGCGACTGGAGTCGACTTTGACCGGAGCCACCCACCCCACGCCTGAGCCCCACACCCCGACCCCGCGCCCGGGCGGCCGCAGCGCCCGGGTACGGGCGGAGGTGGTCGCCGCCACCCTCGCCGAGGTCACCGAGAAGGGGTACGACAACCTCACCGTCGAGGCGGTCGCCACCCGCTCCGGCGTCCACAAGGCCACCCTCTACCGGCGCTGGGGCGGGGTGGACGGCCTGGTCGCCGACGCCCTGGCGGCCTCCGCCGACCAACCCTGGCCCCTGCCCGACACCGGAGACCTCCGAGAGGACCTCCGCCGGATCACCCAGGAGGTGTTCAGCGTCTTCACCGACCCGGAGCTCGGCCCCACGCCCACCGCGCTGATCTCCGCCGCCCAACGCTCCGACACCGGCGCGGCCGCCCTGCGCGCCTTCTTCGCGGCCCGCCACCGCCAGGCCGCCGAAGTCGCCGAACGGGCCGCCGCCCGGGGCGAGTTGCCCGCCGGAACGGACGGCGCCGAGGTGGTCCTGGCCGCCACGGCGCCGCTCTACTACCGGCTGTTCGTCTCCGGCGAGCCGCTGGACGCCGGCACCGCCGAGCGGGCCGCCGACGCCGCTGCCCTGGCCGCCCGCGCCGGTCTGTTCACGGCCACCCCGACCGCCCCGGAAAGAAACTGACCGACCATCACGCCATCACAGCCCTAGGGCCCCCGGCCGTCCCACCCCCTACCGCATCCCCACCCGGCCGTGGATGATTCCTCCATGACAATCCAGCCGTCCACCACCCCCCGGAAGGCCCGTCACGTGAAGCGCAAGCACTGGGCGCTGGTCGCCGCCGCGACCGTCCTCCCGCTCGTGGCGAGCACCGGCACCGCCATCGCGGACGCCCCGGCGACCGGCGCCACCGCCGCCGCCGCCGGCTGCACCTACACACCGGCCGTCCCGGCCGACAACTTCAAGGGCATCCCGGTGTTCGACGCCGAGAAGGCCGCGAAGCCCTACCGCGCGACCCTGCGGACCAACCAGGGCCCGATCACCTTCGAGGCACTGACCGACAAGGCGCCCTGCACCACCTTCTCGTTCCGCTTCCTCGCCGAGCACGACTACTTCGACCGCACCCACTGCCACCGGCTCACCACCCAGCGGATCTACGTCCTGCAGTGCGGCGACCCGACCGGCACGGGCAGCGGCGGTCCGGGCTACTCGTTCCCGGACGAGAACCTGACCGGCGCCACCTATCCGGCCGGCACCGTGGCCATGGCCAACGCCGGTCCGAACACCAACGGCAGCCAGTTCTTCTTCGTCTGGAAGGACACCAAGCTCTCCCCCGCCTACACGCCCTTCGGCCGGATCACCTCGGGCCTGGACGTCCTGCAGAAGATCGCCGCCGCCGGCGAGGACGACCAGAACGGCCCGGGCGACGGCTTCCCGAACGTCCCGGTGAACATCCGCCACGTGAAGATCAGCAAGCGCTGACACCGGCACCGCGCGGCTCCCGTACGGTTGCGGTACCGACCGCACCGCAGGGGAGCAAGGGGAGCAGCACCGCATGGACAGCCGGATCTGGGAGAGCGTCGACCACTTGGTCGCGTGGCTCGACGAGCAGAGCGCACAGTCGCCGCAGGAGGAGCGCCTGCTGCGACTGCTCAAGCTCTCCGAGGAGGTCGGCGAGGTCGGCGCGGCGGTGATCGGCGCCACCGGCCAGAACCCGCGCAAGGGCGTCACCCACAGCTGGGAGGACGTCCAGCACGAGCTCTGCGACGTCGTCTTCAGCGCCCTGGTCGCCCTGCGGACGCTCACCCCGGACGCGGCCCGGGTGTTCGCCGAGCGCCTCGCCTACGTCGAACAGCGCTCCGCCGCCTCCCGCTCCGTCCCGGAGGCGGCGGAGGCGGCGGAGCCGGCGAAGGCCGCCGAGACGACGGAGGCGACGAAGACTGCCACGGAGGCACCGGAGGCACCGGAGACTGCCACGGATGCAGCCGAGACAGCCGAGACAGCCGAGCCGGACGCGCGTTAGGCGTTGGGCGCGACCCGGGTCAGGCCGTTGATCACGCGGTCCATCGCGTCGCCGCCCTGCGGGTCGGTGAGGTTGGCGAGCAGCTTGAGGGTGAAGCGCATCAGCAGCGGCCGCGGCAGGCCGTGCTGGGCGGCCAGCTGCATCACCTTGGGGTTGCCGATGAGCTTCACGAAGGCGCGGCCCAGCGTGTAGTAGCCGCCGTACACGTCCTTGAGGATGCGCGGGTAGGCCTGCAGGGCGCGCTCGCGGCCGCCGACGGTGACCCGGGCCAGGGCTTGGGTGATGACCCCGGCGGCGATCTGGCCGGATTCCATCGCGTAGGCGATGCCCTCGCCGTTGAACGGGTTGACCATGCCGCCCGCGTCGCCGACCAGCAGCAGGCCGCGGGTGTAGTGCGGCTGCCGGTTGAAGGCCATCGGCAGGGCGGCACCGCGGATCGGGTCGGTCATGTTCTCGGGGGTGTAGCCCCACTCCTCCGGCATGCTCGCGCACCAGGCCTTGAGCACCTCGCGCCAGTCCAGCTCGCCGAACGCGGAGGAGGAGTTGAGGATGCCGAGGCCGACGTTGGAGGTGCCGTCGCCCATGCCGAACACCCAGCCGTAGCCGGGCAGCAGCTTGCGCTGGCCGCCGCGGGTGTCCCACAGCTCCAGCCAGGACTCCAGGTAGTCGTCGTCGTGGCGGGGTGAGTTGAAGTAGGTGCGGTAGGCGACACCCATCGGGCGGTCCTCACGCCGGTGCAGGCCCATGGCCAGCGAGAGCCGGGTGGAGTTGCCGTCGGCGGCGACCACCAGCGGGGCGCGGAAGGTGACCGGCCGCTTCTCCTCGCCGAGCTTGGCGGTGACGCCGACGATCCGGCCGGTGCGGTCGTCCAGGACCGGCCCGCTGACGTTGCAGCGCTCGTAGAGCCGGGCGCCCGCCTTCTCGGCCTGACGGGCCAGCAGCTCGTCGAAGTCGGCGCGCTTGCGGACCAGGCCGTAGTCCGGGAACGAGGACAGCTCGGGCCAGTCCAGCTCAAGCCGGACGCCGCCGCCGATGATCCGCAGGCCCTTGTTGTGCAGCCAGCCGTTCTCGGTGGAGACATCGATGCCCATGTCCACCAGCTGCTTGGTGGCGCGCGGGGTCAGGCCGTCGCCGCAGACCTTCTCACGAGGGAAGGCGGTCTTCTCCAGCAGCAGCACGTCCAGCCCGGCCTGGGCCAGGTAGTACGCGGTGGTGGAGCCGGCCGGGCCCGCGCCGACCACGATGACGTCGGCGGTGCTCTCGACCGTGCTGTCCGGCTTCGTCAGATCGGCTGCGGTCTCGGACACGTGGACACACTCCTGGTGCTGCGGCGGGGGGACGGCGGGGACGGCGGCTTTTGTCTCCGGCAGTCTAGTTCCGCTCACACCACCGGAGACCCCCGCGCCCTGCCGCAGCGCTAGACGACCTTGTAGCCCCGGTGCAGCGCCACGACCCCGCCCGTGAGGTTGCGCCAGGCCACCTTCGACCAGCCGCTCTGCTGCAGCTTGGCGGCCAGCGCGGGCTGGTCCGGCCAGACCCGGATGGACTCGGCGAGGTAGACGTACGCGTCCGGGTTGCTGCTGACGGCGGTCGCGACCGGCGGCAGCGCGCGCATCAGGTACTCGGTGTAGACGGTGCGGAACGGCGTCCAGGTCGGCGTGGAGAACTCACAGATCACCACCTTGCCGCCGGGCTTGGTGACCCGCTGCATCTCGCGCAGCGCCGCCTCGGTGTCGTGGACGTTGCGCAGCGCGAAGGAGATCGTCACCGCGTCGAAGGTGTCATCCGCGAACGGCAGTCGGGTGGCGTCGCCGGCCGTGAGCGGCAGCTCGGGGTGGCGGCGCTTGCCCTCGGCGAGCATGCCGACCGAGAAGTCACACGGGACGACCTTGGCCCCGGCCTCGACGAAGGGCAGCGAGGAGGTGCCGGTGCCGGCCCCGAGGTCGAGCACGAGGTCCCCCGGTCCGGCGGCCACCGCCTCGGCCACCGCCCGGCGCCAGGCGCGGGCCTGGCCGAGGGAGAGCACGTCGTTGGTGAGGTCGTACTTGGCCGCGACGTCGTCGAACATGGCGGCGACTTCGTGCGGCTGCTTGTCCAGAGAGGCTCGGGTCACGAGCCCATTGTTCACCCTGGAGCGGACGCGCCGGTCAACGGGGCACACCGGACGCCGTCCACCGGCGTCATTGCGACCCGCGCCGCCCGCCCGCACGCCGTCGGCGGCGGGAGCGCTTGCCGTGGGTGATCGCGGGCATCCCGTCGGCCAGCGCCTCGGCGGCCAGCGCGAAGTTGGCGGCGAGCCGGCCCTGCCCGGCGCGGACCGCGACGGCCCGCCGGTGCCGCCGGATGCGCAGCACGCAGATCATGAAGAGCACCACGGCCACCGGCACGCTGAACCGAGCCAGCCCCACGCCCACCGGCTGCGGGTAGGTGTCGCCGCAGATCCGCACCGCGCCCGGGTCGTCGGCCGCGTGCTCCAGGCAGACCGCGTCGCCCAGCCTGGTGCCGTCGGCCAGCGGCAGCGCGGCCGCGGTGTGCGGCTGGCCGCTCACCTTGTAGCTGACGGCGCTGTACGTGCCGCCGCCGGTCGGCAGCTGGGTGACGACGCCCTCGACTCTCACCGGGTGGGCCCCGATCCGGTCGGCCTGTTCGGCCTGGCGCCAACCGAGCAGGCACATGCCGACGGCCAGCACTGCGCTGAGCACGGCGGCGAGGTACCAACCACGGCCCAACCGCGGGGTGCGCGGCGGGGGGATGGTCGCGGTTCGCATGGTTCCTGTCCTGGCTTGCCTCCGGGGCCTGGGACACGGCCCCGCCGCCCGCGGGCACGGGCGGTGGTGTGGTGAGGGTACGGAGTGAGCTGTCCGGGATCGTATCCGCTGGCGGGCCTTCAGGTCACGGCGAAGGGGGAATCACCCCCCAGGGTGAGCACCGGAGTTCGACTGCACACGAAGGAAGTCCCCTGCGCGGCAAGGCAATCCGCCTACTGGCGAGTACGTCACACCGACCCGCGGCCACAGCGGCCTCAGCGGCCTCAGCGGCCTCAGCGCCGCCGGTACACCAACCGCCCGCCCAGCACGGTCGCCAGGGCGCCACCCGGCAGCGGCCCGGAGCTCCCCTCGTCGTCGACCGCGAACACCGCGAAGTCGGCCCGGTCGCCGGCCGCCAGCCGCCCGTGCACGGCCCGCGCCAACGGCAGCACCGCCAGCGGGTCCAGCGGCCCCGCCCCGGACTCCTCCGGCCCCACCCCGGGCTCCGCCGACCCCGGCAGCGCCACCAGCCCCGGCAGCACCACCAGCCCCGAACGCGCCACCGCCGTCCGCACCGAGGCCCGCTCGAAGGGCCCGGCCACCGCCGTCACCCCGAAGCCGAGCATCCGCTGCAGCCCCCGCCGGGCACTCGCCCCGAACCGGGTCTCGTCGGCGCAACCCACCAGTTCGTCCGTGAGCGGCTCGGAGCCGATCCCCTCCCGCGGATCCGGGTGGTAGTCCCGCTCCAGCGCCCGCTGCCCGTAAGGGTTGCGCAGCCCGGGCGTGAGCACCGCCGGGCCCCAGTCCCGCACCCGCGCCGCCGGGTGCGCGGCCGCCAGTTCCGGGTACGGCCCGACGGCCTCGACCCGCTCGCCGCGCACCACCACCGCCCCGTCGGCGAAGGACGGGGCGGTGGGATCGGCCGGGTCAGGCAGCACGAGGGCGGCCCGGTGGAGGGTCAGCACCGGTGCGGGCTCAGTTGTCCAGGATCTTCAGCTCGGGGTGCGCGGTGCCGCCCTCGATCGCCGTGGAGGCGATGTGCGAGGCGACCCGCGGGTCGACCGGGTCGTTCGCCGGGTCGTCCAGCACCCGCAGGTGCTCGTACGTGGTCGAGCGCTGCGCCGGGACGCGGTCGGCGGCCCGGATCAGGTGGATCAGCTCGGTGAGGTTGGAGCGGTGCTTGGCACCGGCCGCCGAGACGACGTTCTCCTCCAGCATGACCGAGCCGAGGTCGTCCGCGCCGTAGTGCAGCGACAGCTGGCCCGCCTCCTTGCCGGTGGTGAGCCAGGAGCCCTGGATGTGGGCGACGTTGTCGAGGAACAGGCGGGCGATCGCGATCATCCGCAGGTACTCGAAGACGGTGGCCTGGGTCGAGCCCTTCAGGTGGTTGTTCTGCGGCTGGTAGGTGTACGGGATGAACGCCCGGAACCCGCCGGTACGGTCCTGCACCTCGCGGATCATCCGCAGGTGCTCGATCCGCTCGGCGTTGGTCTCGCCGGTGCCCATCAGCATGGTGGAGGTGGACTCCACGCCGAGGCCGTGGGCGATCTCCATGATCTCCAGCCAGCGCTCGCCCGACTCCTTCAGCGGGGCGATCGCCTTGCGCGGCCGTTCCGGCAGCAGCTCGGCGCCGGCGCCCGCGAAGGAGTCCAGGCCGGCCTTGTGGATCCGGGTGATCGCCTCCTCGACGGAGACGCCCGAGATCCGGGACATGTGCTCGACCTCGGAGGCACCCAGCGAGTGGATCACCAGCTGCGGGAACTCCGCCTTGATCGCCGAGAACGCGCGCTCGTAGTACTCCACGCCGTAGTCCGGGTGGTGGCCGCCCTGGAACATGATCTGGGTGCCGCCCAGCTCGACCGTCTCGGCGCAGCGGCGCAGGATCTCGTCGAGCTCGCGGGACCAGCCCTTGTCGCTCTTCGGCGGCACGTAGAAGGCGCAGAACTTGCACGCCGTCACGCAGACGTTGGTGTAGTTGATGTTGCGCTCGATGATGTACGTCGCGATGTGCTCGGTACCGGCGTAGCGGCGGCGGCGCACCGCGTCGGCGGCGGAGCCGAGCGCGTGCAGCGGCGCCGAGCGGTACAGCTCCAGCGCCTCCTCCGGAGTGATCCGGCCGCCGGCGGCGGCCCGGTCGAGCACGGCCTGCAGGTCGGTGCTGGACGCATCGAGGGTGGTCGCTGCGAGCTCGGTCACCTGGCGGCCTTCTCTCTCTCAAGTGCTACTCGGGTACGGCCGAACCAGCCTACGCCAGGCGTTTCGGGCACCCTCAGCCCGCCGCCCCGTTCACCTTGCGCATCGTCCCGACCGGGTTCCCGGCCGCCGGATCGGCGGAGCTGAACCTGATCGTCCCGTCGGCCTGCAGGGTGAGCGTCTCCGCGTTGGCGCCGCCGGTGCAGGCGCCGGGGATCGAGGCGTGCACCAGCCGGGACTGGAACACCAGCTTGGTGCTGGAGACCGACCTGAGCGTCCAGGCGCCCTCGCAGCTGATCGAGATCAGCCCGGAGAGGGCGTTGCGGCTGCTGGTGCTCTCCTGGCCGATCGCGGCCGGGCGGACGGTGAGCGTGGTGGTGCCGCCGGGCAGGCCCTTGTCGGTGACCATGTCCCCGCTCCAGGTGCCCAGGAAGGCGGCCGGCACCGCGTTCGGCCCGCCCGTCGCGGGCGCCGGGGACGACGCGGAGGCGGACGGCGCCGTCGACGGGGACGCCGACGGGGTGTCCGTCCCGCCCGGCACGAAGGCCCCCGGCGAGGCGATCGCGTCGCTCGGATCGACGGACGGAACCGGCAGCGGCCCCACGGCCGGCACCACCGGGTCGTCGCGGTGCAGCCCCTCGTACAGCCCGTACCCCACGCCCGCGAGCACCGCGGCCGTCAGCACCGCCACTGTCGCGAGCCCGGCCCGCCGCCTCCACCACGGCTTGGCGGGCGTCATGAACGGCCCGAAACCCCCCGGCGGGTAGGAACACGGGGGCAAGGTCGGAGTCGGCACCACCTCGGCCCCGTCCCCGGCCCCGTCCTCGGCCGCCTCCGCTGCGGCCACGGCCGCAGCCGCTTCCGTCGGTTCTCCCTGCTCGTCCTCCAGGTCCAGCAGCTGCACCGCGCCGCGCCCCACCCCCGCCGCCAGCGCCGGCGGCAGGAAGCCCCAGAGCCGGGCGGTGCCCACGCCGTCCGGGTCCAGTCGGGCGGCCAGCTGCTGCGGGGTGGGCCGGGCGGCCGGGTCCTTGGCCAGGCAGTCGAGGACGATCGCCCGCAGCGGCTCGGCCAGTCCGGCGACGTCCGGCTCCTCGTGCAGCACCCGGTAGAGCAGGACGGCAGCGCTGACCCCCTCGCCGAAGGGGTGCACGCCGGTGGCGGCGAAGGCCAGGACGGCGCCCAGCGAGAAGACGTCCCCGGCCGGTCCGACCGGCCGCCCGTTCGCCTGCTCCGGCGACATGAAGCCCGGCGAGCCGACCACATAACCCGATCGGGTGAACCCGCTGGTCGCGTCCAGCGCCCGGGCGATCCCGAAGTCGATCAGCCGCGGCCCGTCCAGGGTCAGCAGTACGTTGGACGGCTTGACGTCGCGGTGCACCAGGCCGAGCCCGTGCACGTGGACGAGCGCCTCGGCGAGCCCGACCCCGAGCGCACGGACGGCCGGCTCGGGCAGCGGCCCGTACTCCTGGACGGCGACGGTGAGCGCGGGGCCCGCCACGTAGCCGGTGGCGACCCAGGGCTGCTCGCCCTCGGTGTCGGCGTCCAGCACGGGCGCCGTCCAGCTGCCGCCGACCCGCCGGGCGGCGGCCACCTCCTGCCGGAACCGGGCGCGGAACTCGGCGTCGTCCGCCAGCTCCGAGCGCACCACCTTGACGGCCACGGTCCGCCCGCCAGCCGTCCGACCGAGGTAGACCCGGCCCATCCCGCCCGAGCCGAGCCGCCGCAGCAGCCGGTAGGCGCCCACCTGGCGCGGGTCGTCCGACCCCAGTGCCCGCATGCCCCGCACGCTCCCCTCGCACTCGCACGCACGGCCCCGGGCGGGTGCCCGGCCGCGTACGCCGCTTCCGGGGCGCCTCCCGCGGGGCCACCCGCCGGACGCGCCTCGGGAGCAGACCGTACCGGGCCGGGCCGACCCCCGGGTGTGCGGCCCGCCTCCCGGGCCCCCTGTCCGCGGGCCCTGTCCGGGGGTCCGTCTCCGGGGCCCGGGGAGCTACTCCCCGACCGGCAGCGCCACCGGCTCCAGCAGCTCCACCGCCACGTCCGGCGTGAAGCCGCTGTCGTGCGCGACCCGCCGGGCGAACTCGGCGACCCCGGCCAACTGCCGCTCGCCGAGCGAGAAGTCCAGCGCCTCGCTGAAGTACCGCTCCAGCACGTCCGGCCCGAAGGCCTCCCAGCGGGCGGCCTGCTCGGCGACCTTGGCGGCCTCCACCAGCGACAGGTCGCGGGACTCCAGGAAGGCCCGGTGGACGGCCGCGGTCAGCTCGGGGCAGCGCTCGGCGAACTCCCGGCGCACCGCCCAGACCGCGAAGACGAACGGCAGGCCGGTCCACTCCTTCCACATCGCGCCCAGGTCGTGGACGGTCAGCCCGAGGTCGGCGGCCTGCCCGAGGTAGGCGCGCAGTGCCGGGTCGCCGATCAGGACGGCGGCGTCGGCCTCGGCCAGCATCGCGCTGAGGTCGGGCGGGCAGCTGAAGTAGTCCGGGCGGACGCCCTCGCGCTCCTCCAGGAGCAGGCGGGCCAGCCGGACGGAGGTGCGGCTGGTGGAGCCGAGGGCGACCCGGCGGCCGTCGAGGTCGGCGAGCGGCACCTTGCTCACGATCAGGCAGGACATCACCGGGCCGTCGCTGCCGACCGCGATGTCGGGCAGGACCAGCAGGTCAGCGGCGTTGCGCAGGTACTCCACGCAGGTGATCGGCCCGATGTCCAGGGATCCCCCGACGAGCTGGTCGCTCAGCTTCTCCGGGGTGTCCTTGGTGAGGTCGAGATCGAGCAGATTGCCGGTCCTGGCGAGACCCCAGTAGAGGGGAACGCAGTTCAGGAACTGAATATGGCCGACCCGCGGCCTGACCGGCGTGTTCTCCTGGGGCTCCCGCGTTTGCGCGTCCGCTGCCACTGCGCCGCTCCCTTGCTGTTCGTGCGCTTCCCCGCAGCGTATGCCCGCTGTTCACGACGGCTCGCACCGGCCACCCGACACGCGCACGCGCGCCCTCAACAGGCCTTCGCACGCCCGCTCGCAGCCCTCACGACACGCCCCGTCCACACCGCAAGCGACCCCTGGTCGTCACAGCGACCGCATGCTAGCGTTGCCCTCAGTTGCAGTTTGATTCCCCTTGCAGTACTTGAAGCCTGCGGAGCATGTAACCGCAGGCTTTTTGTAGTTTTTCAGCAATATCGAAAAACTTCGGACTCGTCCGGAGGCAGGGCGATCAGCGCAGCGGACCGGGTGCCACACGGTGTGGCCCCCGACACGCATCGCAAGGAGAACGGCATGGCTCAGGGAACCGTCAAGTGGTTCAACGCTGAGAAGGGCTTCGGTTTCATCGCCCAGGATGGCGGCGGCCCCGACGTCTTCGTCCACTACTCCGCCATCAACGCGAACGGCTTCCGTTCGCTGGAGGAGAACCAGACGGTCACCTTCGACGTCACCCAGGGCCCGAAGGGTCCGCAGGCGGAGAACGTCACCGCTGTCTGAGCATCCTCTGATGTTCTGATCGCTCGGGACCCCTACGGGTCCGTCGGCGGCTCCCGACAGCCGTCACCATGAGCACAAGAGCAACACCCAAGGGGGCCTGCCCATCGCGGCGGGCCCCCTGCCTTTTCCCCGCGCCCCTCCCCTGCCGGGAGAGCACGGCGAAGGGCCTGCCCCACACCTTCCGGTGCGGGGCAGGCCCTTTTCGTACGACTGCGGTCAGGCCGCGACCGGAGCCTTCGCGCCGGCCTGCGTCAGGGAGGCGGCCGGCGGCGCGTCCTCCCCGTACAGGTCACCGGAGGGGTTGTTGTACGCGTCGGTGTCCAGGATCTTCTCCCGTGCCGCGACCAGCACCGGCACCAGCGCCTGACCGGCGACGTTCGTCGCGGTGCGCATCATGTCCAGGATCGGGTCGATGGCGAGCAGCAGGCCGACGCCCTCCAGCGGCAGGCCCAGGGTGGACAGGGTCAGCGTCAGCATGACGATCGCACCGGTGAGGCCCGCGGTCGCGGCCGAGCCGACCACCGAGACGAAGGCGATCAGGACGTAGTCCTTGATGCCGAGCTCGATGTTGTAGACCTGGGCGACGAAGATCGCGGCGACCGCCGGGTAGACCGCGGCGCAGCCGTCCATCTTGGTGGTGGCGCCGAACGGGACGGCGAAGGAGGCGTACTCGCTGGGGACGCCGAGGCGCTCGGTGACGCGGCGGGTGACCGGCAGGGTGCCGACCGAGGAGCGCGAGACGAAGGCCAGCTGGATCGCGGGCCAGGCACCCTTGAAGAAGTGCAGCGGGTTGAGGCCGGCGGCGAAGCGCAGCAGCAGCGAGTAGACGACGAACAGCACCAGCGCGCAGCCGACGTAGATGTCCAGGGTCAGTGTGGCGAAGGGCTTGAGCAGGTCCCAGCCGTACTTGGCGACGGACTTGCCGATCAGGCCGAGGGTGCCGAGCGGCGAGAGCCGGATGACCCACCACAGGGCCGTCTGGGTCAGCTCCAGCACGGACTCGCTGAGCTTGAGGACCGGCTCCGCCTTGGCGCCGAGCTTGATGATCGCGGCGCCGACCACGACCGCCATGAAGACGATCTGCAGCACGTTCACCTTGGCGAAGGCGTCGACGATGTTGGTCGGGAAGATCCCGGTCAGGAAGTCGATCCAGGTGCCCTTGGAGTCGAGCGCCTTGAGGCCCTCGGTCTTCAGGTTGGTGCCCTGGCCGGGGTTGGTCAGCAGGCCCAGGCCCAGGCCGATGGCGACCGCGATCAGCGAGGTGATCATGAACCAGAGCAGCGTGCGGGTGGCCAGCCGGGCCGCGTTGGTGACGCCCCGCAGGTTGGCGACGCTCACCACGATCGCGGTGAACACCAGCGGCGGGACGGCCAGCTTGAGCAGCTGGACGAAGATCTTGCCGATCGTCTCCAGGGTGGTGGCCAGCCAGGAGATGTCGGCGGCACGGGCCAGGTAGCCGAGGCCGACGCCGAGCACGAGGCCGGCGACGATCTGCACCCAGAACGGTGTCTTGCGGATGCGGGCGAGCACGGACGGCGACGAGGTCGCCTCGGGCGCTGTGGACATGGGGGTGCGACTCCGGGGGAGGGCGTTGCTGACGGTGGGGTGTGGGGCGGAGGAGGCGGCACGGCACGGGGCCGGACGTGAGGAGGTCACGGACCCCGTTCAGGGGCGTGCCGCCGGAATACAGCTCATGGCGCGACAACGGCGCGGGCTGTCCACAGCACCGGTCAGAGCGCACGGGCGGGCGGCGCCGGGCAGCGGGCCCGGGCCGTGCATCCGCAGTGCGTCTGAGGTGGTCACGGCCGACACGTTAGCAGTAAAGGTTTGAGATGTTCAAAGTAGTTGTTTGAGATCGGGCCGAACCTCGACGCACCGCAAGGATGAGATCCGGATACGAACGAGGCTGACACCCCATCAGGCGCACCCTCCGGCCGGATTGACCGAACACAGGTTATACGTATAACTTTGACCTGCCCCCGCCCTCCCCTGCCCTGACCGGAGAAGAACACCGATGGGCTACCTCGCCCTGCTTCGAGCCCCGCACGTCACCCGACTCCTGCTCGGCACCCTGCTCGGCCGCATGCCCGCCGGAATGACCGCCCTGGTGATCGCCCTCGCCCTGCGCGACGCCGGAGTCCCGTACAGCCGGATCGGACTGGCCACCGCCGCCTACGCGATCTCCGCCGCCGTCGGCGGTCCGGTGCTCGGGCGGATCGTGGACCGCACCGGACAGCCCCGCGTCCTGCTCGCCTCCGCCGTGGTGGCCGGCGGCGGGTACGCACTGCTCGCCCTCGACCCCGGCTCCCCGGTCGCCGCGCCCCTCGGCGCCGCCGTAGCCGGCCTCGCCATGCCCCCGCTGGAGCCCTGCCTGCGCTCGCTCTGGCCGGACGTGGTCGAGGAGGAACAGCTCGACACCGCGTACGCCTTCGACTCCGCCTCCCAGCAGATCCTCTACGTGGCCGGACCGCTGGCCGTCGCCGGCATCGCCGGCCTGTTCAGCCCGGTCGCCGCACTCTGGGTCGCCGCCGGACTCGGACTGGCTGGCGCGCTGATCGTCGCCACCGCCGCACCGGCCCGCGCCTGGCGCGCCCCCGCCCGCGAGCAGTCCGCCGGACTGCTCGGACCGCTCCGCTCCCCCGGCCTGGTACTGCTGCTGATCGGTCTGGCCGGCGCCGGCTGGGCGGTCGGCGCGCAGAACGTGCTCTTCATCGCCTACGCCGAACAGCACACCGGCGAACTGCCGGGCGGCGGCGGCACCCTGCTGGCACTGGCCGCCCTCGGCGGCCTGCTCGGCGCGCTCGCCTACGGCGTGATCGACTGGCGCCGGACCACCGCGACCCGCACCTGGATGATGGCCCTCGCGATGGCCGCCTCCTACCTCCCGCTGGTGGCACTGCCCGGCCCGTACCCGATGGCCGCCCTGGCCTTCCTCTCCGGGATCGTGCTCGCCCCGCTGCTCGCGGCCGCCTTCGTCCTGGTCGCCGAACTGGCACCGACCGGCACCGTCACCGAGGCCTTCGCCTGGCTGGTGACCCTCTTCGCCACCGGCAACTCACTCGGCTACGCCGTCTCCGGCCACCTCGCCGAAGACTCCCTCCGCTCCGTGGCCCTCTGCGCGGCCGGCGGCATCGCCCTCGGCGGCCTGCTGCTCTTCGGCGCCCGAGGCTGGTTCCGCACCACCCCGGTCGCCGCACCCCCGCAGCCCGTCCCGGTGGGCTGACCCACCCCACACACGACTGCGCCCGCCGGGGTCTGGCCGGCGGGCGCAGTCTTCCCACCCACTCACCGCGATCAGCTGTGGCGGCCCCGACGGCCCCGGGCGGTGACGGCGGACAGCACGCCGCAGCCGAGGAGCACGACCTCGGCTCAGGAGGACGCGGCGGGCGCCCGGGCGGTCGAGGAACGCAGCACCAGCGAGGTGGCCAGCGGCGCGACCGGCTCCACCCGCTCCCCGCGCAGCAGTCCGGCCAGCGCGGCCGCGCCCACCCGGCCCAGCTCCTCGCCGGGCAGGTCGACGGTGGTCAGCGGCGGGGCGAGCAGTCCGGAGACCGCGACGTTGTCCATGCCGACCACGGACAGGTCGTCCGGCACCCGCAACCCCCGCTCGGCGGCGGCCTGGTAGACCCCGGAGGCGACCACGTCGTCGTCGCAAATCACCGCGCGCGGACGGTCCGCCCGCTCCAGCAGCCCACCGGCCACGCTCCGCGCGGCGGCATACCCCTCGTTCAGGCTCACGCCCAACTCCACGACGTCCAGCCCCAGTTCGCGGACCGCCTGCTCGAAGGCAGCCTGCCGGACCCGGAAGGTGTACGCGGCGTGGGTGGAGCGCAGGTGGCCGATCCGGCGGTGGCCGAGGGCGGCCAGGTGCTCCACCGCCGCGCGCATCCCGCCGGCCACGTCGAGCTCGACGGTCGGGCGCGCCCGGTCGGTGCCGGGGTCGGCGTCCAGGAAGACGGCGGGGGTGTCGGCGGGCAGCTCGCCGAGCTGGCTGTCGTCCGGGGAGCAGATCAGCAGGCCGTCGAAGCGGCCGGCGGTGGCGGCCTCGGCGAGGGTGGCGCTGCCCCAACCGGAGCTGACCACGACCGCCAGGCCGTGCCGGCCGGCCTCGTGGTGGACACCCTCCAGTACCCGACCGAAGAACGGTCCCTGCAGATTGGGCACGGCCAGCATGATCATCCCGCTGCGGCCCAGCCGGAGCTGCCGACCGGCCGCCTGGGGGCGGTAGCCGAGGCTGCGGGCGGCCTCCCGGACCCGCTCCCGGGTGGCCTCGGAGACCCGGCGGCCGGCCTCCGCACCGGAGAAGACCAGCGAGACGGTGGCCTGCGAGACCCCGGCGAGCCGGGCCACGTCCCGCCCGGTGGGCCGGCGCACGGGGGCCGGCCAGGTCCCGCTCCCACTCCCGACGGGCCGATCGGCGCCAGCGGGCCGATCCATCCCGACGGGCCGATCCACCTCGACGGGCCGATCGGCGTCAGCGGACCGGTCAGCGGCGGCGCTGGGATCGGCGGGCACGGCGGACGGCGGTCTCAGGGCCGGGGTCAGTTCTTACCGGCGGCGGCCGCGCGGGCGGCGTCGTCCGCGGCGTCCTCCTCGGCGTTCTGCACGGCGATCCGCTCGGCGGTACGGCTGCGCATCCCGGCGACCTTGGTGGTGATCTGGGAGGACATCTCGTCGCGCTGCTTGCTCAGCAGCACGTAGCTCAGCGGCGCGGAGGCCACCGCGGCCAGCAGGAACAGGAAGACCATCCCGGCCTGCCCGCTGACCGGGATGATCTGGAAGTGCCCGAGCAGCAGGGCCACCAGCAGGCAGCCCAGGAAGATGCTGACCCGCATGGAGGTGTAGCGGAGCGTGGCGTGCGACTTCTGCGGGCCGTTGCTGCTCACTGGGACACATCCTTCTGGGTTCGGGCCGGGGCGGGTCTTCCAGTCAAGCATGCCTGACGGCCGGCACGGGCTGGGCCCCTCCTGCCCGAAGGCGGGAAAGGAGGGCGGGTCCGCCGTCCCCGGCCGTCGCGCCCTGCCCGGCGCCGGGTCAGCGCAGGTCGAGCCACATGGTGATGTCGTCGCGGTCGTCGCCGGGGGCGACCCGGATCGCAGCCGGCACCCGGCCGACCTCGCGGTAGCCGCTGCGGCCGTAGAAGCCCTCCAGTCCCTGGCCGCCGCGCGCGGTCAGCCGCAGCGACTGCAGGCCCCACTCCCGGGCGACCCGCTCGGCCTCGGCGAGCAGCTGGGCACCGTAGCCGAGGCCCTGGAAGTCGGGGTGCACCATGACCCGCTTGAGCATCCGCCAGTGCTCCATCGGCTCGAAGCGCATCGACTCGAAGAACAGCACCCCGACCAGCCGCCCGGTCGCG
Source organism: Kitasatospora sp. NPDC056531 (assembly GCF_042794375.1). NCBI lineage: Bacteria > Bacillati > Actinomycetota > Actinomycetes > Kitasatosporales > Streptomycetaceae > Kitasatospora > Kitasatospora sp. NPDC056531. Next base: position 97,336 of record NZ_JBHTTU010000013.1, on the reverse strand, counting down.
CTCTCGTGCGCGACCAGCAGCCGGTCGGGGCCCTCCGGGGCGACCCCGGCGAACTGGCGTTCGGCGGTGTCCCAGACCTCATCCTCGGTGACCGGCGCCACGAAGCCGACCGCGCCGCCGGCGTTGCTCACGTCCGCCCACAGCCGCACCACGGCGGTGCGCAGGTCAGGGTCGAGCTTCGGGTCCAGGGTGAAGGTGAGCGCCATGATGCGGAGCCTAGACCTCCACTCGAACACACCCGCGAACGGGCTTCCGCGAACAGGCCCTTACGACAGGGCCGGCACCGCCCGGTCCGTCGGCCGTCCGGTGCGCAGCGCCAGGCAGAGTCCGACCGCGATCGCGCACAGCGCGCCGGCGCCGTACCAGGTGAGGTCGTAGTTCCCGAGCGCGTCGCGGGCCAGGCCGGCCAGCCCGGCGACGACGGCCGCGCCGATCTGGTGGGCGGCGAGCACCCAGCCGAAGACGATCGGGGCGTCCTCGCCGAAGTGCCGGCGGCACAGCGCGACGGTCGGCGGCACGGTGGCCACCCAGTCCAGGCCGTAGAAGACCACGAAGGCGAGGATCGGCGGCTGGAGCGAGCCGGCGAGCAACTGCGGCAGCAGGAGCAGGGACAGGCCGCGCAGCCCGTAGTAGACGGTGAGCAGCAGCCGGGAGTCGACCCGGTCGGTGAGCCAGCCGCTGAACACGGTGCCGGCCACGTCGAACAGGCCGATCAGGGCGAGCAGGCTCGCGGCGGTGGTCACCGGCATGCCGTGGTCGTGCGCGGCCGGGATGAAGTGGGTGCCGACCAGTCCCGCGGTGGTGGCGCCGCAGATCGCGAAGGAGCCGGCCAGCAGCCAGAACGGCCGGGTCCGGGCGGCGTCGCGCAGCACCCGCAGCGAACGGGCCAGCGCGCGGCCGTCGTTGACGGGGGCGGGCGGGGCCTCGGTCGCCCCGTACGGGAGCAGGCCGATGTCGGCGGGCCGCTCGCGCATCAGCAGCAGGACGGGCACGGCGACGGCGCAGGCGGCGAGCGAGACCACGACCACGGCCGCGCGCCAGCCGTGGTGCTCGACCAGCCAGGCGCCGACCGGCAGGAAGACCAGGTTGCCCGCGGCACCGGCGGCGGTGAGCACCCCGGTGACCAGGCCCTGGCGGGCCTGGAACCAGCGGCCGGTGATGGTGGTGGCGAAGGCTCCGGCCATCGAGCCGCTGCCGAGGCCGACCAGCACGCCCCAGCAGAGCACCAGTTGCCAGGGCTGGCGCATCAGCATGGTGAGTCCGGCGCCGACCGAGATGGTCAGCAGGGCGCAGACCACCACCAGGCGCACGCCGAAACGGTCCATCAGGGCGGCGGCGAAGGGGGCGGTGAGGCCGTAGAGGGTGAGGTTGACGGAGGTGGCGCTGGAGATCGTCCCGAGCGACCACCCGAACTCGTTGTGCAGGGCGTCCATCATCAGGCTGGGCGTGGAGCGGAAGCCCGCCGAGCCGAGCAGGACGAGCAGGGCGACGCCGGCCACCACCCAGGCGTAGTGCACCCGGGGGCGCTGGGCGGGGGTGGGCCGGTCGGGATCGGATGCGGCGGCGGGAGTGGGGGCGAGGGCGCTGCGTTCGGTCACGTGGAAGAGTCTCCCGAGCCTCCGGTTCCCGGACGAGTGGCCTGAATGACAGCTTTCGCAAGAATCGGGCCACGGGTCCGGCGTACCCTGACCCGGACCCATCGACCGGCGGAAGGAAACGGCATGGCGCACCTGGTCGCGGTACTGGCCCTGGAGGGCGTGATCGCCTTCGAACTCGGCATCCCCGCCCGGATCTTCGGCAGCGCCAGGGACGGCGAGGGGCGGCCGTGCTACCAGGTCGCCACCTGCACGGTGGACGGCGGGCCGGTCGGCACCAGCACCGACTTCCGGATCGCGGTCGACCACGGCCCCGAACTGCTGGAGCGGGCCGACACGGTGGTGATCCCGGCCTCCGGCGACGCCGGTCCGGACGGCGTCGACGCCGCCCTCACCCCCGAAGTGGCCGCCGCGCTGCGCCGGATCCGGCCCGGCACCCGGCTGATGTCGATCTGCACCGGCTCGTTCCTGCTGGCCGCCGCCGGTCTGCTGGACGGCCGTCCGGCGACCACCCACTGGAGCTACACCGACCGCTTCGCCCGGATGTACCCGCAGGTGAGGCTCGACCCGGACGTGCTCTACACCGACGACGGCGACATCCTCACCTCCGGCGGGGTGGCCGCCGGGGTGGACCTGTGCCTGCACGTGGTGCGCCGCGACCACGGCAGCGCGGTGGCCAACGCGGTGGCCCGGGCCTGCCTGGTCCCGCCGTGGCGCGACGGCGGCCAGAAGCAGTACGTGGAGGCCCCGAGCCCGGTGGAGACCGGCGGGTTCAGCACCACCGCCGTCCGCGCCTGGGCGCTGGAGCACCTGGACGAGCCGCTGCCGCTGCGCCAACTCGCCGACCGGGCGGGCATGAGCGTACGGACCTTCACCCGGCGCTTCCGCGAGGAGACCGGCGCCAGCCCCGGCCAGTGGATCACCACCCAGCGCACCGAGCGGGCCCGCCAGCTGCTGGAGCGCACCGACCTGACGATCGACCAGGTGGCCCGGGAGTCCGGATTCGGCACCGCCGCCTCGCTGCGGTTGCAGCTGCGCGGCCGCCTGGACGTGGCCCCGAGCGCCTACCGGCGCACCTTCCGGACCACCCCGGCCGAGGGCGGACCGGAGGTGCGGCGCGCTTCCTGAGTGACGGCTGGGAGAAGACTGGCGGTTGGCCTGAATTCGCCGCTCCCGGAGGGCGCCACGGACGGCGGCCGACCGCGCGCACCCCCAGCGCAGCGTGGCAGGCCGCCATCCGATCGCGACGCGCGGGCCCTGAACCCGCGCCGCGGCCTCCGCACTCGCCGAGGAAAGGCCCGTGACCGGCGCTCCACAGTCCCCCCTGCTGACGCGATCCCCCTGGACAGCAGCACCGTGGCGGCGGACGGACATCCCCTCGGCGTCCCCTCGCAACGGAGAGCCGCACCCAAGCGTGATCAGTCGGATACGTCACGTCAATGGGTAGTCCGAAATTCGGAATGGTTGCGTCACCTTTCGGCCGGTGATCGGCACCGACCGAGGACCGCACCGAAAGCCGCTATTGCGCCAAAGCCGCCCAGTCCGCGCCCGCCATCGGATCGACCGGGCGGGCGTCCGCGCCGATCTCGCACCAGACCCGCTTGCCCGAGCCGTCGGGGTACCAGCCCCAGCGCTCGCAGAGCAGCTCGACCAGTTCCAGGCCCCGCCCGTTGGTGGCGTCCTCGTCCGCCCCGGCGTGCCGCGGGGCCGGGGCGGCCTGACTCGCGTCGGCCACCTCCACTCGCAGCGGACCGGCCTGCGCCGCGCCGTCGGCCAGCGGCAGACAGAGTCTCAGCACGGCTGGGCAGCCGGTGTGCACCACGGCGTTGGTCACCAGCTCCGAGACCACCAGCACCACCGTCTCGGCGATCGGCTCGTCCGGGTCCACGCCGTGGTTCAGCAGCCGCGAGCGCACCCACCGACGGGCCCGGCCGACCTCGGCGGGGTCCGCCTGCACCGCAAGCTGTACCTGAAGAACCTGCACCGCTCCACCACCCGCACTCGCAGTTCGGCCATCGTCCCGATCGGGCCGGATCGGCCGGCGGCCCTCGCACGTCGCCCGGTGCCACCCGAGGCTCAGCCGGGCGCTCGCCGACCCGTCCGCCCGGCGCCGACTCGTCCGCGCCAACTCGTCGGTCGCGCAACGGCCGCGACACGAATACGCCTCAGGATGGGTGGGCGGGCGGACCACAGCAAGCGCTTCGGGCATATTCCGGCGATCGGGGGACAGGGCAGTGCATACTGTCCCGTTCACTCTCGCGAGCCTCGCACCGGCACTCGTCCGACCCGGGCCGACCTGCCGGTCCTACAGGCGGGAACCTACCGCCGGACACCCCTCGCACCCCGCCCGCCACTCGCGAACCACCCGTGCGACATATGTCCAGCTGATCTCGAACAGCGCCGTCGACGGACCGTCCCACGAGCGGACCGTCCAACCATGTGACGATCCACCGGACGCCCGCGCCGCCCGCACCCGTCCACGAGGACGCCGATCCGCCGGGCGGGGCCCGTACTTGCCGGATTCCCTCCCGCCGCGGACCGGCCACGGGATACCGTTGGGTAACACCAGCGAACCGGGCAGGAAGGTGGTTCCCGATGGCCACCCCGGACCGGACTCCGCGCTGGGACGAGCAGTTGCAGCGGCGCCTCGCCCGCGGCGAGGAGACCGCGCTCGGCGAACTCTACGACCAGCTCGCGCCGATGGTGCACGGCCTGGCCGGGCGGATACTCGCCGACGAGGCGGCCGCCGCCCAGCTCACCCGGGAGATGTTCGCCCACGTCTGGGAACACCCCGAGGACTTCGACCCCGCCCAGGGCTCGCTGCGTTCCTGGCTCGGCGCGCTCACCCACCGCCACGCGGTCGAGCGGCTGCGGGCGCGGCGCGCCGCCGAGTGGACCAGGGGCGGCGGCTCCGGCGCGACCGAGGAGGAGATCCGCGCCGTGGCCACCGCCGCGCGCGTGCAGTACGTGGTCGACTCCCTGCCGCAACCCCTGCGTGAGACCATCGCGGTGACGTACTACGACGGCCGCACCTACCGGGAGACGGCCCGGATGCTCGGCATCAGCGAGCAGGCCGCCAAGCAGCGGATGCGGCTCGGCCTGGAACTGCTGGCCACCGAACTGGCCGACGAGCGCGCCCGCCAGGACGAGGACGGGAACAGGTGAAGATCTCCGAGGAGCAGCACGACGCCCTGCGTTCGCTGCTCGGCGCCTGGGCCCTCGCTGCCTGCCCGCCGCGCGAGGCCGCCGAGTTGGAGCAGCACCTGCGCGACTGCCCGGAGTGCGCCCGGGAGGCGGCCCGGCTGCGCGACGCGGCCGGCTGGCTCGCCCTGGACGAGCCGCTGGACCAGCCCGGCTCGCTGCGCCAGCAGGTGCTGGACTGGTGCCTGGCCCGCCGCCCGGCCGAACTGCCAGTCCCCGCCTGGGGCATGCCGTACACCGCGGAGACCGCCAAGCTCGACGCGCTGCTGCGCGACCTCGGCCCGCAGGAGTGGCAGGAGGTGGCCGAACTGCCGTGGCACGGCGGCACCGAGCGGCTGCGCCCGGCCGAGGTGCTGGGCCGGCTGACCGCCGTGGACGGCGTGCTGGCGCTCGCGCTCGGCCTGCCCGACCCGGTGCCGGCCACCGCGGGTGCGCCCGCACCCGTCCCGTCCGCCGAGCGGCGGGTGCCGCCGCAGGAGACGGCCGTCCCGGCGCCGCTGGTCCCGCCACAGGGCGGCCCGTACGCCGCGCTCACCGCGCGCAGCGCGCGGCTGGTCGCCGACCAGTCCGGCCTGCCGCCGCAGTCGGTTCGCTCCAGGTGGCGGCGGCAGACCCACGACCTGGTCCGCAGTGCCGCGCTCGCCCCGCAGGGCGGCGCCCCGGTCGACCTCGGCTTCGCGGTACTGCCGCTGCGCGACGCCTTCGTGGACCGCGCCCTGGAGTGCTACGTGCACGGCGAGGACGTGGCCCGCGCGGTCGCCTACCCGTACGACCCGCCGGCCCCGCAGCACCTGCGGCAGATGGTGGAGCTGGTGGTCCGGCTGCTCCCCCGGGCGCTGGCCGGGCTGCGCGCGGCGCGCCCCGAGCACGCCGGGGCGCCGGGTGCGTCGGGTGCGTCGGGTGCGCCGGCCGGGAGCCCGACGACCGACGGCGCCGTGGGCGGCCGACGGCTGCGGCTGGTGGTGGACGGTCCGGCGGCCGGCGAGTGGCTGGTGCCGCTGGACGGTCCGGAGGCGGGGCCGCCCGGCGGGGAGCCGGTGGCCTCGATGGTGCTGGACGGGCTGGAGCTGTGCCAGTTGGCCGCCGCGCACCGCGATCCGGACCGGCTGCCGGTGGGCGAGCACGGCGACCGGGCCGCGGTGCGCGAGGTGCTGCACGCGCTGCCGCTGCTCTCGCGCCCGTAGCCGGGATACGGCCGCAGCCGGGACTACGCGAAGACGACCGTACGGGCGCCGTCCAGCAGCACCCGGTGCTCGCTGTGCCACTTGACCGCGCGGGCCAGCGCCTGGCACTCGACGTCCCGGCCGAGCGCGACCAGCTGGTCCGGGCTGACGTCGTGGGTGACCCGGGCCACCTCCTGCTCGATGATCGGGCCCTCGTCGAGGTCGGCGGTGACGTAGTGCGCGGTGGCGCCGATCAGCTTCACGCCGCGGGCGTGCGCCTGGTGGTACGGCTTGGCGCCCTTGAAGCTCGGCAGGAAGGAGTGGTGGATGTTGATCACCCGGCCGGACAGCTCGGTGCACAGCTGGTCGGAGAGCACCTGCATGTAGCGGGCCAGCACGACCAGTTCGACCTCCTCCTTGGCGACCAGGTCCAGCAGCTGCCGCTCGGCCTCCGCCTTGGTGTCCCTGGTGACCGGGATGTGGTGGAACGGGATGCCGTAGCTCTCGGTCAGGTCCCGCAGGTCGGTGTGGTTGGAGACCACCGCGGCGATCTCCACCGGCAGCGCGCCGATCCGGGTGCGGTACAGCAGGTCGTTCAGGCAGTGCCCGAACTTGCTGACCATCAGGATGATCCGCATCCGCTGCTCGGTCGGGTGGATCTGCCAGTCCATCGCGAAGGAGGCGCCGATCGCGGCGAAGCTGGCCCGCAGCTTGTCGGCGGTGACCGGCTCGGGGGCGGAGAAGTGCACCCGCATGAAGAACAGGCCGCTGTCCGCGTCCCCGAACTGCTGGCTGTCGACGATGTTGCAGCCGGTCATGAAGAGGTAGCTGGAGACAGCGTGGACGATGCCCTGCTTGTCGGGGCAGGACAGCGTGAGGACGTACTGGGCGCTGGCCGGCTGCTGTTCCACTGGGGGTATCCCGTCCTGATGTCGTACGTGGGTGGACGGTCCAGCGTGTCACATCCTGGACAGTCGCCGCCCCGCTGCCCGTACTGCGGGACGGCACTGCCCGACGGACGGCCTCAGACCTGGGTGAGGATGCGCAGCACGTCCAGCGACTTGGGCGCCGCGTCCGGGTCGTCCCCGTCACCGACGGCCAGCGCGACGTGCGCCTCCCGGGCGGCCCGGACGGCCTCCGCCCAGCCGGGGTGGCCGAGGTAGGCGGAGGCCGGGGCGTCCGCGCCGACCTCGTGCAGCATCTGCACCGCGCGCAGCACCGCGACGTCGACCAGGGCGGCCTCGGTGGAGTCGCGGAACATCGTGCCCACGTACTTCTCGGCCGACCAGCGGTCCAGCCAGGTGTCCTCGACCAGCCGGTAGACGGCGTCGGTCACGTCCCCGTACCCCTCGCGGCCGGCCAGCCAGGTCTCCTGCTGGAAGCCGGGGTCGGACAGCATGTGCAGCGCCGAGCGCAGTCGCGCTCGCCAGCGCCACCAGGGCAGGTCGTTGAGGGGCATGCCGCCCATCGTGCTGGAGCGGTGGCCCGGACGAGAAGGGTTTCGGGCAGACCTGTGCGAAGAATCTGTGCTGGCGGACATGGTGAACGATCGTACGTTCCCCCTCTGTTCGTGCTCCACTCGCGATCTACACGCGTACCCCTTCGGATTTCACCTTCCGTTTGCCGAACGTTCGCATTTCGGCCCTCTCGGCTTGTGGCTCCGGGGCTTGGCTGGTTCCGGTGCGCCGGATGGCGCCCAGAGAGGGAAGACCGATGACCAGCCGAAGGGACTCCTTCCGGGCCCGTCCCCCGATCGCCCGACGCCGCCGTCGGCGCCCGATCGCCGCCGCGGCGACCGCCGCGGTGCTGCTCCCCACCCTCTTCTCGGCCTCCGCGTGCGGCGGATCGGCCGACGCCTCCAGCAGCGCCGACGAGCTGACCGTGATGACCTGGGCCCCGTCCGACACCGGCTCGGCGGACCGCCCCGGCATGACCGCGCTCGCCGAGGCGATCGGCCAGGACATCAACATCAAGGGCGGGTTAAACGGCCACCGGCTGCACGTGATCACCTGCAACGAGCACAACCGGGCGGACGGCGCCAAGGCCTGCGCCCAGCAGGCGGTGGACGCCAAGGCGGTCGCCGTGCTCGGCTCCTACAGCCAGTGGGGCGACGCCTTCATGCCGGTGCTGGAGCGCGCCGGCATCCCGCTGATCGGCGGGTACGGCCTCTCCCAGCCCGAGTTCTCCAGCCCACTGTCCTACCCGGTGGACGGCGGGATGCCCGCGCTGATCGCCGGCAGCGGCCGCCAGCTGGTCGAGGCCGGCTGCAAGACCGTCTCACTGGTCCGCCCGGACACCCCGGCCGGCGACAACCTGCTCGGCTACCTGGGCAACGCGCTCAAGCCAGCCGGGATCAAGCTGCTGGACGTCAAGACGCCCGAGCAGTCCTCGGACTACACCCAGTGGGTCCGCAAGGCGATCGGCAAGGACGACCCGGGCAACTGCATCACCAGCGCCCTGGCCGCCGAGCCGACCGGCAACCTGCTGGACTCCTACCGGCGGCAGAATCCGAAGTACACCCGGATCGCCTCGGTGATCGGCAGCGTCCAGCAGTCGGTGGTCGACTCCACCGGCGGCGACTCCGGCCCGCTGTCCGGCGCGTTCGTCACCAGCTGGTACCCGCCGGAGTCGGCCAAGATCTGGGACGGGCTGCGCGGGGTGGTGCGCTCCGACACCACCGGCGGGCGGACCATCGACGTCTCCGACCCCGGCGTGCAGACCACCTGGGTCGCCTACGAGGTGTTCCGGTCGGTGTCCGAGAAGCTGTCGGCGGCCGGCAAGCCGGTCACCGCGAAGTCGATCGCCGCGCTGCTGGACGGCGGCGAGGGCATCGACGTGGGCCTCACCCCGCCGCTGAACTGGGGCACCACCAACATGCTGCCCAGCACCGAGTCGCCGCGGCTGGTGAACACCTGGGTCACCTACCAGGTGGTCAAGAGCGGCCGGATGACCCTGCAGCAGCCGGGCTTCGTCGACGTCCGCTGGGTGCTCACCGGGGGCCGCCCCCCGGCCTGACCCGCGAACCCGTCGAACGGGCGGGCCCGGCTGTCTACTCGCCCGCTCGCCTCCGGGGGGAGGCGTGGCTCGGGGCGTGACTCGCCCGCTCGCCTCCGGGCGCTCCGGCGCCGACGCCCTCCGGCCCGGGGCGGGCCGCCGCTACAGGTCGCCGTCGCCCCGGCTGGGCAGCCCGGTCTGGGTGGCGATCGTGTTCCACAGGGTCGAGGCCTGCTTCTTCGCGGTGGTCGCCGTGCCGCTGGCCTGGACGGCGTTCTTGTAGTGCTGGTTGCCGGTGTCCGGCTTCTTCGGGTCGCAGGAGGACTGGGCGTCCGTCGCCCAGGCCGCGTACTCGTCGTCGGCCTGGGCCGAGGCCGTCCAGGCGGCGTTGAGCTGGTCGACCAGCTGCTGGCCGCCGGGAAGCTTGTCGGTCTTCAGCTGGCCGAGCTTGGTCTGCAGCTCGCGCCGCTTGCCGGCCGCGGCGGCCAGGGCCTGCTGCGACTCCGGGAGCTTGTCGCACTTCTGCACCGAGGCGACTGCGGAGACCACCGAGCTGCGGCTGTCGCTCGCCGTGCCCAGCAGGTCCGACAGCGGCTGCGCCTGGGCCTTGACGTCCGGGTCGACCGCCGCGCCGGAGCCGCTCGCGCTCGCCGTGCCGGGCGCGGTGCTGCTGCCGGTGGCGGCGACCGGGGTGGTCTTCTGGGCGCCCTTGGTGTCGTCCCCGCCGCCGCTCATCAGCACGGCGACCAGCACGCCGGCCGCCGCGCAGCCCGCCACCACACCGCCGATGATCAGCTTGCCGGACGGGCGGCCGCCGCGGGCGGATCCGCCGCCCCGGGTGGCGTCCGGGTCCGGCCCGTAGTTGTCCTGGCCGTAGTTGTCCTGGCCGTAGTTGTCCTGGCCGTAGTTGTCCTGGCCGTAGGCCTCCTGGCCGTAGCCCTGCGCGGGATACACCGGCTGCTGCGGCTGCGGCGCGTAGCCCTGGTAACCGGGCGCGGCCTGCGGCGGGACGCCGTAACCGGGCTGCTGCGCCGGGTAGCCGCCCTGCGGGTCGCCCGCCGGGTACGGCGGCAGGTGCTGGGTCTCCGGGGCCTCGGGCTGCGGGCTGCCGTAACCCGACTGGGGGGCGTAACCCGGCTGCGGCGCGGCGCCCCACGGGGGCTGCTGGGCCGGCACGGCCTGGGTCGGCATGGCGTGGGCGCCCTCGCCGAGGTACTCCGGCTGCCCGGACGGCTGCCCGACCGGCGGCACGGCCGTGGGGCCCTGCGGATGGCCCGGCTGGCCCTGGGGCTGGCCGGGCTCCGGGCGGAACAGATCGTCCAGGTTGAAGTCACCCGAGTTGGGGTACGACCGGCGCTGGCTCAACGCGATTCCTCACCTGGGCCGGACCGCGCGTTGACGGCGGACCACATCTCGTCGGTTCTTGGGAGCATCACAGTTCCTTGGACGTCGCGCCCACGCTACCGGTTCGCCTCACCGGGTGACCACGTGGGCGGGACAATCCCACTCGCTCCCTGCACAGACGATCCCAGGACCCGTCCCACCGCCCGACGGGCCCCAGGACAGGCCCTAGGCCGCCTCCGCGTCCGCCCGGGCGTGGAACTCGCGCACCACCCGCTGCTCCCGGTAGGGCTCCAGCCGGCGCCGGAACTCGTCCAGGTACTCCACGCCCCGGTTGGAGCGCAGCCCGCTGAGCAGCCGCACCGCCTGGGTGCCCGTCTCGCAGGCGCGCTCCAGGTCGCGCTGCTGGAGCTGGGCGGTGGCGAGGAGCACCAGGTCCACCGCGCGGCGGCGGACCCGGGTCGGCGGGTGCAGGTCTAGCGCCCGGCGGGCGTAGTGCTCGGCCTGGCCGGCCTGCTCCAGGTCCCGGTGGCAGTGGGCGAGTTCGTCGGCGAGGTAGGCGTCGTCGAAGTGGGCGATCCAGTCCGGGTCGTCCTCCGCGCGGCGCTTCTCCATCATCTCCAGCGCCTTGGCCGACACCGCCTCGCAGGAGCGGGCGTCGCCGAGCAGGGCGTGGCCGCGGGCCTCGGCGGCGTAGAACATCGCCATCGCCGTCGGGGTGGCGACCGTCCGGGCGCCCTCCTGGGCGGCGCGGGCCAGCTGGGCGATCTCCCGCGGGTTGCCGAGGGTGGCCGCCAGGTGGCTCATCGAGGCGGCCAGCACGTAGCCGCCGTAGCCCCGGTCGTCGGCGGCCTGGGCCAGTCGCAGGGCCTGGATGTAGTAGCGCTGGGCCAGCCCGGGCTGCCCGGTGTCCACCGCCATGTAGCCGGCCAGCTCGGTCAGCCGGGCCACCGCGGCGAAGAGCTGGCGGCCGGTCTCCTCCCGGTAGGCACCGCCGAGCAGGCCGGAGACCACCGAGTTGAGGTAGTGCACGACCACGGGGCGGACGTGCCCGCTGCCGAAGCGGTGGTCCAGGTCGACCAGCATCGCGGTGGTGGCCTTGATCGCGGCCACGTCGGTCGGGCCGACCCGGGGGCCGCCGCTGCGCGCCACCACCGGGTCGGGCGGGGTGATCAGCCAGTCCCGGCTGGGCTCCACCAGGGCCGAGGCGGCGACCGTCGCCCCGGTCAGGAAGTCCCGCCGGCCGACGTCACTGCGCCACAGCTCGCACACCTGCTCCAGGGCCGCGTTCAGGGTCGGCGCGAACTGCAGCCCGATGCCGGAGCTGAGGTTCTTGCCGTCGGCCATGCCGATCTCCTCGACCGACACGCTGCGGCCGAGCTTGCGGCCCAGGGCCTCGGCGATCACGGCCGGCGCCTGCCCGCGCGGCTGCTGCCCGCGCAACCAGCGGGCCACGGAGGTCTTGTCGTAGCGCAGGTCCAGTCCGTGCTCCGCGCCGCACAGGTTGACCCTGCGCGCCAGGCCGGCGTTGGAGCAGCTGGCCTCCTGGATCAGTTGCTGCAGACGCTCGTTGGGCTGTCGTGCGACGAGTGGTCTCGCGGCCATTGGGCTTCGCCTCCCCACACCCCCCGGTCCCGGCCGGCGGGCGACGATTCTGCTGATCTGTTGCCGACTGTCCGACCGTCCAAGGAATCTGACACCAGGTTAGCGATCAGCAACGCCAGCGGGATACCCACGGTGACGAACCGCACCCCCCGCGCGCCCTGGGAAATGCTTCCGTGCGCCCCCGCTGCGCCTGCCTCCGCCCGCCCCAACTCGCTTGAGTCACCGGTTCGGGTGACATTGCCGGGATACGCCCGACCGGGATACGCCGGGCCGTAACCAGCCTCACACACGGTAGTTGAGCAGCGCGTGGAAGACATCCCCGACGCCCCCGGCCAGGACAAGAACGCCGGCCTGCCCCAGCTGCTGATCGAAGCCGTCGGCTACGCCGAGAACCGCCACTGGGAGGTGGCGCCGGGCGCCTGGCTGATCGACGGCGACGGACCCGCCCGCTGCTCCTGCGGCGACCCGCGCTGCGCGCTGCCGGGCGCCCACCCGCTGGACGCGGACTGGGCCCGCAAGGCGAGCGCCGGGCCGGGCGCGGTGCGCCGCTGGTGGACCGAACGGCCCAAGGCCTCGATCCTGCTGCCCACCGGCCGGTCCTTCGACGTCCTGGACGTCCCGGAGACCGCCGGGTGCCTGGCGCTGGCCCGGATGGAGCGGATGGACCTCCAGCTCGGCCCGGTCGTGGTGTTGCCCGCCTCGCCCGGCCGGGTGGGGCGGCGGCTGCACTTCCTGGTGCTGCCCGGGGTCGCGGCCAAGCTGCCGGAGATGCTCCGCAAGCTGGGCTGGCCGCCCGGACGGCTGGACCTGGTCGCCCGCGGCGAGGGGGACTGGACGGTCGCCCCGCCGTCCCGGATCGGCTCCACCGGCTACGCCCAGTGGGCCCGCTCCCCCTCCGCGCTCAACCGCTGGCTGCCGGACGTCGCCGAGCTGATCAGTCCGGTCGCCTACGCGTGCGGCCGCGAGGCGCCCGCGCAGCACGCCCAGGCCGCCCAGCCGGCCGGCGTCTGATCCCCGGATCCTGCCGCCCCGCGCCCGATCGGGTGAGGGCGTGCACCGCGCGACACCACGCGCACGAGTGACGGGCCTTGTCTCCCACCGGAGGCGGGGCCCGTCACACGCATGTGCGGATAAGACCCGGGTCTACCCGCTGGTCAAGCGGAGAAGCCCCTCGTACGAGTGACAGCGCTCAAGGATTGCCATGATCGACCGAGGGGAGGAATTGCGGTGTGAGGGGACGCCGGAAGGGTCGCTCGGACGGGGAAGCCGGGCGAGGCGGTGGAGGGGAACCGGGAGGGACGGGAGGGAGCGGAGGGGACAGGGAGGGAGCCGGGGAGGACGGGAAGGGCCCGCTGCACGGGGAGCAGCGGGCCCTGATCGTTCGTACCGGCCATCGTCGTCACCTGCCGGCCGTTGCCGTCCGTGCCGGTCGTTCCGGACGGACGGATCAGACCTGGGCGACGAACACGTGCTGGGCGATGTCCTTGCCCAGCTCCGCCGCCGTGTCCCCGGTGCCGACCAGCACACCGGCCACACCGGTGCTCACCTTGACCGTGGAGCCCGGCCGGACGCCGGCCCGGCGCAGGGTGCTCATCAGCTCGCTGTCGGTCTGGATCGGCTCGCCGATCCGGCGGACCACTACGCTGGCCCCCGCGTCGCCCGGCTTGACGGTGTCCAGCGGGACGAGCGCGGCGTCGAAGCCCTCGCCCTCGGCCTTGGCGTCGCCCAGCTCGTCCAGGCCCGGGATCGGGTTGCCGTACGGGGACTGGGTCGGGTGGCCGAGCATGGCGAGCACCTTGCGCTCGACCGTCTCGCTCATCACGTGCTCCCAGCGGCAGGCCTCCTCGTGCACCTGCTCCCACTCCAGGCCGATCACGTCGACCAGCAGGCACTCGGCGATGCGGTGCTTGCGCATGACGCGCACCGCCAGTCGGCGGCCCTCCTCGGTGAGTTCGAGGTGACGGTCCCCCGCGACCTGGAGCAGGCCGTCGCGCTCCATCCGGCCGACCGTCTGGCTGACCGTGGGACCGCTCTGCTCCAGTCGCTCGGCGATCCGGGCGCGCATCGGGACGATGCCCTCTTCCTCCAGTTCCAGGATGGTGCGAAGGTACATCTCAGTGGTGTCGATCAGCCCAGACATCGCCGCTGGCTCCGTTCTTCGGTGTCCTCACCGCCAATTCTGACGTACCGCACCGACAACCGGGCCCGCGCAGGGGTTTCCGGTACCGGTTTTCGTTCCTGTTGACAGCCGTGCCGCCGGGGCGCGACCGTGCTCGCCGTAGCTTTCTCCACTGGCGGTCTGGACCACCCCGACCGCCCCACCCGGCCGGCGCCCTCACCGGCAGAGAGCGGAGGCAATCGATGGACGACCTGGTCGGCAGGTACTTCGACGCCGCGATCGACCACCTGCAGCGGGTCCGCGAGGAGGAGGCCGACGCCATCGAGGCGGCCGCCGCCCTGCTGGCGGAGGCGATCTCCGAGGGCCGCCGGGTGTTCGCCTTCGGCGCCGGGCACTCCTCGCTGCCGGCCCAGGACGTGGTCTACCGGGCCGGCGGGCTGGTCCCGATGAACCTGCTGAACGTGCCCGGGATGGCCGGGGTGACGACGATGCCCGCGCCGCTGGCCTCCGCCCTGGAGCGGGTCCCCGGGCTGGCCACCGCCACCCTGGACCTCACCCCGGCGACCACCGGGGACCTGCTGTTCCTGATCTCGCTGTCCGGCCGCCAGGTGATGCCGGTCGAGCTGGCCCGCTACGCCCGGGACCGCGGCCTGAAGGTGATCGGGGTGACCTCGCTGGCCTATCCGGGCGAGGTGCCCTCCGCGCACCCCTCCGGCAGCTACCTGAAGGACCACTGCGACGTGGTGCTGGACAGCAAGGTCGCGGTCGGCGACGGCGAGCTGACCCACCCGGGCGCCGAGACCTCCTTCGGCCCGGTCTCCACCATCGTGACCAGCGCGCTGATGCAGGCCGTGGTCGCCTCCGCGGTCGGCCGGCTGGCCGACCGGGCCGCCGCCGGGGACGCCCCCGCCCCGCCGCTGTTCCGCTCCGGCAACGTCCCGGGCGGCACCGAGTGGAACGCCAAGCAGATGGCCGAGAACGCCGAGCGCATCCTCTACACCTACTGACGCAGGCAGGGGAGCCGATCCCGACCCACGCTGGGTACCGACCCGAACACGGGGCGTACCGGACAAACCACCGGGGCTTCCCGGCCAATGCGGGCGGCCCCGGGGCCCGTGAGGCGTACCGGACAGCCGCCCGGGGCAGGAGAGCGGTGCGACCGGAGCGACGGGTGGGGGCCGAACATGGCGTCTGGTGCGGGACGGACCGGGTGGGTGCGCGAGCGCGAGCTGCTGCCCGAGTTCTTCTGGGCCGCCGACACGGCCTCCCTGCGGGGCCAGCGCCGCGCGGTGCTGCTCTCCGCCTGGGAGCTGCTCCTGCTGCTGGTCGCCGCGGCGACCGGCTCGGCCGACGGCGAGCCCTGGGCCTGGCCGGCGGCCGCGGCCTACCTGGGCGCGGTGGCACTGGCCGTGGTGATCAGCCGGCAGAACCCGCAGGGCCTCTGGTACGAGGGCCGGGCCGCCGCCGAGTCGGTGAAGACGCTGGCCTGGAAGTTCGCCGTCCGGGCCGACGCCTACCAGCCGCCGCCGCGCAGCCTGCCGGACGCCGAAGGCCTGTACCGCTTCCAGCTCGACCGGGTGCTCGGTGCCTTCCGGGACAGCCCGGTCGCCGTGCCGGGTCCGGGGGTGGAGCACGCCGGGATCACAGAGGCCATGCGCGACCTGCGCGACCAGCCGCTGGCGGTGCGCCGCGAGGTGTACCTGAACGAGCGGATCCGGGTGCAGCACGACTGGTACCGCACCAAGGCCCGCTACTGCGCCCGGGCCGGGCACTGGGCCGGCGTGCTGGGCGTGCTGCTGCCGGCACTGGGCCTGGTGCTGGCGGTGCTGCGGGCGCTCGGCGCGTACACCTACGACGCACTGGGCACGGTCTCCGCGGTGGCCGCCTCGGTCACCGCCTGGGCGCAGCTGCGCCAGTACCGCCCCCTGGCCGCCGCGTACGGGCTGGCGGCCGACGAGCTGGAGCTGATCCGGCGCCAACTCGCCCAACTGGACCTTGAGTCGGTGGACGCCGAGGAGATCTGGGCCCGGCTGGCCCGGGACGCCGAGGACGCGGTGTCCCGCGAGCACACCACCTGGCAGGCCCGCCGGGAGGTGCGCACCACCACCGATCGGGAGCACTGAGGAGGAACGCGTGGCGTTACGGATGGTCAAAACGGCGGACGGCCGCGCCCTCGCCGTCGAGTCCCTCGGCGACCCGCGCGGCCGTCCGGTGTTCCTGCTCCACGGCATGCCCGGCAGCCGGGTCGGCCCGCACCCGCGCAGCACCGTGCTGTACCGGCTGGGGGTGCGGCTGATCTCCTACGACCGGCCCGGCTACGGCGACTCCACCCGGCTGCTCGGCCGCCGGGTGGCCCACGCGGCGGCCGATGTCCGCACCATCGCCGACGAGTTGGGGCTGGGCGGCTTCGCGGTGCTCGGCCGCTCCGGCGGCGGCCCGCACGCGCTGGCCTGCGCGGCGCTGCTCCCGGAGCGGGTGAGCCGGGTCGCGGTGCTGGTGGGCCTCGCGCCGCGCGACGCGGCCGGCCTGGACTGGTACGCCGGGATGACCCCGTCCAACGTCCGCGCCTACCGGGAGGCCGATCGCGGGCACAGCCGGATCGCCGACGCGATGGAGTTCCGCTCCCGGCAGATCAAGGACGACCCGGTCCGGCTGCTGAACGGGCTGCGCACCGAGCTCTCGCCCGCCGACCGGGAGGTGGTGGCGGACAGCGGGCTGCGGCAGATGCTGCAGAGCAACTACCGGGAGGCGTTCCGGCACGGCGCGGACGGCTGGCTCGACGACATGCTGGCCTTCACCGCCGGCTGGGGGTTCGAGGTCGGCTCGATCCGGGTGCCGACCTGGCTGTGGCACGGCGCCGACGACCAGTTCTCGCCGGTCGACCACTCCCGCTGGCTGGCCGACCACATCCCGGGCGCCGAACTGTTCCTGGAGCCCGGCGCCGCGCACTTCGGGGCGTTCCGGGTGATGACCACCGCCCTGGCCTGGGCGGCCGGCTAGCGCCCCGGGCGGTCCCTAGGCCTTCACCGGGGTCAGCGGTTCGCCCCCGCCCAGTACGGCCACGATGTTGTCCACCGCGAGGCCGCCCATCGCCTGCCGGGTCCGGACGGTGGCACTGCCCAGGTGCGGGACCAGCACCGCGCGCTCCTGGGCGAGCAGGGCGGCCGGGACGTCCGGCTCGTGCTCGAAGTTGTCGACGGCGGCGGCGAACAGCGCCCCGGACTCCAGCGCGGCGGCGAGGGCCTCCTCGTCCACCACGCCGGCGGTCATGCTGACCACCACCGCGCCGTGCGGCAGCATCGCCAGCCGGCGGGCGTCCAGCAGGTGCCGGGTCTCCTCGGTGCACGGGCAGGTGACCACCAGCACGGTGGAGGTGGCGAGCAGCTCCTCCAGCGGCTTCCACTCGGCGCCCTCGGTCTGCTCCGGCGGCAGTTCGCGGCGGTTGTGGTAGCTCACCGGCATGTCGAAGGCGCGGGCCCGGCGGGCCACCGCCTGCCCGATCCGGCCCATGCCGAGCACGCCCAGCGGGGTGCCGGCCAGCTCCAGACCGAGCAGGAAGTTCGGCCCCCAGGTCCAGGGCGTGCCCGAGCGCAGCAGGCGCTCGCCCTCGCCGAGCCGACGGGTGGCGGCCAGCAGCAGCGCCCAGGTCGTCTCGGCGGTGGCGTTGGTGAGCACCCCGGGGGTGTTGGTGACGTGCACGCCGCGCTCGGCGCAGGCGGCCAGGTCGATGTTGTGGAAGCCCACCGCGTGATTGGCGATGATCTCCAGCTGCGGGCCCGCCGCCTCCAGGAACTCCGCGTCCACCCGGTTGTTCAGGGTGGTGAGCACGGCCCGGCGGCCGCGGACGGCGTCGAGCAGCTCGGCCCGGTCCATCTCCGTGTCGGTGTCGCGGCAGGTGACGGCGTACCGGGCGGTGAGCCGTTCGATGACGCCGGGCGCGAGGCGCCGGGTGACCAGAACCGGGGGCGGGGTGTCACTCATGGTTCGGCAGCGTACCCCGCCCCCTCCCGGTCACACCGGCTGCGGCTCCAGGTCGCGGTTGATCCGCTTCCAGCCGCGCGCCGACATCGTGTTGGGGTGCTCCTCGCCGAACTGCCGGATCAACTCGGCGATCGCCCGGGCGCGCAGCTCGGCGGCCTGGGTGTGCCGGCCGGCCGCCCGCAGGGTGATCGCCAGGTTGGCCTCGCAGGCCACCGCGTCCGGGTGCTGCGGCGAGTAGCGCTCGCACAGGCCCTGGTAGGCGGCCCGGCCGAGCTCCTCGGCGAGCTCTATCCGCCCGTCGTCGCCGTAGGCGTTGGCCAGGTTGATCACCGCGTTGAGGGTGTACGGGTGCTCCGCCCCGACCGAGCGGGTCAGCCCCTCGACGGTGAGCCGGCCGCGCTCGATGGCGCCCAGGACGTCGCCACTGCCGCGCAGGTAGATGCCCAGGTTGTTGGCGCAGGCCAGGGTGAACGGGTGCTCGTCGCCGAACAGCCGCCGGTGGCCCTCGAACACGGTGGCGCAGAGGTCGCGGGCGGCCTCCTTGTCGCCGGAGGCGCTGTGGTCGGCGGCCAGGTTGAGTGCGCAGGCCAGCGCGTCGGGGGCGTCGGCGCCGTAGCGCTCCAGGTAGCGCTCGTAGGTCTCCTTGGTGATCCGCCGGGCCTCGGCGAGCTGGCCGATCCGGCGCAGCGAGACCGCCAGCGACTTGGCGTTGCGCAGGTTCTCGGGCAGGTCCGGGTCGAGCACGTCGCCGAGGTCTGAGGTGACCTCCTGGAGCAGGTCCACCGAGCCGCGGTAGTCACCGAGTTCGCGCAGGTCGCGGGCCAGGTTGGACTTGGTGGACAGGGTGTAGGGGTGCCTGGGGCCGAGCACGGCGGTGCGCCGGTCCAGGGTCTCCTGGTCGAGTTCGCGGGCGGCCTCGCTGTTGCCGACCAGCCGGTAGTCGATCGCCAGGTTGTTCGCCATGGAGAGCGTGCGCGGGTTGTCGTCCCCGAACAACTCCCGGAACTGCTCCAGGATCTCCTGGTCCAGGTCCAGTGCGGCCTGGAAGCGGCCGAGCGCCCGGCGGTCGGCGCCGAGCGAGCCGGCCGTCATCAGGGTGTACGGGTGGTGCTCGCCGAGCAGCGCCCGCTGGCGCTCCAGGGTGGCTTCGTCCAGGGCCAGCGCCTCGGCGTAATTGCCCTGGGAGCGCAGCACGTTGGCGAGCTGGAAGCGCAGCAGCAGGGTCTGCCGGTCGTCCTCGCCGAGCTTGCTGGTCCACTCCGCGTCCAGCGCGTGGCCGAGGTCGCGGGCGCGGTCCAGCTCCCCGCGCTTCCACAGGTAGCGGACCCGGTCGATGAGCAGCTGGCGGGTGTCCGCCTCGTCGCAGTTGTGCGCCTTGGACGGCGACAGGTGCGGCCAGATCTCGTCGAAGGCGGGCCAGTTGGCCGGGTCGTCGGTGTCGCCGAGGACGGGCCGGGCGCCGGTGAGGATGCGGTGCACCTCGTGGACGGCGATCTCCTGCTCGTCGTCGCTCATCCCGGCCCGGATCACCGCCTGGACGAGCCGGTGCACCTGGAAGCTGTTGCTGCCCGCGTCGACCTTGGCCAGCGCGTACCGGCCGATCGCCTGGATCACCTTGCCCAGCATGAACTTGTCGCTGAGGTCGGCGTCGAACCTCACCAGCGCCCGGATCATCTGGTCGCTGTAGAAGAGGTTCATCGAGATCGGCTCGGGTGCGAAGAAGGCGCACAGCTGCAGCAGCCGCACCGCTGCCGGGGACTGCTCCCGCAGCCGTCCGATCGAGACGTTCCAGGTCGCGGCGACCGGGGTCGGGTAGTCGGCCGGGCGGCCGACGGCGAGCGCCCGGGCCGCCTCGGCGTGCAGCTGGGCGACGTAGGTCTCCACCGGGGTGCCGGTGGTGTCCAGCCAGGCGGCGGCCACCTCGACGGCCAGCGGCAGGTCGCCGACGGCCTCGGCGACCCGGTCGGCGTCCGGGCGGGAGAGGCTGCGGGCGCGCCGGCACAGGTGCTCGACGCTCTCGCCGCGGGTGAAGACGTCGACCTCCAGCGCCTCGGCGTGCCCGGTCCAGGCCTGGTTGCGGGAGGTGACCAGGATGTGGCCGGAGCCGCCGGGGAAGAACCGCCGGATCTCGGCGGGCTCGTCGGCGTTGTCGAAGATCAGCAGCCAGCGCGAGGTGGGCACGCCGCGGCGCAGCGCCTCCCGGGCGGCCTCGGCGGCCTCGGTGACCGAGTCGCCGACCCGCAGGCCCAGCCGGCGGGCGAGTTCGGCCAGCGCCGGGGCGACCAGCTCGGTCTGCTCGGCGTCGATCCACCACACCAGGTCGTAGTCGGACATGAAGCGGTGGGCGTACTCCAGCGCCACCTGGGTCTTGCCCACGCCACCGAGCCCGTACAGGGTCTGCGGGGTGGGCAGTACGGCCGCCATGCCGCCGCGCAGCTGGTTGCGCAGCTGCTCCAGGACGGCGGCGCGGCCGGTGAAGGAGGGGTTGCGCGGGGGGACGTCCCACACCGAGGGCTTGCTGCCGGGGAAGCGCGGCCCGCCGCTGGGGGCGTCGTCGAGCGCGACGTCGCCTCGGCCGAGCGCCCGCAGCAGGCTCTGGATCGACTGGGTCTCGTCGCGGCCGACCAAGTCCACCGGGTTGCGGTTGCTGAACGGCGCGGTGAGCCGGACGTCGCCGACCCGGACGGGCAGCAGCTGGCGCCGGGTGCCGGAGGGGTCGGAGCTGACCACCGACTCCCACAGCGCCCGCGCCTGCGGGGAGCGCTGGTAGGCGGGCGAGAGCACGGCGACCGTACGGTAGGCGGAGTCGATGCCGCGCTCGGTCTCCTCCCGCGGGTCGGTGCCGGCGCTGAGGTCGCGCGGCAGCACCCGGAAGCCGGCCCTGGTCAGGATCGACTCGATCCAGTCCGCCCACATCCGGTCCTCGGGCACGTAGGACAGGTAGAGGTCGGCGGGGACGGACGGCCGGCGGCGGGTGAAGGCGTCCACGTACCGCAGCCGCACCTCCTCGTCCATCGACGGCAGGCCGGTGACCCGACCCTCGGTGATCATGGAGGTGAGCCGCTCGCAGGCGGCCAGCATCGAGGTGGGGGTGCCGGTCTGGTCGCCGAAGGTGGCGAGGATCTCCTCGTAGGCGTAGAACGGCCGGTACGGGATCTCCACCGAGCCCCAGTACTGGGCGAGTTCGTCGCCGCCCAGGCCGGACGGCAGGCCGTCGAAGCGGACCCGGGCGAGGGCGCGGCCGGCGTCCGCCTTCTCCTTCTCGCCCTCGTCGATGCGCATCGGGACGGGCAGGATGCGGATGCCGCGCTCGCGGTAGCGGTCGTGGATGTGCTGGGCGATCCGGGAGGCGCCGTCGATGGACTGGTCGCTGAGGGTGAAGCAGACCACCAGGTCGTCGGGCATCTGCACGGTGCAGATCTCGGCGATGTCGGACAGGCCGGTGCGGGAGTCGATCAGCACGTAGTCGTAGCGCTTGGCCATGTCGGCCTTGAGGGCGTCGAAGAACTGCCCGCCGTCGAAGCGGTCGTAGAAGATGTCCCAGTCGAGGTGGGTGACGGCCTCGGAGTAGTCCCGGTTGAACTGGCCGGCGGAGAGGAAGTCCAGGCTGCCGCCGGACGGGAAGTGCGGCCAGGAGAGCGAGAGCGCGTGCGGGTGCACCCGGGCGAAGTCCAGGTGCCAGCCGTCGGCGTGCTCGACCGGTCGCAGCGCCTCCTCGCGGTACTCGGCGATCAGGTCCATCATCCCGGTGGTGCCGGCCAGGGAGGCCGGGTCGAGGAAGGGGTGGAAGAACTTGGCCAGGCCGGGCGCCTCCAGGTCCCAGTCCACGGTGAGCACGCGGAAGCCGTTGGCCGCCAGGATCCAGGCGGTGTTGGCGAGGGCCATGGTGCGGCCGGTGCCGCCCTTGTAGGAGTAGAAGGTGATGATCCGGCCATTGCGGTCCTGCGCCGTGCCCTGCCGCTCGGCCTCGCGCTGGGCGGCGAGTTCGGCGGCGGTGAGGCCGCCGAGGCGGAGGTTCCTGGTGCGGTTCTCGCTCATGCGGCCACCTCGCTGCGCTCGGCGGTCGCTTCGCGAGACGCGCACCTGTCAATGATTCGCTCGCTTCGCTCACTCATGGGTTTTCCTCATCCTCCCAAGGGCGCCATCCCGTCATCGGGGTCATCGCCGTCATCACGGTTCGTCACGGTCGTCGTGGTCGCGGTCGTGGTCGTGCGGGTTCGAGCCGAAGGGGTCCACCTGGTGCCCGCCCTCCTCGAAGCGGCCCGGCCCTTGACGGAAGGCCTCCCGCAGGCTCGGCCGGGGCGCCGGCGGCTCCTCCGGTTCGGCCCTGGTGCGGCCCTCGAAGGCGTACTTGGCCTTCATCGCCGCCCGGGGCAGCGCGTCGTCGAAGTCCTCCAGGGTGTTCAGCCCGGTCGGGCCGGTCACCCCGAGAAAACTCGGACGGCCCGCGCGCCGGGTCTTGCGCAGCGTCTGGTCGCTCAACCCGCTGAACTCGCCGTCGCGTTCGAGACACTCCCGGTCGTCGGTGTTCCACGGCTCCAGCACGCTCACCCAGGTGGCGTCGGAGCTGTCGAAGCGGCGGACCAGCTCACGTCGGCGCGGGTCGCGCAGCGCCCACCGGTCCAGCAGCAGCAGTCCGGGGGCCTCGGCGTTGCCCTCGATGATGGACGCGACCTCGTCGTCGAACTCGTGGACGGTCGGCTGGAACCCCAACTGCCTGGCCAGGCGCACCGCGTGCTGCGCGATCGGCGAGCCGGCCGGACGGTAGGGGTGCCAGTCGGAGCGGCGGACACCGTAGAAGTCGGGGTTGCGGTCGGGCGGCAACTCGCCCTGGTGGTAGGTGAGTACCGAGATCCTCAGCTGCTTGGTCGGGGCGGTCACGTTGAAGGCACTGGGGAGCCCGTTGAACTCCAGTCGCCGCCCGACCGGGATCACCGTCTCCTCCGCCACCTGTACGATCCGCGCCGCCAGCCGGTGCACGGCCAGCTCGTAGGCGGAGCGGAAGTAGGTCAGCTTCATCAGCGCGTACAGGCCCTCGGTGGCGTAGTCGGGCCCGAAACTCGCGTGGTTGAACTGCAGTTCACTGGCCACCTCGGGCAGCCGGTAGCGGCTCATCGGCGCCCACAGCACCGGGACTATGCCGCTGGTGCGCTCGGCGTCGATGGTCGCCGGATAGACCGGGCGACGGGTGAAGGCGTGCCACTCCTGCCCGCACGGCACGCTGTTGAAGTACCGGGGCGAGTACAGCGGTACGAACACCCGGCAGGTCGCCAACTCCTCCGACAGCCGGTCCGCCCACAACTCGCCCTGGTGCATGGACTCGTCCATGAACCCGACCGGCACCCCGGCCGGGACGGTGGTGAGTTGCAGCACCGCCTCGCAGAGGTCCCGGTACAGCTGCCGGACCCAGTGGTTCGGATCACCGGCACCGCGCGCACCGGACTTGGGGGTGTGCGCGTAGGAGAGGAAGAAGTACGGCCGGGCGTCGTCCTCGTCCCAGCCCCGGTCAGTCACACGTGCCTCCCCCGGGCCCGTCGGCAACCTGGTTCCCGCAGCCCCCGTGCGGCGGGGCTTCAGTGTAGGAACGACTGGCACCCCAATGGAATAGCACAACGCCTCGCACGAATTGACATGACCGAAACGATGCCGCTGGGCTCACTGTTGAGCAGTACCCTCGTTTCGGCCACGCTGAACGATCGGGGAGAGGCATCCATGGACCAGCTCAACTGGCAGAGGTCGAGCTTCAGTGGGGAGAAGACCAACTGCCTCGAAATCGCCTCCGAGGGCGAGCTCGTCTACATCCGCGAGTCGGACAACCCCGACCTCGTCGTCACCACCACCCGTACCAAGCTCAACGCCTGGATCCTGGGCGCCAAGGACGGCGAGTTCGACCACTTCGTCGGCCTCTGATCCTCACTGGTCGTAGCGGGCGGCCAGTGCCCTGACGGTGGCGGCGATGCGGTCCCGGAGCTCGGCCGGTGCCAGCACCTCGACGTCGGCGCCGAGGCGCAGGAACTCCCCGTGGGCGTGCTCGATCGACTCGATGGGCACCCGGGCCTCCTTTGCGGGAGCGACCCCGAGGCGGCGGGCGCCCTCCGGGGTGAGCCGTACCAGCGCCTCCCCCGTGTGCAGCCGGGCGCGAAAGTCCTCCAGGTACGCCCTCCAGTACGCGGCCAGGTCGAAGTTGTCCGGAACGACGAACTCCTCCTCCAGCTCACCCAGTTCGATCACCTGGTCGACCCGGTAGGTGCGCGTCCCGGACGTCCCGGCGGCGACCAGGTACCAGCGACCGGCCTTGAGCACCAGCCCGTACGGCTCGACCCGCCGCTCGATCTCCTCCGGCGCCCGCCAGCGCCGATAGCGCAGGACCACCGCCCGGCGCGCCCACACCGCTGCGGCGACGGCCGCCAGGTGCGGAGTGTCGTCCGCCTCGCCGTACCAGCCGGGGGCGTCGAGCAGGAAGCGCTCCTGAATCCGTCCGGCGTGCTCGCGCAGTTCGGCCGGGAGAGCGGCCCTCAGCTTGAGCTGGGCGGTGGCGAGCGCCTCGCCCAGGCCGAGTTCGGCGGCGGTGCCCGGGAGCGCGGCGAGGAACGCGGCCTGAGCCTCGTCGACCGTCAGCCCGGTGAGGCGCGTGCGGTAGCCGTCGACCAGCCGGTAGCCCCCCGCGTGCCCGGCCTCGCCGTACAGCGGGATGCCGGCGGCGGCGAGCGCCTCGGCGTCCCGGTAGACCGTGCGGACGGAGACCTCCAGCTCCTCGGCCAGCTGCTGGGCGGTCATCCGGCCACGGTTCTGGAGCAGCAGGAGCAGGTTGACCAGTCGGCTCGCGCGCATGCCGCCCAGTATCTACTGACAGCAGATGTCAGTGGAGCGGTCTTAGCCTCCGCCCCATGAACGACTTCGACTTCCTGCACGGCTCCTGGGACGTGGCCAACCGCCGCCTCACCGCACCGCTCGCCGGCGGCGGCAGCTGGGAGGAGTTCCCCGGCCACTCGGTGATCCGGCCGCTGTTCGGGGGTGCGGGCAACATCGACGAGATCGTCTTCCCCACCCTCGGCCGCCGGGGCGCGACCCTGCGGCTGTTCGACCGCGCGACCGAGCAGTGGTCGATCTACTGGTCCGACAGTCGGACGGGACGGCTCGACCCTCCGGTGATCGGCGGTTTCACCGGTGACCGTGGCGACTTCCACGGCGAGGACAGCTACGACGGCCGCCCGATCCGGGTGCACTTCACCTGGTACCGCCTCGGTCCGGACAGCGCCCGCTGGGAGCAGGAGTTCTCGGCCGACGGGGGTCGCAGCTGGGAACTCAACTGGACGATGGACCTCACCCGCACCGGCCCGGCCTTCGACGGGCTCAGCGCATGAGCCTCGTCGTCGAACTGCGCCAATACACCCTGCACCCCGGCGCCCGCGAGACGCTGATCGAGCTGTTCGAGCGCGAGTTCGTAACCGGCCAGCAGGCGGTGGGCATCACCGTCGGCGGCCGGTTCCGCGACCTGGACGACCCGGACCGCTTCGTCTGGCTGCGCACCTTCCCCTCCATGGCCGAGCGCCGCCGCGCACTGGAGGCCTTCTACGGCGGGCCGGTCTGGCGGGAACACCGCGACGCGGCCAACGCCACCATGGTCGACAGCGACGACGTCCTGCTCCTGCGCGGCCCCGGCTTCGCGCCGGCGCCGGGCACCCGCGAGGTGCTCGCCACCGTCTGCCATCCCGCCGACACGGCCGCCTTCGACACCTACGCCGCCCGCCATTTGGGGCCCAGCCATGCCCTGCACCGCACCGAACACGCTGAGAACGACTTTCCCCAACTCCCCGTCCGCACCGGCGAGGACGTCCGCGTGTGGTTCGGCCCGGCCGAGCCGCCGCCCTGGTCGCACCAGCACCTCCGGCTGGAACCCGTAACGGGGGTAGGCCTGCATTGCGCAGGAAGTCGGCCGGACCGACTTCCTGCGCATCTGAACTCTCAACGGCCGACGAGCTCCGCGAGCTCGTCGGCCGATTCAGGGGTCAGCCGATAGAAGCCCTGGAGGCTGACCGCGCGTTCGAGGCGGCCGTCCACCACATACTTCAGGCCACGGGTCTGGTTCCGGCGATTGCGCCAGGTAAGCCGTTCGAGGAGCTCGCCGGGTATCGGGAGGTCGAAGCGCACGGGCGTCCCGTCCACGTGCACCTCCGTGGCGCCACAGCCTCCGACGCCGAGCATCCACCACTCGTCGTGGCCGGAACGGCAGCAGTCACCCCGTTCGAGATCGACCACCCGCATCCGGCTCACCACGAACACCTCCCCACGGTTGACGTGCAGCGCGTACACCTCGTCCCCGGCGCGGGCGCCCGACCAGGCGGGCAGCGACTGGTGCACCCCGCTGTAGGCGACCGTCGGCCGCTCACCCTCGCGGCCCGCTTTGCGCAGGTCACGGCACGTCTCTTGGGTCCACAGGACGGTGAAGGCGCCAGACATGCCGTGATCGTAAGGACAGGGACGGACATCGAGGACGGCGCGGGCCCCGTTCCACGGACGGGGCCCGCGTGCCACAGTTGGCACCTATCCCTGAGTGTCGCGATCAGCTCCGGTGGCGCTTGAACCCGCGGAGCAGCGCGAGCAGGTTGATCACGGTACTGGCAGGAACGTTGCCGAGGTTGACGAGGACCCGGCCGTTGAGGATGGTCTCGCCAGGCTTGGCGGACGGCCACAAGATCCCGAACTCGCGCCCCTCGGTCCGCAGTTCCACAATCAGCTCGGTGATCTGCGGGCCGGTGAGGTAGTGGATCGCCGGATCGGCAGGGTGGATGGGGTGGAGGGCGTTCACGCCGCGCCGCCCAACTCCAGCTCGAACCAGACCCGCTTGCCCAGCTTCTGCGGCTCCGCGCCCCAGCGGTGGGTGAGCCCCTCGACCAACTGGAGCCCCCGGCCGGACTCGGCGAGCGAGTCCGGCTTCTGCTGCTGGGGCAGCGTCGAGCTGCGGTCGGCGACGGTGACACGCGTGGTACCGGCGACGATCTCGACCACGACGACGGGCGAGGCGGTCAGCCCGTGCCGCCATGCGTTCACGATCAGCTCCACGAGCGCGAGTTCGGCATCCGCGATCACGGGGTCGCGGTACCCGGCGCGCTCCATGGCGTCGCGCAACGCCTCGCGGGAGACGGTGAGGGAGGGGGAGTTGAGCTTGGGGTCACACATGGGGATTCTCCCAGCGGTGCAAAGAGGTTGGTGATTTGACTGTAGGTCAGAACACTACAATCCTGCAACACTCTCCGCACTTGGACCTACACTGTCGGTAGGCGGCCGCTCAATCGGCCGAACTGCTGCACGAGAAGGGCATGTGCGTGGGATTCAGGACCGTAATCAGTGAGCGCCAGCACCGACTTGGCGATGAACTGCGGCGCCTCCGCAACAGTGCAGGCCTGTCCTTGCCGGAACTCGGCGAGCGGATCGGCATGAAAGGACCTGCTGTCAGCCACACCGAGTCGGGCAGGCTTGGTATCAATCCTGAGCGCTTGGCCCTCTGGCTCGACGCCTGCCACGCCAACGATCCCGAGTACCGAGCAGGTCTGCTCGCCATGAGCCAGGGCAACGGCAAGGGCTGGTGGACTGACTACCGACACCACGTTCCAACATCAGCCCTCGATCTCGCCGAGTTCGAGCACAGCGCCACCAGTCTGGACACCTACGAGACGCTACTGATCCCTGGCTTGCTCCAGACCAAGGCCTACAGCGAGGTCATCCTCGACTACTCAGAAAAGACCGTCGAGTTCCGGCAGTCGCGGCAACGAATCCTGGATGCCGAGAACGAAACGCCATTCCATGCTGTGATCCACGAGGCAGCACTACGAACGATGTACGGCGGACCGACCATCATGCGCGACCAGTTGAACCACCTGATCGAGGTCGGCAGGCTGCCTCACATCACCATCCAGATCCTGCCGTTCGACTGCACCGTCTTCGCCGACTCCGACACCCCGTTCATGCTGCTTCACGGCCGGCACTCCAAGCTGGACACCGTCGTGATGGAACAACCCCAGGGCTCACCGTTCCTCGGCGAGCCCGAAGCAGTAGCCTCGTTCCGGCGGCAGTTCGAACGACTCAAGGGCTTGGCGCTCCCACCCCTGTCGGCGAGTGCATCCGAACCCTCGCCTGCATCTCGCGACTCATGGGGCTTGCTTCAGCACATTCGGTACGCAGTACAAGGAAGGTAAGCATGGAACAGCTCAACTGGCAGAAGTCGAGCTTCAGCGGCACCAACACCAACTGCCTCGAAATCGCTTCCGATGGTGAGCTGGTCTACATCCGCGAGTCCGACGACCCCACCCACATCGTCACCACCACCCGCACCAAGCTCAACGCCTGGATCAACGGCGCCAAGGCCGGCGAATTCGACCACTTCACCGCCTGACGCCCCGCTCCGGCCGGCCTGCGCTCCCCGCGCAGGCCCGGCCCCATTTCCTCAGAGGGAGTAATCGTCAAGACCTGTGCACTGAGCTTCCCAGGCCGTGGTCAGTGTGACTGCGGTGCTCGGGTTTCTGGATCCAGGCGATGACGGCCTGCATGTCGACCGGGCGGGTCGTGTCGACGTGCAGAGTCGGTCCGACCTGGAGGGGGCGAGCGGTGCGTCGGGCGCCCTCGCGGACGATCTCGTCCAGCAGGGAGCCGTCTCGCGTCGAACCGTCGGCATTGGCTACCGCGAGCACGGGCGCACCTTCCCGACCGACGCTGCAAGGTCGGCCTACTCGATGACCATCACGGGATCATTCCGGAAGGTGCGCCCTCGACGTTCCTCCCGGAAGCGACACCGATGTCCCGTGCCACCGGACCTTGACCGATTGCCACCGAAGGTTGACGGAGAGCGGTTTGTGTCATCAAAGATTGACCGCCCAGGTCAGGACTTCCCGGTCTCATTGGATCTGGCTGGTCTCACCGGACCCGTGATGGTCGTTCCATGAACCCACCCGGCGCCCGCCGGGTCAGTCCGGCCGGCCCCACCCCGCGAACCGCGCTGTCAGGCACCGACGTGCATACTTACCGGACGATCAGTAAGACGTAAAGGTGATGACGCGGTGAAACTGGCTGAAGCGCTCGCCCAGCGCGCGGCTGCGGTGCGGCGGGTGGAGCAGTTGCGAGCGCGCGTCGTCGGCAGCGCCCGCTACCAGGAGGGCGAGGAACCGGCCGAGAACGCGGCGGAAGTCCTGGCCCAGGCCGGAGAGGTGCTGGACGAGCTGGAGCGGCTGATCCGTCAGATCAACCGGACCAACTCCACCGCGCTCATCGAGGGCGGCGGCACCCTTACCGACGCCCTCGCCCGCCGGGACGTCCTGCGGCTGCGCCACTCGGTGACTACCGCGGCTGCCGACGCCGCGTCCGGGCGCGACCAGCGCGGAGCCGTACGGCAGTTGCGGTCCGAACTCAGGATCCTCTCCGCCCTGCCGGTCGCCGAGCTCCACGCCCAGGCGGACGTCCTGGCCAAGGAGATCCGCGAGGTGGACACCCTGATCCAGCGCGCCAACTGGGAGATTGACCTGATCGAGGACTGACCCCACAAGCTGGGTGTGGGAAGCAGGTAGTCGTCACGGAGGCGTGCACACACCGCGGGTCGGCGGTTTATCCGGCCCTTGGTGCGTGAAGAGCAACGCAGGGGTTCGATTCCTCACCAACAGTGCAGCTCAGCACCGCGTACAGGTGACAGGTCACACCGCACAGCTCACTACCATGTGCAGATCCGGACGACGAGGGCGGGAACGGGGCGCCCCACACCCGGTGCGAGGGCCGTGCGACCAGCACGGCCCTCGCATCTACTCCACCCCAGAGCCACTCAAGAAGCGCCGTCTGGAGCCGTCGTGGCACCCTTCCGCCAGACGGTCCTCCAGGGCGCAGACCTGGGCGGTCAATCTTCAGTGACACAAACCGTGCCGTGGTCAAAGTTCAGTGGCACACGGTCAAGGTCTGGTGGCACAGGACAACCGACGTTGGACTCCCTCCTCCTATGCGCGCAGGCATCACCTAAAATCGATCAACTATGCGGTGGTGCGTCAGAGGGGCAGTTCCTCGCCCTCCTCCGGCCGAGAGGCTGCGCAGTCGATACGTGGGTGAGGCAGGTTGCGGACGTGGCACGCAAGGTTGTCACACGTGATCATCTGGCGGGAGTGGTGCGCGCGGCTCTGGGAGCCGAACATCACCTCATCGGAGTGTCACGGCTCCGAGGCGGCAGCAAGAAGGGCGTATACCGCCTCACCTTCGACGGTGACTCCACCGCGATCGTCTACATCTGGGACCACGCCGAGAACTACTGGCCCGGCGCGCAGGGCGATGACGCCGAGAAGCATTCGGACCCGTTCTCGCCCGCCTCTGGCATCGATCTGTTCGAGGCCGCCAACAGGCACCTGGACGCCCTCGGGATCCGCACGCCCCGGATCCATCTGACCGATCGGAGCAGGAGCCACTACCCGGCAGACATCGCTGTGGTCGAGGACGTACCCGGCGAGAATCTGGAAACCCTGCTCCGCCGGGACCCGCACAGCGTGGAAGCGGCCCTGGCACAGCTCGCCGAGGCACTCGGCGTGATGCGGCGGCACACGCGGCCGAGCTTCGGCAAGGTCGCCCTGATCGACGACGGCGGCATCTCCCGAGGCCGCTCGTGTGAGCAGGTCGTCCTCGACCGCGCACTCGAAGACCTCGCCGAAGCCTCCTCGCGCGACGCGCGGATGGCACGTGCCGCCGACCGCTTGGAAGACGTGGTTCGCCGGCTGGCTGCCACAGTGCGCCCACGCACTGAGTACGGGCTCGTCCACGGGGAACTCGGACCGGACCACGTTCTGGTGGACCAGCACGGGGATCCGGTCCTCATCGACATTGAGGGCCTGATGTTCTTCGACGTCGAGTGGGAGCACGCGTTCCTGCGAATCCGTTTCGGCGAGCACTACCGG
Source organism: Kitasatospora sp. NPDC056531 (assembly GCF_042794375.1). Taxonomy (NCBI): domain Bacteria; kingdom Bacillati; phylum Actinomycetota; class Actinomycetes; order Kitasatosporales; family Streptomycetaceae; genus Kitasatospora; species Kitasatospora sp. NPDC056531. Next base: position 66,420 of record NZ_JBHTTU010000013.1, on the reverse strand, counting down.
TGGTTGAACAGCGGTGGCCTCGACGAGCAGCGCCTGGACTTCTACACGCTGGCGATGCGCCTCTCGCTCGTCGCCGGACCGCTTCGGCTCCTCGACGGCGACTTCCCAGACCGCGACGCCATGATGGGGATCGCCGAGTACAACCTCCAACAGGCGCTTGCCTTCCTGCCCGCAGACGACCGCTGAACCCCTTGGAATCGATCACCTAGGCTCGAACCGAGGCCGAGGGGGGAGACACCGAGTGAGTCAGTACTACGACTTGGGCGGCAAGACACTATGGAACCCGTCCAACGGCGCGTCCCGGCTGTTCCTGCGACAGGTGGCAGTCTTCGAGGAGGAGCTCGGCGTTCCGTCTGGCATCGGCCCCATGGAAGCGGACGAGTGCCAGGTCGACGCGGCGGCCCTCGAAATCTTCGTCAACGCCCTGCTGACCCGGCACCGATCAACCCACCACGCCGTCATGCGGACCCTCACCGAAGGATTCGTCATCACCATGTCGGTCCTCGCGGAGCGCGCAGGAGTCGAGGTGTGCTGGGAAGCGCCACGGACCGTCCTCGGCGACGGGATCCGGGACGCCGAGCGTGTTCGGGCGAGCCGCCTGCGCGAGAAGGCCGATGAACTGGCCGCCTTCATGGCGCGCTGACCGGAGAGGAAGCGGCGTCCAAGGGCTCGAAGGAACGTCGTCGCTTCTGGGGGGGCGAAAAGAAAAAAGGGGGGGAAAAAGGGGGGGGGGAGGAGGAAAGGGAGGGTCCACCAAAAAACCACCGGGGGGGGGGGGGGGGGGGGGGGGGGGGCCCGGCCTGTCCCCCCCCCCTCCACTCTTG
>NZ_JBHTTU010000013.1:64916-65586 GCF_042794375.1 Kitasatospora sp. NPDC056531 | reverse complement strand
GTATGGGGGGGGAGAAGGAGGGAATTGTCCGTTTTGCGGGTGAGTTGGGGGGGGAGGCGGGTCTGGCCCGGGTCCCGGGGGTCTTTCTCTTTTGCTCCCCCCCCCCCCCCCCCGACGGGGGAGCAACCGGGGGGCGAGGATAGGCAGAGGTATGCATCAGGCGTAGGAAGCCGGCCCTGCCGACTTCCGCATTCGGCTCCAGGACCTTGAGCCACACCACGAGAAGGGCGAACGGTATGGGAAGTTCCGCGCACGTCGGGGTGCCGCCGCTCCTTGTGGCCGCAATGGTTCTGCTCGCCGTCAAGTTGACTCGGCGGCGACGAAGCGGTCAGCCTCTCCATCTGCTACCGCGGTCGATTCCGGCCCGGGCGATCGCGTTGGCTGTCATCGCTCTGGTGATGATCACAGGAGTGTTGGCCGGCGACCCCTGGGCGGCGATCGTACCCGCCATCACGCTCGGTGGATTGGTGGGTGCCTTCGTGGATCTTCGCTACGGCTCCCCCCGCTGACGCAGTCCAACGGTGCGGGCCGGGGGGGAGGAACACCCAGGGAGAAAGTTTTGGGGGTGGGGAAGGGGAGAAAAGAAAAAGCCAAAAAACCCCCCCGCCCCCCGAGACCCCCGGGGCCGTGGAAACCCGGTGGAGAAGGGTGGTCAGAGCAGGCCGAAGGC
>NZ_JBHTTU010000013.1:59012-64906 GCF_042794375.1 Kitasatospora sp. NPDC056531 | reverse complement strand
AGTTCGGGGGGTGGTTGTTGCTTTGGGTGAGTTTTATGCACGCCCCCCCCCGCGAGCGGGGTAAGGTGTTCGGGGTGGGGGGGGAAGCCGCCCGGGCCCCCACTTTCGGTGTTGGGGCCGTGGGAGCACGATGACTAGTCGCCGGTGGTCAGCCCGGCGGTCAGGGTCCTGCTGCCGTCCGGGGTGGCGATCATCAGCGCGCCGTAGCCGCCGGGGGCGCCGCCGTTGTGGTGGACGATGGCGACGTCGTCGTTGTCCGGGCCCAACTCCTGGACGAACAGGCCCAGTCCGTAGCCGAGCATCCCGTGCGGCGTCCGCATCTCGTCCAGCAGTGCGGCCGGCAGGAGCCTGCCGCCGAGCAGCGCGGCGAGGTTGACGGGGGTGGGGGTTCAGAGGCTGCGGGCGGTGATGTCGCCGTGGTTGGTGGTGGCGTGGATGTCGAGGTCGGTGGTGCCGTTGTTGCGCAGGGAGTTGGTGACGCGGCCGTGGCTGGTGCCGGCGTCGAGGGAGGCGGAGGTGCCGGCGGCGGCGCCGACGGTGATGCTGCCCATCTCGGTGCGCAGGGTGAGGGTGCCTCGTACGGCCTCGGTGACGCGGATGTCGCCGCGGGCGGTGCTGATGGTGGCGGATCCGGTGAGGCGGCCGATCTCGATGTCGCCGTCGACGGCCTTCAGGCGCAGGCTCGCCGCCTCGTCGATCTTGATCTGGCGGTAGGCGCCCTCGAAGTCGACGTCGCCCAGGCGGCCGACGACGCGCAGTTCGCAGCTGTCGGTGCGGGCCTCGACGCGGGAGCCGGCGGGCAGTTGGACGGTGACCTCGACGGCGCCGGGGCCGAGCAGCTTGTTGGCGGGCTCGGCGGTGTGGATGCGCAGGACGCCGTCGGTGTAGGAGACGACGGCCTGCTCGGCGGTCTGGACGTCGCGGTTCTTGCCGGGGTTGGCGGGGCGGACCTCGACGGTGGTGTCGGTGCGGTCGGCGGCGATGAACTGGATGCGGCCGGCGGGGATGTCCAGGACGGTGGCGATCGGGGCGGCGGTGGCGAACTTCTGCATGGTTCCTTCTCCTTCTCCGGCGGCGGGCCGCTTGTCGGCCCGCTGTTTTCGACAACGGAAAAGCTACGTTGCGTTTGCATGTTCGGCAACAGATCTGTTGCGTCAAAGCGCCATAGCTGCAGGTAGATGCGGTGAAATCGTTGCAGTGGGCGTGAATCGAATGCAACGAGCACCACCCCGCTCGTTGCAATAGATGAAGAGTAAACGCTACTGCGGAGACGCCCCGCCCTCGGACCGGATATCCGGTGGCGCGCCCGATGGCGGACGGACAAGATCTCGGCATGCATGTCTTCCTTGAGACCGAGCGCCTCCTGCTCCGCCCGTTCACCGAAGCCGACGCCGACCACCTCTTCGCGCTGGACAACGACCCCGAAGTCATGCGCTTCATCAACGGCGGCAAGCCGACCAGCCTGGAGACGGTCCGGACGCGGATCCTGCCGCGCCTCCGCCACGACTACCCGTGCTTCGGCACCCGCGGCTTCTGGGCCGCCGAGGAGAAGGCCACCGGCGCCTTCCTGGGCTGGTTCGAGTTCCGCCCCCTCGACGAGCACAGCCCCGCCGTCGTGGAGCTCGGCTACCGGCTGAACCAGGCCGCCTGGGGCAGGGGCTACGCCACCGAGGGGTCGCGGGAGCTGATCGACAAGGGATTCACCGAGCTCCGCGTGGAACGGGTCACCGCCAACACCATGGCCGTCAACACCCGTTCCCGGCGCGTGATGGAGAAGTCCGGCCTGTCCTTCCTCCGGACCTTCACCGGCGACTGGCCGGACGCGATCCCCGGCTCCGAGCACGGCGAGGTCGAGTACGAGCTCACCCGGTCCGACTGGCAGCGGCGCCGGTAGCCGTCACCCGCCGGACGGCCTTCGCCCGTGCGACTGAACCGGTGCATCCCCTGGCCGGGGCGGCCGTTGAGCAGGCCATGGAGACCAGGACCTGGGCCGGGCTGCTCGCCGGCACCGCCGCGCTGGTGACGGGTGCGGCTCTCGCCCCCGTCGCCGGCGCGACCGGTTCGACGACCGCGCCGCACGATCCGTGCACCCGTACCGAGCTGTTCTTCGGCACCGAGCGGCCCGACGGCGGTCCCGCCGTCACGGACCAGGAGTTCCAGGACTTCGTCGACTCGGTGGTCACTCCTCGCTTCCCCGACGGTCTCACCGTCGAACAGGCGCGCGGCCAGTACCGGGACAGCCACGGCGTCATCGAGCATGAACGGTCCTACCTGGTCACGCTGGTGTACCCGACCCCCAAGGCGAAGCCGGCGGGCACCGCCGTCGAGGAGATCTGCCACGCCTACGACCAGCGCTTCCAGCAGGAGTCCGTGGGCCGGGTGGACGAGCCGGTCAAGGCGTCGTTCTGAGGCCACGGCCTCCGTGCCGGCCGAGCGCCATGGACTCATCGAACCGTTCTCGGCGACCGCACCGGCGGAGCAGCGGCGGTTCGCCGTGGCCGGTGCTGAAGACGGGAGGCGCACCGTGTACCGCGTGTGCCTCTCCGGGTCCAACCGACTACGAACGAGTTGCGCGCGGATCTCAACCCAGGCAGGAGCGCCTTGATTCAAAACTTCATGGTCCGAATATCGGGGCCGATGAAGAACTTCGCGATCGCGATCAGCACGGCCAGCTGAGCCAGTACGTAGGCGATCTGCGCGGAGAAGCCGCGGAGCCGGTAGATCGAGAGCAGCAGTCCGAAGCGGCTGGGCCACAGACGCCGCTCGGCGCGGAAGGTGTCCGCGTCCATGGCGAGGCTGGTGAGGGTCAGTACCAGAAGCATTTGGCAGATGGCGATGGCCCAGTTGCCGAGTGGCTGGTCGGTGAGGAGGTTGCCCAGGATCCCCAGGACGACCAGCAGGGTGTAGACGACGGCCAGGCTCAGGGCGCGTGTCGCGCCGCGGCGGCCTGGCAGCAGGCGCCAGAGCGCTCCCAGCACCAGGCCCGCGCCTGCCACGGTGAGCTCCCAGACCAAGAACTGCCGGATCATCTCGGGCGCCCCGAAGGAGTCCTGCGCGGTGTGCATCCATTGAGTTTGCTCCCCCTGGTAGGAGAACCAGAGGATGACGAGAGTGCCTGGAAGGCCGAAGGCGGCCGCCAGCAGGGCGGCCCTGCGGGCGTTCTTCCACCACCTGGCATGCGGGCCCCAGCTCAGGGCGACGTCCATGACCGTGAACTGGCCGGGCAGCCAGGGCCGTGCCGCGTTGGCGGTTCCGGTCGGCGACCGCCAGCGGTGCAGCCCGCTCAGCTCCCGTTCCACCGCGTGCCGTTCCTTCTCCGCCGCATGTCGGCTCGCGGCTCCCTCGCTCTTCCCCGGCCCCATGTCACGGAGCTCGTCGGTCAGCTCCCGGTAGCGGCGGGCACGCACGATGAGGTCGGAGCGGCCCGCCTCCGTGATCGCTTCGCTCAGCCTCGGAGTGTCCCCGCTTCCCTCAAGGCGATGGGCCAGGACCCCCCACCGCTTCCCGACCGCCAACAGGGCGTAGAGCCCGGCGATGTCCAGGACGAGCCAGAGGACAGCCGCGGCTTGGCTGCCTGCGAACGAGCCCTGGCGGTAGGCGACCACGACGGCGAAGAACACGGCGATCAGGAGGAGGTCCAGCCTGGTGGGATACGCACGTGGCACGGGGAACGCCAAGTCCCTGGCCCGCAGCAGGGCCGCGATGGCGATGCCGGTCAGCACCCAGGTCCCGGCGACGCACCATACGGGAATCTCGGTGGTGTAGGACACCAGATGCTCGCTCAGGAAGGAGCGGTGCTGCCAACCGTACTCCTGCACGGCGCGGTCGCTCAGCCAGCTGGCCCGCCCCCACCTGCGGTCCTGGGTCCACCACTCCCACCCCAGCAGGAGGAGGGTGACCACGGCCAGGACCGACCCGACGCGGCGTAGCCGCCAGGGTGACGTCGGTGGCCAGATCAGTCCGCCCTCACACGCGAGCCGCCAGATCCACAGCACCAGGCCGGTCAGCCACAGCCACAGGAACGCCGCGGTCATGACCGCCAGCGGGGCGAGGCCGTGGACGGGCCCGGTCCCGGGGGAGGAGAGCTTCTGGGGAAGGCCGAACAGGGACGGCCAGCCGGCTACTAGGCCGCCGGCCGCCGCCACCAGCGAGGCGGCCAGCAGCACCGACCTGTTCGGACGGGCGGTGGCCGTCAACGCCCAGCCGACCAGGAACCCGATCAGGATCATCCAACGCTGGCTGAGGAGCGCGTACTGCGGTGGCAGGAACGTCAGGCTGATGACGGCGCTGATCACACCCCACTGCAGCAGGACCGTGCTGCTGCAGACTTCGAGCCCGGTGGCCTCGGTGTGGGCCGGCCGGCGGCGGGCTCGTAGAGCGGCCACTACGACGATGACGGACACGACCACCCACCAGGTGGCCTGCCCGATCTTGTTGCTGACGAGAAATGCACTTCGGCCGCTCACCGCCGCCCATGCGCGTTGCCACGGGGGAGCCACCCGAACCGCCAGCAAGGAGCCCGGCTCCTGAGGCCGGTCGGGGTCGCCCCACCGCATGATCCCGTTGCCGGCGGTCGAGGGTTCGGGCACCACGCTGGATGCCTCCAGGCCGCCCAGATCGACCACGACCGAGTCCCAATGGGCCGCCACCAGAGCCGTCGGCGGAACGAGGGACAGCTTCCACTGGCCGGGGTGCACGTCGACTTCCCACGGCCCGACGCGGAACATGCCGCCTTGGTCGACCCAGAAGATCGTCGGGTACTCGACCTCGACCCAGTCAGGCTCGGCGCTCACCGTCGGATCGGACGAGCGCCACTCGTATTCGCGCAGGTACTGTTGCGGGGGCCGCCCCGGTTCCTGCTCGTCGCGCACGAGACAGCGCAGCGCATCGCGGTAGGCAACAGAACTCTTCTGCAGCAGCAGGCCCTCGGCATACTCCCAGGACCTGGGTACGCGGACGGTCATGACTCCCCGGCCCTCGGCCGTGTTGTGGGCGTGGTTGGCGAGTCTGAGTTCGACCTCCACATGGGCCGCGGTCAACTGCTCCGCATGGCAGCTGCTCGCGTACGGGGAATCCGCTCGGGCGGACTGTCCGCCCCAGAAAGTCAGGAAAACCAGCAACGGCGCGGCGCACAGTCCCCACCGGTACAGCGCGGTGCTGCGGACTCTCGCGTTGCGACCGTGCGACGGCGGCGAGGTGTTCGTGTTCACCTCGCCGCCGTCCTCGTTCTTCAACGCGGTGTGCTCCTGCTTCCCGGGCACCCGCTGATCGGACTGCACTGCAGGATCACCTGGTAGGCGTGGCTCTTGACCTCACCGCTGCCGCGTCCGGTCTTCACGAACCGCCACTGCGAGGGCTTGGTGTGACCGGTCGCGTCCGCCTTGTCGACCCGGATCTGGAGCGTGCGTGCCGCGAGGTCATGGGTCTCGACCAGGACCTCGTCGCACGCGACGGGAAAGTGCTCGTGCAGCAGACACAGGCCGAAACGGTCGAGATTCCCGTGCTTTTCCAGCACATCCACGAGATCGCGCACGAACTGGCTGTCCTGCGGACCCAGTCCCTCGGCTTCCTCGAACGTCGGAAGTGGCTGCCCGGGAGTGGTCGCCGGATTTCCCATGAATCGCTCCTCAATGTCATCTGAGTGGCTTTCGGAAGCCTAGGTTCGTTGACAAACGGCCGCAAGCCGACACCCCGCAGGGACGGCCGGCAGCCCGGCGGACCCCTGCTCCAGGCGGCCGAATGCAACCTCCCCTCTTGCGTGGGAAGTCGGCCTGGTCGACTTCCCACGAACGAAGGCTTGGAGCGACGTCGGGCATTTGTTGGAGGAGAAACGGGGGGGTTCGGCGGGAATTGTGGGGAGGGGCTAGCCGAGAAGGGTGCCCGCCCCCCGTATC
>NZ_JBHTTU010000013.1:4453-59002 GCF_042794375.1 Kitasatospora sp. NPDC056531 | reverse complement strand
CCTCCAGGCGACAAAATGCAACCTCCCCTTTTGTGTGGGAGGTTGGCTTGGTCGATTCCCCACGAACGAAGGCTTGGGGCGACGTCACCTCTTCGGCAAAGCCGAAGCGCCGGGTTCAGGCGCGAGCGCGGCGGAGGATCCGGTCGGCGAGGTCGACGGCCTCCCGCATCGGGACGAGGCGGCAGTCGGCGGTACCGAGGCGGGCGGTGGTGACGCCGGTGGCGGCCGCGAGGACCCTGGTCCCGAGGTCGGCGAAGTGCACGTCGTCCAGGTCGGGGGCCTGGAAGGTGATCCAGCCCTCGGGGGCGACGCAGCGGTACTCGCGGACCTGCACACCGGGCTGGCGCAGGTCGGCGAGGTGGAAGGCGGTGAAGCGGGCCATCCCGACGCCGAGCTGCAGCACCCGGGCGTCGAGGTCGTAGAGGCGGCCGAGGGGCGAATCCGGGCCCAGGTGCGAGGTGAGCGGATGATGAGCGGTGATCTCCGCCGCTGACGGGCCCAGGGCCACCCAGGAGGTCTGCGGGTGGCTGCTGCGGAGGGCGCCGGGCCGGGTGCGGATCTCCTCGGACAGCGCGCCCACGGTCGGGGAGGCGGGGGTGGTGGCCGGGTCGAAGCGCGGCATCCGGGCCTGGTGCGCGGCCACTTCCGCCGCGGAGAGCCCGGCAACGGCGGACTGGTAGATCCGCGAGGTGGAGGAGTTCTCGGGCGTGGCGGTGAAGGCCACCAACGTGCCGTCAGGGCCGAGGGCTTCGGACAGGGCGTCGACCACACCGCCCGCCCCGCCCTCGACCGGCCCGAGCGCCCGTAGCGAGGCCTGGACGTGCAGCACCGTTCCGGGGCGGACCCCCATTGCGGTGAACGCGTCGGTGAGAGCGGCTACAGATATCACGACGACTCCTTCGAATCAGGCCCCGGCGAGGCGGAGTTGGCTGCGCTCCTGCCGTGCCCGCTCGGCATCCCGCTCGGCCGAGGCGGGCAGCGGCACCGCGAGCCACGGAGAGACGCTTTCCCGCATCCCGTCGGCGAAACGCCGCCCGAGCGCCGTCAGCGCCCCCGACTCGGCCAAGCGCTCGACCGCCTCCGCCGTGTACCGCCGCCAGAGCGCGAACTGCGCCCGCGCCCGGTCGGCGGCCTCGCCCGGCAGCCCGTCGTACGCGGCCGTACGCGTGCCCCAGTACTCGGTCACCGCCAGGTGCGCGTACGTGCCCTGGAGCAGCCCCTCCAACGGACGCGGATCGGGCCGCCAGGGCGCGAAGTAGAGCCGGTCGTCGGCCTGGTCGTAGAGGTCGAACAGGTCGAGCACCGCGCCCAGCTTCACGTGCTGGAACTCGTGCGCGAGCAGCAGCGCCAGCGTCGGCGCCGTCGCGGGCCGGGCGATGCCCACCGCGCCGTACGCCTGCCGGGCCGCCGAGCTGACGTCCCGCCCCTGCGGCCCGGGCCGCAGCGGGGTCACCGTCCGCAGCCCGGCCCGGATGCCCTCCGCATAGCCGGGCAGGTCCCGTCCGAGCAGCTCCCAGGCCTCCCGCAACGCGCCTGTCCAGCCCAGCAGTTCGCCGTCCGGAAGCCTCTCGGCCACCGCGTGGCCATGGCTGTCCCGCAGCGGGTCGACGTCCTCCAGCGCGACCGTCCAGCCGCCCGCCAGGCGGACCCGCCGCAGCGGCTGGTCCAGCCGCGTGAACACCGACCCGTCCGCGGCCCGAACCTCGAACCCGTCCGCCAGCCCGGTGACCACCGCCTCCCCGTCCGGCACCGCGACCCGCCCCAGCGTCGGCAGGTTCAGCCACCCGCCCCGCACCGGCACCGCGACCGCGTCCCCCCGCCCGGCCCGCACCGCCGCCGCGGCCGCCAGCGCCGCCAACTCCCCGAGCCCGACCGACAGATCCCCGCCGAGGCTCCGCGCCGCCCAGGCCCGCGCGTACGGATGCGCCAGCACCGCGTCCACGGCCGCGGGCGCCGCGCCGTCCAACTCCGACAGCAACCCCCACGCCTCGGCCCGCCCCTGTCCGGAGGCGTCCCAGGCGGCGGCCAGCATCGCGCGGGTCAGCGAGAGTTGGGAGCGCCCGAGGGCGGCAAGCGTATCGGCCCCCCCGTACCCCCGGGCCAGTTCGTCGAGTTGAGCCGGAGCGAGCGCGGCCAGCAGCAGCGGCTCGCCACCCTGCGCGGGCACCGAGGCCGAACCGCCGTTTCCCGCAATGCCGTTGATGAGCGTCATGAGGTCACCGCAGTAGACAGAGGGATTGTCGAAACCAGTGTCCGCCCGGTAGCGGTGGGCGTACAGCCCGCCACCGCACGAGCGGACCACCGGGCAGGCACGGCAGTCGGCGCTCAGCCCCGCCAGGCCGGACTGGCGGGCGGCGATGCCGGGGTGGCGGGCGAGGTCGTCGATGCTGTGCTCGAAGACGTTCAGCCCGGTGGCGGGCGCGCCGTCGTACGCGGTCTTCAGGCTGTCGACCTGCTCGAAGGCCCCGTCGGTCTCCAGCACCGCCAGGTCCGAGGGTTCCAGGCCCAGTGACTCGGTGAGGCTGGAGAGCCCGCGCCGGGTCCGGTGCACGGACTCGAAGGTGCGCACGGCGAACGGCCGCCGGTCCGCTTCCCACAGCCTGTGGACGGTCAGCAGCCAGTCGGCGTACGGGGTCTCGCCGCCGCCCGGGAGTCGCTTCGGCGGCTCCTCCCAGGTGGCGTGAGGCAGCAGGAAGTCGACGGCCGGGGGCCGGAGTTCGGCCAGCGCCCGGTACACGGCCACCGGGTCGTTCTCGATGTCGATGGTGCACAGCAGCCCGGCGAACAGGTGCCGGAAGTCCGGCTCGTCCAGCAGCGCGACCGCCCGCAGGACCTGGGGGTGGCTGCTGCGGCCGTCGGCGAAGCGTCGGTGGCGGTCGTTGGCGGCCTTGTCGCCGTCCAGTGAGATGCCGACCTTGACGTCCAGCTCCGCGAACAGCGAGAGGAAGGCGCGGCTCAGCAGCACGCCGTTGGTGTGGATGCGCAGGTCGAGGGCGCAGCCGGGCGGGAGTGCCGCCCGGAGCGCTTCGGCGGCGCGGCGCAACCGGTCCGGGCCGGCGAGCAGGGGTTCTCCCCCGTGCAGGACGGCCCGGACGGCGGACAGCCGATGGGCGGCCGCGTGCTCGCCGATCCGTTCGGCGGCCTTGGCCAGGATCTCGTCCCCGATGACCTTGGGGCGGGAGCGCCAGCTGCTGTCCGCGTGCTCGTAGACGTAGCAGTGGTCGCAGGCGAGATCGCACCGGCTGTGCATCTTGACCACGAATTGCGTCAGTGGCACCGGAATTCGCGTCGACATAGGTATGGCAGGCTCAGCTCGGCCAGGGGTCCGCTCGGTGTTCCGGGGCCGGGTCAGATCGACGAGTTGAAGGCTGCGACCGGCACGAGGCCGGATTCCGCGCCCGGGAGAGCGCGCTGCAGTCGGGCGGCGAGTTCCTCCGCGCCCAGTGCGGCGAGTTCGGCGAGGGACGGGCGTTCCGGCGTCTCCTGAGTGTCAGTGAGGTTGCCGGCTGGCCTGGTGCTGGTTACCGGAGTCATATTCGTTTCCTTAGGCGCGGTTAGGACCTGCCGAGTGCGGGTAGGTCACCCGGTTACGACCAATGTAGTGTCTGCGCGGGCTCCGCGCGGCACCTTGTCTCTTCAAGTTGGTCTGCCCAGCCGGTCGACGCCATACCACGGCGCCCGAAGCCCCAAGAATTCACCCGTTCAGCGGTCGCACACTTCGCCTTTGCGCCCGCCGAAGCGCGGTTACCGGAGCATGCGTTCGAGCCTGCCGACCCGCCTCCGCACAGACGTGCGCTGGTGCGCGGCAGCGGCCCCGGGACACCGGGTCGGCACCCGGATGGCGGGATGCGTTCAGGCGCCCGGCCCGGACCGCCCAGTTCGCGGACGGAACGAGCCAACTCATCGGTGAACTCCAATCCCTGCAAGGCCAGTTCACCACACGCCAGCAGAGTTTCGGCCGCGGTCAGAGTGTGCTGCCCGCCAGGATTCCGCCAACTGACGGCGCCACAGCGAGAGTTCACCGGACGACAGCGGCCCGGCCCGGGTCCGCCCGCAGTCACACCGGTGGCGCCTCCACGAAGATGTCCGCCCGTCCGGCCGTGCCGGAGACGCCGGTTCCACGGCTCGCCCGGCTCAGCGCCAGGTTGCCGAGCGCCGCCCGGGTGTCGGGGTGGTCCGGCCCCAGCGAGTCCGTCAGCACCACCGCGGCCCGCTCGTCCAGTTCCCGCGCGCCGTCCGCATCCCCCGTGGCCATCAGCGAGTTGGCATGGTTCAGCAGCGCCGCCCCGACGTACCGGTGCCGCTCCCCCAGCCGCTCCCGCAGCCCCTCCAGCACCCGCCCGGACAGCGCCACGGCCTCCTCGGTACGGCCGTCCCGCCGCAGCAGCACCGCGAGGTTCCCGGCAGCGACCAGGGTGGTCGGGTACTCCTCGCCGAGGTGGTCCCGGTGGTATTCGAACGCGGCCCGGGCCAACTCGACCGCCCGCCCGGTGTCGCCCAGCTCGGCGAGGTCGGCCGCGAGGTTGCCCGCGGCGGCCGCGGTCCCCGGATGGTCGGCCCCGTGCCGGGCCAGCAGCCGGCGGTAGGCCTCCTCGTCGGCGGCCCGGGCCTCCTCGCACCGACCGAGCCGCAGCAGGGCGCCGCCGAGGTGACGCAGGGCCCTGAGGGTGTCGTCGTGGTCCTCGCCGTAGCGCGCTCGAGAGCGCTCGACGACGCTCGACAGCGCTGCCCGTGCCTCCTCGTACCGGCCGGCCTCGCGCAGGGCGCGGGCCCGGTTGATCTCGGACTGGAGGGGGTACAGGTCGTCCTCGCCGAAAGCCGCCCGTTGCCGGGCCATGGCGGTCGAGTGGCCCTCGAAGGCGCGGTCGAGGTCCCCGGACAGGAAGTCGGAGACACCCAGGTTGTTGAGACTCATCATGGTGCGCGGATGGTTCGGCCCGAGGACCCGCTCGGCGGCCTCCAGGGTCCGCCGGTCGAGCGCCTGCGCCTCGGCGTAGCGGCCGAGTTGGCGCAGGTCGCCACCGAGGCCGCCGGCCGCGGCGAGGGTGTGGACGTGGTCGGGGCCGAGCAGCTCGGTCAGCCGCTCCCACGCCTCCCGGTCGATCCGGTACGCCTCCTGGGCCGCGCCCTGGAACCGCAGCACGTTGCCGAGCTCGACCCGCAGCAGCAGCGCTGTCAGATCCTCTGCACCCCAGGCGGCCAGCGCCCGCCCGGCGAGCTCCTGGGCGGTGTCCAGCAGCCCCCGGTGGCGCAGGTAGCGGACCGACGCGGTGATCCACCGCCGTACCTCCGGGTCCGTGCTCTCCACCGCCCCGGACGGCTCCAGGTGCGGCAGCAGCGCCGCGAACCCGGGCCAGTCCTCCGCCCGGTCCGGGTTTCCGGAGCCGACCAGCGCCAGGGCTCCGTGCACGGCGGCCCGGACCGTGGGCCGGTCCTCCTCGGCCACCTGGTCGCGCAACAGTGCCTGGACGATCCGGTGCACCGCGAGCGTCCCGCCGCCCTCGGCGTCGTAGCGGACCAGGCCGTACTGGTTGACGGTGCGCAGGATCTCACCGATCGCCAGCCGTTCGTCCTCGCCCCGCGGGGGCCGGATCGCCCCGACGGCCGGTTCGCTGTAGAACAGCTCGATCGGGATGGCATCCGGTCCGAGGAAGCCGCAGAGCTCCAGCAGCCGCATCGCCGGGGCGTTGATCCGGCGCAGGTCGGCGCCGGCGATCCGGGCGGTGGCGGCGATGGCGGCCGGGCCGTCGCCCGGGACGGGTCGGTCGAGCACCTCGGTGAGCGCCCCGTCCAGCAGTTGCAGGTAGGTGGCGGCCGGCATCGGGGTCTCCTGGAGCCAGCGCGCGGCCTGGTCGACGGCGAGCGGCAGGTCGCCCAGCCGGTCGGCGATCGGCTCCGCCTCCTCCGGCCGGATCGCGGGGTTGAACCGCCGCAGCAGCCGCACACTCTCCACCCGGTCGAACACGTCGACCTCGGTGCGGCCGGAGTGCCGGGCCCAGCGCCGGTTGCGCGAGGTCACCAGCACGTGCCCGTCCACGGTCCCCGCGGGCAGCCACGGCGCGAGCCGATCCGGGTCCTCGGCGTTGTCGAAGACCAGCAGCCAGCGTCCGTACGGCCGCCCCTGGTCGAGGTGGACCAGCAGCTCGTGGGCGGCCCGCTGGACGTTCCCGTCGGCGGGCAGCCCGAGGGTGGCGGCGAGTTCGGCGAGCTGCCGCGGGACGTCGGTGGGCTCCTCGGCCCGGATCCACCAGGCGACGTCGTACCCGGCCGCGAAGCGGTGCGCGTACTCGGCGGCGGTCTGCGACTTGCCGACCCCGCCCATGCCGTACAGCACCTGCACGGGTACGGCGGCGGGCCGCCCGGTGAAGCGGTCGCGCAGCCGTTCGAGCAGGCCGCCGCGGCCGGTGAACGCGGGGTCGCGCGGCGGCAGCGAGTGCACCGCCGGACGGCCGCCGGGGAAGCGGGCGGGCGGTGCGGGCTCCTCCTCGGACTCGACCCAGCGGCCGACGCCGGGCGGCGGTCCGAGCAGCTCGAACAGCCGGGACTCCGCCGATTCGGCCACGCAGTCGGCCAGTTCGACCACCGCCCGTCCGTCGAAGGGTTCCGGCAGCGGTTCGGCGGCCACCGACACCGCCGCCAACGCGCCCTCCTCGCCGTCGCCGAACCGGCGCCACAGCTCGCCCGCCCGCGGCAGGGCCAGGTACTCGGGCGACAGCAGGGCCAGCATCCGCCCGTCCCCGTCCAGCGGCCGGTCGGCCTCCGGCAGCGCGCCGGAGGCGTCCGGCGGGACGGCCGCGCTGTGGAGCGTGGCCAGGTAGCCGAACCCGGTCAGCGCCGCGGCGGCCCACTCCGCCCACATCCGGTCCCCGGGGGCGTAACTCAGGTACACCCGGCGGGACCTGGACCTTCCGGGCCGCAGGTAGGCCGCGTAGAGCCGGCGGCGGACCCGGTCCGGGACGGGCCGCAGCTCACGCACCCGGCCGTCGGTGAGCCAGTCCGCCAGCCGCTCGTACGCGCCGAGCAGGCTACGGTGCTGCCGGGGCCGGTCGGCGACGGTGGCCGGCACCTCCTCGTAGGCGTAGAAGGGCTTGTAGGGCACCTCCACGTCCTGCCAGTAGGCGTCCGTGCGCTCGCTGCCGAGCCAGCGGTCCAGGTAGGGCGCGAAGGCCTCCCGGACGAAGTCGCGTCCGGCCGCGAGCCCGGCCCGCTCGGTCTCCTCCACCCGCATCGGCACCGGGAGCACCCGGATGTCGCGGATGTCCGCCTCGGCGATGGCGTGCGCCGCGTCGACGCCGCCGCGAATGCTCTGGGCGCTGAGGGTGAAGCAGTCGACCACGGTGTCGGGCAGCACCACGGTGCAGATGCCCGAGGTGTCGCTGACCCCGGTCCTGCTGTCGATCAGCACGTAGTCGTACGAACTGGTCCACTGCTCACGCAGGGCCGCCAGGAACTCGGACCCGCGGATGTCGCTGCGGGTGTAGAAGCTGCGCCAGTTGAAGCTGGTGACGGCCGCCGAGTAGGTGCCGTCCTGCCGTCCGGCCGGCATCAGGTCGAGGCGGCCGCCGGCCGGCAGGTCGAGGGCGAGGCCGCACAGGTGCTCGTCGAGCCGGCCGGGTGCGCCGAGCCACTCGCGCGGTCCGAGGGCCGGTGCGTCGGCGGGGCGCGGCAGGGCCTGGTCGACGTAGCCGCGCAGCAGGTCGATCAGGCCTGGGGTCCCGCGCAGTTCGGGGTCGATCAACAGCGGGTGGTAGTAGCGGTGCAGGCCGGGGGCTTCGAGGTCCCAGTCCACCACCAGGACGCGCAGGCCCTGGCTGGCCAGGATCCAGCCGAGGTTGGCCAGCGCCATGGTCCGGCCGGTGCCGCCCTTGAAGGAGTAGAAGGTCACGATCGAGCCGGTCGCGGGCGGGGCAGCGGCCTCCACGGCCGTCGGCAGGGCCTGGTCGGCGGTCATGACTGCGGCTCTCCTCGGCTCGGCGGGTCGGTGGCTGGCAGCGGGTCGGCAGCGGATCTCGGCGGGTTGACGACGGGTCTCGGTGGAGCGCTCGGCCGGGGCGGCAGTGGCCGCGGCTCCGGTCGCCCGGCCGGGATGGTCAGCCCGGGCATCGTCGGCGCCCCCGGTTCGAGCCCGAACGAGGCCCGGACGGCGTACGGATCGCCACCCTCGCCCTCGTCCGCCTCGTCCAGCAGCCGGTTCTGGGCGACCGTCACGGCTCGCAGGAGCTCGCTCTCGAAACGTTCCCGGGACACCTTCACCCGGAAGAGCGGTTCCGGACCTGAACGGTGCAACCAGTTGCGCGGGAACACCGCGCGCACCCCGCCCCACAACTGCGCGCGGGCCGGCCCCTCGGGCGGGTCGTCGGTGCCGGTGGGCACCAGGACGCCGGTGACCGGGTGGTTCTGGTCGTCGTACTCGCGCAGCACCTGCCGGTACGGCTCCCGCCCGGCCGACCACGGGTCCACCAACAGCACGCTGACCTGGTTGTTCTCCCGGGCCCGGTCGAGGTCCCGGGAGAGTCCGGGGCCGACCTCGTCCAGGGTGGTGATGTGCCCGGCCCGGGTGATCACCCGCTGGGCCTGGGCCACCAGCGAGGGCATGGTCGGCGGGTGGTACGGCGCCCAGTCCCAGGGCTGCGCCCCGTACCAGCCGCCCCCTTCGGCCGGTCCCGGTCGGCCGTCACCACGCCCGACCCGCCCGGCCGCCACGAACAGCCGGACCAGGCCCGGGCGGGCCGACGGCAGCTCCGTGGCGGGCACCGGGAAGCAGCCCTCCACCGCCCCCAGGTCCAGGGACGGCAGCTCGCCGAGGTACTGCCCGGCCGCCTCCCGCACCCGCTCGGCGATCGCCTTGACCACCCGCAGGTAGTCCGGCCCGTACGGATCCGCGCGCAGCAGGGCCCGCAGCCCACCGGCGGCATAGGCCTCGCCGAGGTCGTGCTGGACGTACTGGATCCGCAGCACCTCGGCCGGCAGCTCATCGGGCAGCGGCTCCCAGAGCACCGGGATCAGTGCGGGGACCGTACGGCCGGTCAACTCACGGTGTCGTAACACCCGTTCGTGGAAGGCGGTCCACTCCTTGCCGCAGTACGGGCTGGCGAAGTACGCCGGGGAGTACAGCGCGACCATGGCTCGGCAGCCGGCCACCGTCCCGGAGAGCTGCTGCTCCCAGTCGTCGCCGAGGCGCAGCCGCTCGGTGTCCCGGTAGCCGAGGCCGTCGGGGCCTGCGGCCGGCTCCAGTCGGGCCAGTTCGTCCTTCAGATCGCTGAAGAACTGGTCCACGAAGGAACCACCGACCAGGTGGTCCCGATGGGCGTAGCTGAAGAAGAAGAACGGCTCCACCGCACCCCCGTCCACAGCACCCCGTGGTCAGCCGACCGGCCTACCGTACCCGGGAGTTGGCCGGAATCGGAGCGGGTCGCCGAAGCAGGTGGCCGGAACCGGCCCCGCCCTCACGGGCAGAGGCGCTCCACCCGCCAACCCGCCGGGCGGGAGGGGTCAAAGAGGTAGCGGAGGCGGTCGTGCAGGCGGTTCTCGCGCCCCTGCCAGAACTCGACGCTCTCCGGGATCACCCGGTAGCCGCCCCAGAACGGCGGGACGGGGACGCCCTCGCCCTCGGGGTAGCGGCGTTCCAGTTCGGCGTAGCGCTGTTCGAGGACGTCCCGGCCGCCGACCGGGCTGGACTGCTCACTGGCCCAGGCGCCGAGTTGGGAGCCGTGCGGGCGGGTGCGGAAGTACGCGGCGGTCTCGTCCCGGCCGACCTTCTCGACCCGGCCCTGGACGATCACCTGGCGGGCCAGCGCGATCCACGGGAAGAGCAGCGCGGCGTGCGGGTTCGCGGCGAGCTCGGAGCCCTTGCGGGAGCCGTAGTTGGTGTAGAAGACGAAGCCGCGCACGTCATAGCCCTTGAGCAGGACGGTGCGCGAGCTGGGCCGCCCCTCGGAGTCGGCGGTGGAGAGCACCATGGCGTTGGGCTCCACCACCCCGGCGTCGTCCGCCTCGAGGAACCAGCGGGCGAACTGGCCGATCGGCTCGGGCGCGAGCTGCTCCTCGACCAGGCCCTCGTGGGTGTAGTGCTTGCGCATCACGGTGAGGTCCGGACCGGGGCGGGGCTCGTCGGCCAGGGTCCGGTTGGCGGGGCTCAGGGGCGTCGACTGGGCGCGTTCCGGGGTCTGCACGCCAACATCATCCCGTACGACAAGCAACCGACACCGCTACCTCCGGACAAACCCCGGTCGGAGATATGGTGACTCGCCACCGCTTGGCCGCCCGCCGTACGGGGAATTGTCCGGAACCAGGCGTTTGGTTCCGGGTCTCTCCCGGGCACGACCGACCCTCGGCGGAAGAGTCAATCGGGCCCGCGGGCAACATCACCACGGTGGTGTATGGCGCAATGCACCCCGTGCCTGTCACTCTGGCACCGAGTGCCAACCACGATTCGGTCACTGGCGCGCCGCCCCACCACGGCGGAGCACCGATCGCAGAACTGAAGGAGCCGTCGTATGTCCGACTTCGTACCCGGGCTTGAGGGAGTCGTCGCGTTCGAGAGCGAGATCGCCGAACCCGACCGTGAAGGCGGCGCGCTGCGGTACCGCGGTGTCGACATCGACGACCTGGTCGGCAACGTCTCCTTCGGCCACGTCTGGGGCCTGCTGGTCGACGGCAAGTTCAACCCCGGCCTCCCGGCCGCCGAGCCCTTCCCGATCCCGGTGCACTCCGGCGACATCCGGGTCGACGTCCAGTCCGCGCTCGCCATGCTCGCCCCGGTCTGGGGCCTCAAGCCGCTGCTCGACATCTCCGCCGAGCAGGCCCGCGACGACCTCGCCCGCGCCGCCGTGATGGCGCTGTCCTACGTCGCCCAGTCCGCCCGCGGCCAGGGCCTGCCGATGGTCCCGCAGAGCGAGATCGACAAGGCCGAGACGGTCGTCGAGCGGTTCATGATCCGCTGGCGCGGCGAGCCGGACCCGAAGCACGTCAAGGCCGTCGACGCCTACTGGACCTCGGCCGCCGAGCACGGCATGAACGCCTCCACCTTCACCGCCCGGGTCATCGCCTCCACCGGCGCCGACGTCGCGGCCGCGCTCTCCGGCGCGGTCGGCGCGATGTCCGGCCCGCTGCACGGCGGCGCGCCCTCCCGCGTGCTCGGCATGATCGAGGAGATCGAGCGCACCGGCGACGCCACCGCGTGGGTCAAGAACGCGCTGGACAAGGGCGAGCGCCTGATGGGCTTCGGCCACCGCGTCTACCGCGCCGAGGACCCGCGCGCCCGCGTGCTGCGCCGCACCGCCAAGGAACTCGGCGCGCCGCGCTTCGAGGTCGCCGAGGCGCTGGAGAAGGCCGCGCTGGAGGAGCTGCACAACCGCCGCCCCGACCGCGTGCTGGCCACCAACGTCGAGTTCTGGGCCGCCATCATGCTGGACTTCGCCGAGGTGCCGGCTCACATGTTCACCTCGATGTTCACCTGCGCGCGCACGGCGGGCTGGTCGGCGCACATTCTGGAGCAGAAGCGCACCGGTCGCCTCGTGCGCCCCTCCGCGCGCTACGTGGGCCCCGGCCCGCGCCGCCCCGAAGAGGTCGAGGGCTGGGACGCCATCGTCCACTGAGCGCGCTGAGCCTCGGGCTCCGCACCGCCTCTGACCAGCGGGTCCGGCCTCGACCGGGCCCGCTGTCGGCTTCTCTGAGCAGCGAAGATCACAGTCTCAGCGGGCGGACGACCGTACCCCGGGCGAGCCCCCGGCCGGTAGGCTGCGCGCGTGGCTCAGATCCAGATCCCCGCTGACATCAAGCCCGCAGACGGCCGTTTCGGCTGCGGACCGTCCAAGGTGCGCCCCGAGGCACTGAGTGCCCTCGCCGCCACCCAGACCTCCCTGCTCGGCACCTCGCACCGCCAGGCCCCGGTCAAGAACCTGGTCAAGCGCGTGCGCGAGGGCGTGAGCAGCCTCTTCTCGCTGCCGGAGGACTACCAGGTCGTCCTCGGCAACGGCGGCTCCACGGCCTTCTGGGACATCGCCGCCTTCGGCCTGGTGCGGGAGAAGTCCCAGCACCTGGACTTCGGCGAGTTCTCCTCGAAGTTCGCCTCCTCGGTCAAGGCCGCGCCGTGGCTGGCCGAGCCGACCGTGATCAAGACCGCCCCGGGCACCCACCCGCTGCCGGTCGCCGAGGCGGGCGTGGACGTCTACGGCCTCACCCACAACGAGACCTCGACCGGCGTCGCGATGCCGATCAAGCGCCCGGCCGGCGCTGACGAGGACTCGCTGGTCCTGGTGGACGCCACTTCGGGCGCCGGCGGCCTGCCGGTGGACATCACCGAGAGCGACGTCTACTACTTCGCCCCGCAGAAGTCCTTCGCCTCCGAGGGCGGTCTGTGGCTGGCCACCTTCTCCCCGGCCGCCCTGGAGCGCGCCGCCGAGATCGCCGGCTCCGGCCGCTACATCCCGCCGTTCTTCTCGCTGCCGACGGCCATCGACAACTCGTCGAAGGACCAGACGTACAACACCCCGTCGATCGCCACCCTGTTCCTGCTGGCCGACCAGCTGGAGTGGCTGAACGGCAACGGCGGGCTGGACTGGGCCGTCGCCCGTACGGCAGATTCCTCGTCCCGGCTGTACGCCTGGGCCGAGAAGTCCTCCTTCGCCAACCCCTTCGTGGCGAACCCGGCCGAGCGCTCCCAGGTGGTCGGCACCATCGACTTCGACGAGTCGGTGGACGCCGCCGCGGTCGCCAAGGCACTGCGTGCCAACGGCATCGTGGACACCGAGCCGTACCGCAAGCTGGGCCGCAACCAGCTGCGCATCGCGATGTTCCCGGCGATCGACCCGGCGGACGTCGAGGCGCTCACCCAGTGCATCGACTACGTGGTCGAGCAGCTCTGACCACCGCGTCCCCGAGGACACGGCTGAGGGCCACCGCCTGCGGGCGGTGGCCCTCTCGCCGTTCCGGGGCTACTTGCCGACCAACGAACTGATCAGCACGACGACCAGCAGCAGCACCAGGGTGCCGGAGACGATGCGCATACGAGTCTTGGGATCCACGGTCAACGAGCGTACCTCCGGCTCACACCCGAGCCGACCCTCGGGCCCGTCCGCGGCCTCAGCTCCAGTCGGCCAGCGCCCAGGAGCGCAGCGACGCGTAGTGGGTGGCGCCCCCGTCCTGGCGGCTCTCCATCAGGTGCAGCTCGGCGGCCTCCCACTCCGGCCCCCGGTACTCCGCCAGCGCCGCCGCCAGGGTCTCCAGCTCGGCTGCGGCGACCCGCAGGACGGCCCGCCGCTGGCCGCGGTGGGAGCCGGCCCGGGCCAACGTGAGGTGCGGGTGGAAGGCGAAGGAGTCGGTTTCCTCGGTCGCCTCGGCGGTGGCCTCGGCGACCGCCTCCGCGAGCCGGCGCAGCGCCCAGGTCTGGCCCTCCACCCCGGCCCAGAGCACCCGGTCGCCGAACCGGCCTGCGCCCGCGATCCGCAGCCGGTGCACCGGGTGCACCTCGGCGACGGCGGCCAGGCCGGTCTCCAGCTCGGGCAGCCGCTCGGCCGGCACCTGGCCGAGGAAGGCCAGGGTGAGGTGCCAGCCCTCGGCGGTGGTCCAGCGCAGCCGGTCCGCCCCGGGCAGGCCGCGCACCGGGGCGACGGCGTCGGCGAGCCCCTGCAGCGCCGTGACCGGTGGGAGGACCGCCACGAACAACCTCATGGGCCAATCTTCCCTCGATCGGCCGTTTGGAGTAGAACGGTTTTCCATGAAGATCCGCAACGGGGGTCCCGCGGACATCCCCGACATCCTGTCCCTGCTCGACGGCGCCGTGTCCTGGCTGGCCGGCCAGGGCCGCACCGGCCAGTGGGGCGACCAGCCGTTCAGCACCAACCAGGCCCGGGTCGACCAGGTCTCCTCGTACGCCGCCGAGCCCTTCCTGATCCGCCTCGCCGTGGACGACGACGGCCGCACGGTCGGCTGCTGCGTGCTCTCCGAGGACCGCGGCCGGTGGATCCCCGCCGTGGACGAGCGCGAGCTGTACGTCCGCAACCTGGTCACCGACCGCAGCCGCAAGGGCTCCGGCATCGGCGCCGCGCTGATCGCCGACGCGATCGAGGAGACCCGCCGGCGCGGCATCGGCCTGCTGCGGGTGGACTGCTACGGCGGCGCGGACCGCGCGCTGGTCGCCCAGTACCGGGCGCTCGGCTTCACCGAGACCGAGACCTTCGAGGTCGAGCAGCCGACCGGCATCTGGCCGGGCCAGGTGCTGGCCATCCGCCTCTGACGCACGTCAGGACCCCCGGGAGGGCAACCCCCCGGGGGTCCTGACGGTCCTGGCGCTCCTAGCGATCCGTCAGCAGGCCGGAGCCAGCTCCGACTTGCTCGCCGTGCGGGTCCGCGGCACGACGGCCACCACCCGGCCGCCACGGCCCGGGTGCAGGTCGAAGCGCACCCGCAGGTCCGCGCTGCGGGCCAGCACCAGGCCGACCGCGGCGGCCGCCAGCGCGGACACCACGCCGCAGGCCAGCAGGCCGAGCCGGGGCCCGTACGAGGCGGTGACCCAGCCGACGATCGGGGCGCCGATCGGCGTGCCGCCGGTGAAGACCAGCACCAGCAGGCCCATCACCCGACCGCGCATCTCGGGGTCGGTGGCCAGCTGCAGCAAGGAGTTGACCGAGGTGTTGAAGCTCAGCCCGAACACCCCGATCAGCATCAGCAGCAGCGCGAAGGTCCAGTAGTCGGGCGCGAAGGCCGCGACCACCTCCAGCGTGCCGAAGGCCAGCGCCGCGCCGACCAGTCGGCGCAGCCGCGGCGCGCCCCGACGGGCGGCGAGCAGCGCACCGGCCAGCGAGCCGACCGCCATCGCGGTGTTCAGCAGGCCGTACTGCCCGGCGCCCACCTTGAAGGTGTCGTACGCGAAACCGGCCAGCAGCGTCGGGAAGTTGAAGCCGAAGGTGCCGATGAACCCGGCCAGCACCATCGGCCAGAGCAGCTCGGGCCGCTCCTTCACGTAGCGCAGGCCCTCGCGCAGCTGGCCCTTCTCACGGGCGATCGGCTCGGTCGGGCGCAGCTCGCCCTCCCGCATCGCGAGCAGCCCGCCGATCACGGCGGCGAAGGACAGCGCGTTGACGGCGAACGCCCAGCCGCTGCCGACCGCGGCGATCAGCAGACCCGCGACGGCGGGGCCGACCAGGCGGGCGGTCTGGAAGTTCGCGGCGTTCAGGCTGACGGCGTTGGCGAGGTCCTTGGGCCCGACCATCTCGGAGACGAAGGCCTGCCGGGTCGGGTTGTCCACCACGGTGACCAGGCCGAGCAGCAGCGCGAAGGCGTACACGTAGTACGGCGTCACGATGCCGCTGACGGTCAGTACGGCCAGACCCGCGGCGAGCAGGCCCATCGCGCCCTGGGTGTAGATCAGCAGCCGGCGCTTGGGCATCCGGTCGGCGAGCACGCCTCCGAACAGACCGAGCAGCAGCATCGGCAGGAACTGCATGGCGGTGGTGATGCCGACCGCGAGCGGGCTGCCGGTGAGGCTGAGCACCAGCCAGTCCTGGGCGATCCGCTGCATCCAGGTGCCGGTGTTGGACACCACCTGGCCGGCGAAGTAGTAGCGGTAGTTGCGAACGCGCAGGGAGGAGAACATCCCCCCGGGCCTCGTGAAGCGGGCTCCGGTCGGAGATGCGGCCGATCGGGTTCGGCCCTGAGCGGCGGGGTCCGCCGCGGTGCGTTCGTCGGGGTCGTCGTCGCCGCTGCCGGGCAGCCCGCTGGGGGCGGGGGCCTGGGCGTCGGCGGCCGCGGCACTGTCCGCGGCGGGGTCGGTGGTCGGGTCGTCGGTACGGATGGCGGCGGCGCTGGCTGCGGCCGGCGGTGTCACTGTGGTCTCCCCTCGCGGCGCGACGGCCCTGGCGGTGGCCGTCGCGCTCCTGGTGTCGGTGGTCGGTCCTGCGGTGATGCGGGCTCCTTCTTCTCCCGGCGGCTTGCCGGAGTCGGTATGCCTAGAGGTGTGCGAGCTTGTAGAGCACGGGCGCGGCCTCCCGGAGGACGGCCCATTCCTCGTCGTCGAGCCCTTGGGCGAGCTCGGCGAGCCAGACGTTTCGGCGCCGACGGCTCTCCGCGAGGATCGCCTCGGCCCGCTCGGTGCTGCTGACGACCACCTGGCGGCGGTCCTCGGGGTGCGGCTCGCGCCGCACCAGCCCCTTCTCCTCCAGCATCGCGACGATCCTGGTCATCGAAGGAGGCTGCACATGCTCCTTCCGGGCGAGCTCACCCGGTGTCGCCTTCCCGCACCGGGCGAGGGTGCCCAGCACCCCTATCTCGGTGGGACTCAGCGACTCCTCCACCCGCTGGTGTTTGAGTCGTCGGGAGAGGCGCATCGTGGACGACCGCAGCTGTGAGATCGCTGCGAGGTCCTGCTCGGACATCTCGGGCATCTCTTTAGCTTACGTCATTACTCTCGCTAAGGAAAAACGGGTTCCCGCCGCGCCGGAAGATCGACCCGGTGCCATATTGGTCATGGGTCACCACTCCCGACTCCAGGAAGGCCCGACCAGCCATGTCCGATCTCGCCGCCGAGCAAGCCGGGCCGTACGTGCCGTACGCGCCGCCCGCGCCGTACGAGCAGTCCGCCACGTCCGGGCCGTCCGGGCGGTCCGGGCCGCAGGGGCAGGACGACACCGGCTTCGCCCGACTCGCCATGGTCACCATCGACTGCGCCGACCCGGTCGCGCTGGCCTCCTTCTACGGCGAGCTCCTGGGCTGGGAGACCCGGCACGCGGACGAGCACTTCGCGATCCTGGACAACCCGGAGGGCGGCAGCCCGCTGGGCTTCGGACGGGTGACGGGCTACCGGCCCGAGCCGTGGACCGAGCCGGACGGCAGCAAGCACTTCCACCTCGACTTCTACGTCGACGACCTGGACGAGGCGACCGCCAAGGCCCTCGCGCTGGGCGCGACCGAGCCCAGCTACCAGCACGGCCGCACGCTCAAGGTGCTGATCGACCCGGCGGGCCACCCGTTCGGGCTAGCCCCGCTGGAATAACCGACAAACGGGCCTGGGGGCCGTGCGCAGGCAGTGTCAGGGCTTGGTGCCAAGATCATGCAGGCCGGGTAAAGGTCCAGGTCGGCGCGGGAGTTCACGAAAAGCACGAACATTGTGCGACCGCCGGGCAGTGGTTACTGTCCCGGGTTGTCAGGGGCACCCCACGCCAGGTCTCCCCTCGGCGGAGCCCCCGCCGCGCCCGTCTGCGCGCGTTCCCCCATCCGTCCGTACCGGTCAGCCGCCTCCGCCCGAGCCCTGGCGCCCGCATCCCCGCATCCGTCCAGGGAGCTCTCTTGGGTGAGATCCATCATGCCGACCACGGCTGGGTGACACCGGCGGTCTCGTACTTCGTCGCCTGCCTCGGCGCCTTCGTCGCCCTGCGCAGCGCCCGCTGGGCGCTCATCTCGACGGGCCGCAGCCGGGTCGTCTGGCTGCTGTTCGCCTCGACCTCGCTCGGTGCGGGCATCTGGTCCATGCACTTCATCGCCATGCTCGGCTTCTCGGTCAGCGGCGTCGAGATCAGCTACCAGCCCGGGCTGACCGTGCTCAGCCTGCTGGTCGCCGTCGCCGTCGTCGGCATCGGGCTGTTCACCGTCGGGTACTGGCGCAGCCGTCCCGTCCTGTCCCTGCTGATCGGCGGACTGACCACCGGACTCGGGGTCGCCGCGATGCACTACCTCGGCATGGCCGCGATGGTGCTGCCCGGCCACCTCGGCTACGACCACCTCACCGTGGCCGGCTCGATCGCCATCGCGGTGGTCGCGGCGACGGCCGCGCTCTGGGCCGCGCTGAACATCCGGGGCACGCTCGCCGTGCTGGCGGCGGCGCCGGTGATGGGCGTGGCGGTCTGCGCCATGCACTACACCGGCATGGCGGCACTGTCGGTCCGGCTGGACTACTCGCACTCCACCGCGGGCGGTGTGATGGCGCTGGAGTTCATCTTCCCGCTCGGGGTCGGACTGGGCTGCTACGTGTTCTTCGGCGCGCTCGCCTTCGCGGTCTCGCCGAGCAAGCCCTCCGCGCAGCCGCTGTTGGTCGGCCCGGCCGCCCCGCTGCCGCCGCGCGCCTCCTTCGTCCCGAAGGCCGAGCAGCCCGGCCGGGTGCCGCCGCAGCAGCGGCGGCGGCCGGTGGGCGAGGCGGGCACCCGGCGCTGAACCGGGGGGCGACGAACGAAAACGACGTCCGGCCGGGTCCCCCACCCCGGCCGGACGTCGTTTTCGTTTCGTTCGTCGCCGCGTCGCTGAGCCCCCGGCCGGCTACTCCGGCTGCCCGAGCAGCCCGGTCAGGTGCTCCGGCGTGGCCACCGGGCAGACCTTGCGCACGAAGTCCCGCCGCAGCCCGTGGTACGGCTCGCCCGCCCGGTAGAAGTTGGCGTGCATCCGGCGCAGTTCCTCCGCCCGGTACTCGGCCAGCGGCTTGGCCTCCTCGTCCTCGGCGCGGCGGCGCTTCTTGTCCACCAGCCGCGCGGTGAGCTCCGGCGAGTCGGCCAGCCGGGCGGCCTCCCGGGCCACCCAGCGGCGGAATTCGGCGGCGTCCCCGCCGGTCGTACGGTCCACCAGGCCGATCCGGCGGGCGTGTTCGGCCCCGACCGGCAGCGCCTCGGTGGTGAGCCGCTCGGCCTGCTCCTCACCGACCCGGGCGGGCAGGGTGTACGTCCAGTACTCGGAGCCGTACAGGCCCATCAGCCGGTAGTGCGGGTTGAGCACCGCCGACTCCCGGCACCACACCTCGTCGGCGGCGAGCGCCAGCATCAGGCCGCCGGCCGCCGCGTTCCCGGCCAGCGCGGCGACGGTCAGCTTGTCGCCGGTGGTCAGGATCGCCTCGACCAGGTCGTCCATCGCGTTGATGTTCTCCCAGGACTCCAGCGCCGGGAAGGCCGCGCCCTCGATGACGTTGAGGTGGATCCCGTTGGAGTAGAAGTCCCGGGGCGCGCCGAGCACCAGCACCGAGGTGGGCCGGTCGGCGGCCATCCGGTAGGCGGCGAGCAGCCGGCGGCACTGCTCGGTGCTCATCGCCCCGCCCGCGTAGGCGAATTCGAGGTAGCCGACGTCGCCGTCCTCGCGGTAGCGCAGCTCCGACCAGGTGTCCCGGCGGGCGGCCTCGGCCGGGGTCACCGGCACCTCGCGGACCCGGTGCAGCTCGTCGGCGAGCACCGTCGCGGCCGGCAGCTTGAAGGTGACCGGCCCGCCGGGGGTGCGGCGCGGGCGCAGCTGCGGAATCCAGACCGCGCCGTCCACGGTGGCCCGGCAGATCGCGCCGTCCCGGGTGGCGATGACGGCGCCGGGCCGCGGGCCGCGCAACTCGTCCTCGGGGTGGCCGCCGTGCAGGAAGAACTCCCGCCCGTACAGCTCGTCCAGGACGCCGGGCTGGGAGTCCGCGGCGCGCAGCTTGCGCAGCACGGTGGCGGTGTCGTCCTGCTCCCAGTCGATCCGGCGGGCCTCCTGGCGCAGGAAGGGCCGCAGCTCGCCGCGCACGTCCGGGCGGGCGTAGTCCAGCGGCTCGGGGGTGAACAACCCGCCCTGGTAGCGCTGGACGGCCAGCAGGACGGCCTCGACGGCGGCGTCGGCGACCTCGCCCCGGTACAGCTCGCTCTTGCCGCAGTCGGGGACGGGGAAGTCGACGGACGCCCAAATGGCGCCCGCGTCCATCTCCTCGACGGCCTGCAGCACGGTGACACCCCAGCGCGGCGCGCCCTCGGTGATCGCCCAGTCGAGCGAGGAGGGGCCGCGGTCGCCCTTCGGGCCCGGGTGCACGATCAGGACCGTCCGGGTGGACCAGATGTCCGCCGGGACGGCCTTGGTGAGCATCGGGCAGAGGATCAGTTCGGGGTCGACCCGGGCCACCGCGGCCCGCATCTGGTCGTCGCCGAGCGCGAGTTGGACGGCCACCTGGTGGCCGCGCTCGCGCAGCTCGGTGTGGACGCGCTGGGTCAGGCTGTTGAACGCGGTCGCGATCAGGAGAATGCGCAAGGGGGCCTCCGGGCAGGTACTTCGGGTGCGCGGAGGCGATGAAACCAGGGCATGGACACGTAATGGTCACGTTCCCGCCCTTGCCGCCCTACCCTCACGCACCCCGCACACCTGTGGAACCGGCGTGGCCCGTGCTTCGCCGGATCTCCCCAGCCTCTTCCCTGAGTTGGACTGGCAGCCCCGGCCGGAGGCCCCCACCGGCCGGGCCGGGAGGACCCCACGGGCCCGGCCGGGCGCCCTAGCGCGGGAACGCCCTTCGGGCCCGCCAGGTGGTGTGCTCGCGGGAGACCGCGTCCTCCGCCTCGGCGGCCAGCCGCGCCCAGCGCTCCTCGGCGTCCGGCGTCTTGAGGTCGAGGTCGGAGAGCTGGTTGCCGACGTTCTCCAGCTCGCGCGCGGCCAGCTGGTAGGCGGCGGCCAGCGGGCGCAGCTGCTTGAGCTGCGTCCAGGCGATGATCGCGGCGGCCGCGGCCGAGCTGGCGCCAAAGATGTGCACCTCCAGGGCGCCGGTGGCCTGGGCGATCGCCGCCGCCGCACCGATGATGATCAGCGCCGCGATGCCGAGCCCCCAGGAGACCGCCTGGGACTCGCAGGACTCCGCCCGCGAGCGGTACCAGGTGCGCTGGCCCTCCACCCGGGTGCGCAGGTAGAGGGTGCGCCGGGCGGTCAGGCTGTCGGCCCGGGCGCGCCGCATCTCCTCGGTGATCTCCGGGACGGCGCCGGGCGGCACGATCTCCGGGTCCTCGAAGGCCCGCAGCACGTCCTCGACCTGGAGCAGGTAGCCGCGGTCGGCGTCCTCCGACTCGGCCTCGCCGCCGAACGGCCGAGCCCGGACGCTGTACTTCCAGGCCAGCGTCTTGACCGACTCGGCCGCCGCCCGCGCCTCGTACCAGCGGCCCTGCGGGTCGCTACGGCGCAGCCGGGACCAGAAGTAGCCGGCGACCAGGAAAGCGGCCACCGAGAACAGTGGCTTGATATCGCTGTCGCCCTTGTGGTCCGGGCCCGGGAGCGACCCGATCAGCGCGGCGATCACCAGCATCGCGATCAGTCCGCGGTGCCAGCGCAGCGTCTCGCGCTGGCCGTCCAGTGAGGCCTTGTCCGCCCGCCAGAACAACTCCGGCAGCAGCCGCGCCTCAACTCCCCCGGGCGGATCCTGTTGCACCATCGGTCGAGTCCCCTCCCCGTCTCCGTCCAGGCAGTATGCCCACCATCAACTGCCCTACACGGTCGCCTTTTTGACACCTTCGGCGCGATCCTCCGACCGTCGGTGATTGCCCGCGCCGCGCCGTAACCGATATAAACGGTTACATGCCGCTGCACTGGAAGCTCGTCATCGACTGCGCCGACCCGCACCGCCAGGCCGCCTTCTGGGGCGCCGCCCTCGACTACACCGTCGAGGACCACAGCGCCCTGATCGCCCGCCTGCTCGCCGCCGGTGCGGTCACCCCCGACGCCCTGACCGAGCTGGACGGCCGGCCCGCCTGGCGCGCCCTCGCCGCCGTCCGCCACCCCGAGGACCCGTTCGACCCGGCCTCGGACACCGGCCTCGGGCGCCGCCTCCTCTTCCAGGCCGTCCCGGAGACCAAGCACGGCAAGAACCGCCTCCACCTGGACGTCCACCCCGGCCCCGGCGAGCGCGCGGCCACCGTCACCCGGCTCGAAGCCCTCGGCGCCACGGTGCTGCGCGAAGTCAAGGAGCCCGGCGGCGAGTGGACCGTCATGACCGACCCCGAGGGCAACGAGTTCGACGTCCAGTGAGCCCGGCAACGCGACGGCCCCGCCCTCCGGAACCGGAGGACGGGGCCGTCGAAGCCCGGCGGAGACGGGTCAGAGCAGGCCGAAGGCCGGCATCAGGTAGTAGAAGGCGAACACCGCCGCCACCGCGTACAGCGGGGCCGGCACGTTGCGGCCGCGGCCGGCGGCCACGCGCAGGATGCAGAAGGCGATGAAGCCGAAGCCGATGCCGTTGGTGATCGAAGCCACTACCGGCTTGGGCAGGAGCTCAGTCGGCTGTCCCGGCCGGCACGACCCAGCGAGTGGGCTGCCCGGTGATGGCCGCGATCATGTCGTAGTCGCCGTCGTAGTGCAGGACGGTGACGTCGTGCCGCTCGGCAGTGGCGGCGATCAGCATGTCGGCCATGGACAGGGCGCGGTGGTTGCCCCGGAACAGGGCACGACGCTGAATGTCCTTGGCCCGATCCCAGACCTCGTCCATACACGGCAGGTAGTCGAACCCCCTGAGCAGATGGCTCAGCCGGTCTGCTTCCGCCGCGCTTCGGGCGCTGTGCAGGACCTCCATCTCGACCGCCGCGCTCACCGCCAGCAGCGCGCGCTGCGAGAGATCGTCGAGGACGGGCCGCACCGCGGGCTTCCCCCAGCGAGCCAGGGCCGACTTGTCGATCAGGAAGCGCTCCCGCGTCACGCCGCCGCCGACTTGCCCGACTCGTCGAGGAGGTCGAACTCCCCGTTGGCGATGGCATCGGCGAGCTCTATCCGCCGAGCCAGCTTCACGGCCTCCAGCAGCGCCGCGTTGACCGTGGCGACCTTGGTGGTCGTGCCGAACAGGCGCTGCGCCTCGGCCAGAAGGTCGTCATCGAGGTCGATCACCGTTCGCGCCATGGCCGTTCCTCCCGCAGTCGACAACAAGAAAACGATATCAACTCTGGCGCATTCTCGATATCGAGAACGGCCCCGCGCTCCGAGGAGCGCGGGGCCGTGGAAACCCGGTGGAGAAGGGTGGTCAGAGCAGGCCGAAGGCCGGCATCAGGTAGTAGAAGGCGAACACCGCCGCCACCGCGTACAGCGGGGCCGGCACGTTGCGGCCGCGGCCGGCGGCCACGCGCAGGATGCAGAAGGCGATGAAGCCGAAGCCGATGCCGTTGGTGATCGAGTAGGTGAACGGCATCATCACGATGGTCAGGAAGGCCGGGATCGCGATGGTGTAGTCGGCCCAGTCGATCTCCTTGACGGAGTTCGCCAGGATCAGGAAGCCGACCGTGACCAGCGCCGGGGTGGCGGCCTGGGCCGGGACCATGGTGGCCAGCGGGGTGAGGAAGAGCGCCACCATGAAGAGCAGGCCGGTGACGATCGAGGCGAAGCCGGTCCGGGCGCCCTCGCCGACGCCGGCGGTGGACTCGACGAAGCAGGTGTTGGCGGAGGCGGAGGTGGCGCCGCCGGCCGCGGTGGCGATGCCGTCGACCATCAGGACCTTGTTGATGCCCGGCAGGTCGCCGCGGTGGTCCAGCAGGTGGGCCTCGTCGGCGACGCCGAGGATGGTGCCCATCGCGTCGAAGAAGCAGGACATCAGCACGGTGAAGACGAACAGCAGGCCGGTCAGCACGCCGACCTTCTCGAAGCCGCCGAACAGGCTGACCTTGCCGACCAGGCCGAAGTCCGGGGCGGCCACCGGGTTGCCCGGCCAGGTCGGGACGGTGAGGCCCCACTTGAGCGCCGGGATGTCGACCACCTTGTCGATCACCACGGCGAGCACGGTGGAGCTCGCGATGCTGATCAGGATCGCGCCGGGCACCTTGCGGATCACCAGGATCAGGGTGAGCACCAGGCCGAAGACGAAGACCAGCACCGGCCAGCCGAGCAGGTGGCCGTTGCCGCCGAGCTGCAGCGGGACGGTGGTGTGGGCGACGTCCGGGATGCGGGTGACGAAGCCGGAGTCGACCAGGCCGACCAGGCTGATGAACAGACCGATACCGATCGCGATGGCCTTGCGCAGGCCGAGCGGGACGGCGTTCATGACCCGCTCGCGCAGGCCGGTGGCGACCAGCAGCATGATCGCGAAGCCGGCCAGCACCACCATGCCCATGGCGTCCGGCCAGGTCATCTTGGGCGCGAGCTGCAGCGCCACGATGGTGTTGACGCCGAGGCCGGCCGCCAGGCCGATCGGCACGTTGCCGACCACGCCCATCAGCAGGGTGGTGAGACCCGCGGTGAGGGCGGTGGCGGTGACCAGCTGGGCGCTGTCCAGGTGAGCCCCGGTCATGTCCGTGGCGCTGGCCAGGATGATCGGGTTCAGCACCAGGATGTACGCCATGGTGAAGAAGGTGGCGACACCGCCGCGGATCTCGCGCGGCAGGGTGGAGCCGCGCTCGCTGATCCGGAAGTAGCGGTCCAGTGCACCCGTGGGGGGCTGGGGTGCGGCGTCGGCGGGTTCGGGCGACTCGGTGGTCGGCTGGACCACTGGCATGGCTGGGCGTCCTCTGTGGGGGAGCTGAGGAGAGGGGACCGCCCGTGGCGACGGTGACCGGGCGTGGACCTTTAAGTATGGTTTCCGGATCGCACACGCGCTATCTTCGCGCGTAGAGCCCGCAGCGGGCCCCGGAGCGCCCCCGGGGGCCCCGCCGGGCCCCCACCGCACCGTACGCTAGGCCCCATGCCCAAGACGCCGCTGCACCCCTCGCCCCCTCCGCTGGAGGCCAACGATGTCGCCATCGTCGGCGGCGGCACGGTGCTGTGGTTCGTCGCCTTCCTCGCCCTGCTCCCCTTCCAGGGCACCCTCTCCGACCACGGGCACGGCAGCTGGCCCTGGATCTGCCTCTCCGGCGGTCTGCTCGGCCTGATCGGCCTCTGGTACTGCCGCGCCCGGCGGGACGCGATCGCCCGTAGCCGCGCCGCCGAGGCCGCCCTGCGCGAGACCGACGGCGGCGGCACCGGCGACGCCACCGGCCCGGCCGCCCAGTCGGACTAATAGTCCTTTAGTAACACGCATCGGACATAAGGCACCCGTAGAGTCGGTGCCATGACGCAGCCTGCCCAACCCCCGGAAGAGCAGCCGGCCGACGGAGACCGCCCCGACGGCGCGCACCCCCTCGGGCTGCTGCCCGGGCGGCGCGGTGGACTGACCACCTCCGAGGTGGCCGAACGCGTCGCGAACGGCCAGGTCAACGACGTCCCGGTGCGGTCCAGCCGGTCCGCCAGGGAGATCGTCCGGGCCAACGTCTTCACCCGGTTCAACGCGATCATCGGCATCATGTTCGGGATCATCCTGATCGTCGGCCCCATCCAGGACGGCCTGTTCGGCCTGGTCATCGTGGCCAACACGGCGATCGGCATCCTCCAGGAACTGCGCGCCAAGAAGACCCTGGACAGCCTGGCGCTGATCGGCGAGGCCCGCCCCCAGGTCCGCCGGGACGGCACCGTCCAGCAGATCACCGTCTCCGAGATCGTCCTCGACGACACCGTGCTGCTCGGCATCGGCGACAAGGTGATCGTGGACGGCGACGTCACCGAGGCGGACGGCCTGGAGATCGACGAGTCGCTGCTCACCGGCGAACCCGACCCGGTCCTCAAGCAGCCCGGCGACCAGGTGATGTCCGGCAGCTTCGTGGTGGCCGGCGCGGGCGCCTTCACCGCCACCAGGGTCGGCCGCGAGGCCTACGCGGCCCAGCTGGCCGAGGAGGCCAGCAAGTTCACCCTGGTGAAGTCGGAGCTGCGCAGCGGCATCAACAGCATCCTGCGGTTCATCACCTACCTGCTGATCCCCACCGCGCTCGGCCTGATCATCAGCCAGTTGGCCGTCGAGGGCCGGGACTGGCGCGAGGCCGTCCGCCGGATGGTGGCCGGCATCGTGCCGATGGTCCCCGAGGGCCTGGTGCTGCTGACCTCGGTGGCCTTCGCGATCGGCGTGATCCGGCTCGGCCGCAAGCAGTGCCTGGTCCAGGAACTCCCGGCGATCGAGGGCCTGGCCCGGGTGGACACCGTCTGCCTGGACAAGACCGGCACGCTCACCGAGGGCGGCATGGACGTGGTCGACCTGCGGGTGATCTCCGACGGCGAGCCCGCCCCGGTCGAGCCGGACACCATCAAGCACGCGCTCGCCGTGATGGCCGGCGCCGACGCCCGCCCCAACCCGTCCATGCAGGCCGTGATCGACGCGTACGGGCGCGGCGACGGCGCGGGCCCGGGCGGCAACGGCTGGCGGGTGATCGAGGCGATGCCGTTCTCCTCCGCCCGCAAGTGGAGCGGCGTCCAGCTGCTGGAGCCGCAGGGCGGCGAGGCCAGCTGGCTGCTCGGCGCCCCCGACGTGCTGCTGCCCGCCGGGCACCCGGCGCTCGCCGAGGTGGACGAGCTGGGCGCCCAGGGCCTGCGGGTGCTGCTGCTCGGCCGTACGCCCGTCCCGCTGGACTCCCCCGACCCGGCGGCCGACCTCACCCCGCTCGCCCTGGTGGTGCTCCAGCAGCGGCTGCGCGCGGACGCCGCCGAGACCCTGCGCTACTTCGAGAGCCAGAACGTCCGGGCCAAGGTGATCTCCGGGGACGCGGCGGTCTCGGTCGGCGCGGTGGCCGGCCACCTCGGCCTGCCCGGCGCGGACCGCCCGCTGGACGCCCGCACCCTGCCGGACGACCCCGAGCAGCTCGCCGAGACGGCCGACCGGACCAGTGTCTTCGGCCGGGTCACCCCGCAGCAGAAGCGCCGGCTGGTCGGGGCGCTGCAGTCCCGCGGCCACACCGTGGCGATGACCGGCGACGGCGTCAACGACGTGCTCGCGCTCAAGGACGCCGACATCGGCGTGGCGATGGGCACCGGCTCGGACGCCACCAAGGCGGTCGCCCAGATCGTGCTGCTCAACGACTCCTTCGCGACCATGCCCTCGGTGGTCGCCGAGGGGCGCCGGGTGATCGGCAACATCGAACGGGTGGCCGGGCTGTTCCTGGTGAAGACGGTCTACTCGGTGCTGCTGGCGCTGCTGGTGATCTTCACCCACTCGCCGTACCCGTTCCTGCCCCGGCACTCCACCGTGCTGTCCACCCTCACCATCGGCGTGCCGGCCTTCTTCCTGGCCCTGGCCCCCAACAACGAGCGGGCCCGCACCGGCTTCGTGAAGCGGGTCCTGCGGCTGGCGATCCCCGGCGGCGCCATCGCCGGCACCGGCACCTTCGTCGCCTACGCGCTGGCCCGCTCCGACCACGCGACCGACCTCAAGGGCGACACCAGCGTGGCCACCCTGACGCTCTTCCTGATCGCCATCTGGGTGCTCGCCATCGTCGCCCGCCCGTACAACTGGTGGCGGCTGCTGCTGATCGCCACCATGGGCGGCGCGTTCGCCCTGGTCCTGCTGGTCCCGGCGCTGTCCGACTTCTTCGAGCTCTCCCTGGTCGGCGGGCGCGACCCGTGGACGGGCGTCGGCATCGCGCTGATCTGCGGCGTGGCACTGGAGTCCGCCTGGCGCTGGATGAAGCGCCGCGGCATGGAATGACCGACCCCTCCGCTTAGCATCTCCCTGAGAGGGGGTGCCGAATGGCGCGCAAGGGTGGGGAGTTGGAGGCGTTCATCGCCTTCCTGGGCGGGCTGCTGGCAGCCGGGCTGACGGCGCTGGCGATGGCGGGCGTCGGCCTGGCGGTCAGGCCGACACCCGCACTGAAGACAGCGGCGATGGTGACGCTCGGCGCGGTCTGGCTGACCGTCACCACCACCGTCTATCTGCGGCTCAAGCCGCGCAACGACTGAAACTCAGCCCTCGAAGTCGCGGGCCGCCGACAGCTCGTACGCCCGGTCCGGCTCGCTGAGCGCGGCCAGCACCTCGAAGCGCCGGTGCCACTGCCCGACCGACCAGGCGAGCCCGGCCGCCAGGCCCTCGGGGGTGGCCGCGTGCAGCAGTCCGGGCACCGGCGGGATCTCGAACTCGTCGTCCTCGTCGGCGGCTTCGGCCAGCTCCGGGTCGTACGGCGGCTCCGGCGCGTCCGCCTCCAGGTCCCAACGCCAGTCCACCGCGGCCTCGTTGCCGTCCGGGCCGACCACCAGGAGCTCCTCGTGCTCCTCGTAGGCGACCGGGCAGCCGGGCAGCAGCTCCCGCACCACGGCCGGCACCCGGTGCAGCACGCCCTCGGAGAGCACCCGGCCGCCGGCCACCTCGCTGGCCAGCGACACGTGCAGCCGCTCGGCGAGGTCCGCGGCGAGCGCCGGGGCGACCGGCAACAGCGGGTACCGGTGCAGGAGTTGGACCAGGTCGGGGGCGTCGGCGACGACCGCCTCGGTGGCGTCCACCACCACCGTGCGGGCCGGGCGGCGCCCGGTGTCCGGGTCCAGCGGCGGCAGCGCCCGCACCACGTCCAGCGGTTCGATCCGCTCGCGCTCGACCCGGGCCAACGCGCTGTGGATGCCGTGCAGTTGGCGGTGCCCGACCTCGGCGTCCGGGTCGGTGAGCCGGTCCAGCACCTCGTCCGGGCCGTGGGTCTCGGCGAGCAGCGCGGCCAGCGTGGTGCGCACCCCGAGCGCGTGCAGGAACTGCTCGTCCAGGGTGGTGCGCGCCTCGTCGTACAGGCCGCGCAGCAGCGGGTCGGCCCCGGCGGCGCGCAGCCCGGCGGGCTCGCGGCCGGCCAGCACCGGGTGGTCGCGCAGCCACCAGGCGGTGTACGGCGGCAGGTCGGCGTAGGTGCCGTCCGGCAGCAGGGTGCGCACCGGGTTGACCACGGCGTCCCGGTACGGCGGGCGGGCGAGCGCGGCCAGCGCCTCGGGCCAGGCGTCGTCGTCCACCAGGTCGAGGTCGCGCACGGCCAGCAGCTCGGCGGCCACCGGCGGCACGCCGACCACCTCGTCCGCGTGCAGCGTCTCCAGGGCGTCCTCGGCCCAGTCGGCGAGCCCGTCCGGCGCCTCGTCCAGCAGGCCGGTGGGGTGGCCGCCGGCCGCCCGGTCGGCCGGCGCGGTCGGGTCGAGGCGCTCCAGGTCGTCCGGGTCGAGCACCACGTCCTCGGCGCGCACCAGCACGAAGTCGGCCAGCACGCCGACGGCCGTGAGCACCTCGGGGCCCCAGCGCTCCAGCACCTCGTCGTCCACCCAGCCGGCGTCCTCCTCGCGCGCGAGGGCGGCGAACGGACTGCCGGGCAGCACGAGTTCGCCCGCGCGGGCGGGCTCGCCCTCGTCGTCCAGCAGCGCCAGCCGGGCCAGCCACGGGTGCTCGCCGGGCGCCGGGGCGGCGGCCTTCACCAGGGCCAGGACGGCGTCGGCCAGTTCGAGCGCGGCGTCCAGGTCGTCCTCGGCCAGCTCGTACGAGCGGGCGACGGCGGCCCGCACCTCGGGGGTGTCCAGCACCCCGGCGGGCGTGGCGGTGCCGGCGCCGAGCTTGGCCAGAAGCGGGTGGGCGGCCTCCGGGTGGGCCAGCCGCAGGTCCAGCGCGGCGAGCGCGCCGGCCAGCGTCTCGGGGTAGCCGGGGAAGGCCGCCCAGTCGGCGTCCTCGGAGGGCAGCAGCACCCGCCGGGGCCCGGTGACGGTCCGCCCGTCCGCGAGCGGCACGGGGAGCGCGCCGAGCGCCTCCGGGTCGGCCGCGCCGAGCGCCGCGTACAGGTTGCGCCACCAGGCCGGGTCGCGGTCCAGGCCGCCGAGCTGGTCGACCACCTCGGCCAGCGGCACCCGGCGCACGTTCAGCACCCGCAGCTCGGAGCGGCGCTCCAGGCCGGCCGGCAGCAGCCCGGGGAAGATCGGCGCCAGCGCCTCGACCACCGAGCCGTCCGCGCCCTCCAGCAGCGTCGCGTCCCGGGGCCGCAGCGCGGGCGTGCCCTCCTCGACGACGCCGGGGTGCGGCAGGAACGGCGTGCCGGGCAGCCGGGACAGCACGGCCGCGCGCAGCGCGTTGTCCAGCGCGCCCTGCCCGAGCGGGCCCGGCACCAGGCCGAGCGAGCCCAGGTCGGCGCCGCGGGCGCGCAGCAGCTCGGCGTAGCTGTCGGCGGCGCGCTCGGTGAGGAAGTCGGCGAGCGGGCCGGGGGCGAGGTGCCGGCGGGTGGAGTCCAGCGGGTAGGAGGCGATCAGCAGCGCGGGCAGGCCGATCGGCTCGTCGCTGGGAGTGGGCGCGTGCAGCACCGGCTCGATCGCGGGCCGCTGCGGGGCGCCGTCCTCGGCGACCGGGACGGCCCAGGTCACCGTCCAGTACGGGCGGGTGCGCTCCTCGGTGGGCCGGTCGGCGAGCAGCTCGGCGTCCAGCCGGCCGGAGGCGCCGACGGTCTGCCAGACCGTCTGCCGCGGCAGCCCGCCCGCGTCGTCGGTGACGGTGACCTCGGTGACGCCGTCCGGGCGCGGCTCGGCGGCGCTGCGGGTGAGCGTCCGGGTGCCGTCCGGGGTCTCCACCACCACCTCGGCCAGGCCGGGCAGGGTGAGCAGCAGCGCGTCGTCGATGCCGGCCAGCAGCCGGCGGGTCAGGTCCTCGGCGGCGACGTCCCGCAGCGGCAGCACCACCACGGTGTCGTAGCCCTCGGGGGCCGGGCCCTCGGCCGCGAACGGCAGCCGCAGCAGTGGCACGTGGCCGTCCCGGCGGCGCAGCTCGTCGGTCAGCGCGGGCTGCGCCTCGGCCAGCGCCCGGGCCTCGCCGAGCGACCAGCGCACCCCGCCCGCGGCGCCCAGCACGGCGGGCTCGTCGGTGACGGCGAGGACGGCGGCGAAGCCGACGCCGAACCGGCCGACGGCGGGCGCCTCACCGCGCTTGGAGGAGGCGCGCAGGGTGGACAGCGACTCGACGGCGGCCGCGTCCAGCGGCGCGCCGGTGTTCGCGGCGGCCAGCACGCCGTCGGCCAGGGTCAGCCGCAGCCGCCCGGGGCCGCGCCCGGCCCGCACCGCCGCGTCGGCCGCGTTCTGCGCCAACTCGACGACCAGTCGGTCGCGGTAGCCGCCGAGCGCCAGCTCCTCCTCCGCGTTGGCGTCCTCCCGGAACCGGGCCGGCGAGGCGGCCCAGGCGTCCAGCACCCGACGCCGCAGCGCGGCACTCCCGAACGGGTCGGCGAGGTGCTCGTCCGTGCCGCTGCCGATGATCCGAGGTTCCACTGGACCTGCCGCCTTCCGCCGCCCTGTACGTCGTAGGGGCATTCTTCCCTGCCCCACCGACTGCTCCCGACCACGGCCCGGCCCGTCGGCGACCGTACCCGAAAGATCCGCAGGCCACCGCCCGTGAGCCGGCGGCGTCCCGGCAGCGGGCCGGGGCGCGGGGGCGCGGGCAGGGGGCTCTGCCGTCCGCGGCACGGGGGATACCGCGGACGGCACGGTGGGGGTCCCGCGCCGGGCGCCCCCACTCCCGGGAACGTCGCGGCCCGCCCCACCGGTTGAGTGGGACGGGCCGTCGAGCGACGCGGGCTCAGGAGCGCCCGTGCTCAGGACAGTGCCGGCTCAGGAGTGGCCGAGCTCCTCCGCCGGGGCGTCCGGCTCGACCGAGCCGGAGGCGCGGTCCGGGTGGAGCTGCAGCGGCTCGACCACCAGCTCGTCCAGGATCAGCTCGGACGGCGCCGGCGGGGCCGGGATGACGGCCG
The DNA here is from genome assembly GCF_042794375.1 of Kitasatospora sp. NPDC056531. Lineage (NCBI taxonomy): Bacteria > Bacillati > Actinomycetota > Actinomycetes > Kitasatosporales > Streptomycetaceae > Kitasatospora > Kitasatospora sp. NPDC056531. The sequence continues at coordinate 27,806 of NZ_JBHTTU010000013.1, read as the reverse complement.
CCTCGGAGTGCCCGCCGCAGCCGTACGCGAAGGAGACGATCTGCCCGTCGGCCGGGCCGAACTCGTTGCCGCACACGCCGAAGGCCTGCCCGAGCGAACCGCCGATCGGGATCAGGAAGCCGCAGCTGCCGCACGCGGCGGGCGCCGCCTGGGCCATCGGGGTCTGCGGGCCGTGGGCCTTCTCCCAGCGGTCGGCGGCCAGGTGCAGCCCGAGCCGGGAGAGCACCCGGCTGCGGCCCATGCCGAGCTCCTCGGCGACGGCGTTGATCTGGGCGCGGGCCGGGGCGGGCTGGACGTGCGGGTCGGTGACGACCACGTCCTCCTCCGCCGCGAGGGCGGCCACCGCGGAGTTCGGCGCGGGCTCGTCCTCGCCGCTCCAGCCGGGCTCCAGGCGCGCGTCGTCGGCGCCGGTGGGCAGCAGGTCGCCGGGGCCCATGTCGCCCGGGCGCAGCCGCTCGCTCCACGGCACCCACTCCGGGGCCAGCACGGCGTCGGGGCCGGGCAGCAGCACGACCTCGTCGAGGGTGACGTTCTTGGCCCGCGGCGCCCGCGCCACGGTGACCGCCCAGTGCCAACCGCGGTAGGCGGCGTCCCGGCAGTCGAAGCTGTGGGTGACGACGCGGTCGGCGTCCGCCTGGACGCCCAGGTGCGGGCCGACCGCCTCGGGCCCGACGGCCTCCTCGGCAGCCTGGCGGGCGAGTTCGACGGCCTCGGCACAGAGCCGGTCGGGGGTACGGCTTCGCATCGCAGCACTCACGGCGTCGATTCTCTCCCAGTTCTTCTGTCACCCACGGCGTGTTGCCTGTTCCGTCGCGGCTCGGTAGTCCCTCGTCCATTCTGCGCGACCCGGGGCCGCCGCGGTACCGACCGCGCCGCTCGACCGGCCTGCCGGCGCCCGGAGCCCCGGCGGGCGGACCTTGGGCAGGCTACCCGCCGGTCGGCACCCCGGCACAGTCCGGGGCGGAGCCGAGCGTTCCGCGACCGCGCCGAGCGGAGCGGAATCCCGCGTCGCCACGGCGGATCTGGGGCAGGATGGGCTTGTGGCGGACGACAACCCGTCGCAGCACGCACTGCGCCCCTCGCAGGCCGGCAGCCCCGACGAGGCGGACGCCGCGCCGCGACACCGACCCCCTGTTCCCGCTGCGGGCGAACCGCAGCCGGGGGACGGTACCGAGGCGCCCACCGCCCGGGTCAGCCTGGAGAAGCAGGACGCCCAAGACATTCCGGACGACCTGGACGACACCCCCACCCTTCACCTCCACGTCCTCGACGAGGACCTGGACGGGGAGCTCCCCGAGCCCCGCCGCCACTTCCTGGTCCGCACCGCCTCCGCCGCCGGCATCCGCACCGGCAAGCTGGTGCACGGCACCGGCCGCCGGATCCGCCGGGCCACCTCCGCCGAGGGCGCCGGCGAGTCCGGCCTCGCCAAGCTGATCGAGCTGCACGCGCTGAACTCCTTCGGCGACATGCTGATCACCATCGCGCTGGCCTCCACCATCTTCTTCTCCGTCCCCACCGGCCAGGCCCGCGGCCGGGTCGCCCTCTACCTGCTGATCACCATGGCCCCGTTCGCCCTGCTGGCCCCGGTGATCGGCCCGCTGCTGGACCGGATCCCGCACGGCCGCCGGGCGGCCATGGCGATGTCGATGCTGGCCCGGGCCGCACTGGCCTGGACGATGGCCGGGGTGATCTCCGGCGGCGGCATCGCGCTCTACCCGGAGGCGCTGGGCGTGCTGGTGGCGTCCAAGGCGTACGGGGTGGTGCGCAGCGTCGTGGTGCCCCGGCTGCTGCCGAGCCGGCTGTCCCTGGTGAAGGCGAACTCGCGGGTCACCCTGGCCGGGCTGCTGGCCACCGGCGTGGCGGCCGCGGTGGGCGGACTGCTGCACCTGATCGGGCCGGGCTGGCCGCTGCGCGGCGCCTTCCTGGTGTTCGTGATCGGCACCCTGATGGCCTTCCACCTGCCGCACGAGGTCGACTCGGCGAAGGGCGAGCAGCGAGCCGTCCTGCACGCCGAGGTGCACGGCGAGGGCTCGCACCTGATCCACCACAAGCCGCCGAAGGTGAAGGCCTCGCTGCGCACCGTCGGCCCATCGGTGGTGCTGGCGCTGCGGGCGATGGCGGCGATGCGCTGGCTGGTCGGCTTCCTGGTGTTCTTCCTGGCCTTCCTGCTGCGCACCGACCCGATCGGCGGCCTGCGGCCGACCGTGGCCCTGGGCCTGGTGGCGCTGGCCGCCGGGGCGGGCAACGCGCTGGGCTCGGTGCTGGGCTCCTGGCTGCGCACCCGGGCCCCGGAGGCGACGGTCGCCGCGATGCTGCTGCTGGCGGCCTGTGTGACGGCGGCGGCCGCGCTCTGGTACGGCGTGGTGACGGTGGTTCTGGTCGCGGGCCTGTCCGGGATGGCGGCCTCGCTGGGCAAGCTGGCGCTGGACGCGCTGATCCAGCGGGACGTCCCGGAGGCGGTGCGGACCTCGGCGTTCGCCCGTTCGGAGACCCTGATGCAGTTGTCCTGGGTGGGGGGCGGCGGGGTCGGCATCGTGCTGCCGCTGAACGGGGTGCTGGGCCTGTCGATCGCGGCCGCGGTGGTCGGTCTGGTGCTGCTGTGGACGGTCCACTCGCTGCTGCGGCTGGGCCTGCGGCGGCACCCGGCCGCGCCGCGGGTGGCCTGAGTCCGCCGGTGCGGCAACACGCGGTGGCCGACCCCCGCGTAGCGTGATCGGCCCGGCCCGGTAGATTCTGACGCATGAGCCTCAATGCCCGTGCCATCGCCGCCATCGGCGCCGTCGTCGTGGTCGGCGCCGCCACGGTGGGCACCTCCGTCGCGATCGCCGCCGACCAGACCGAGCACAACTCCCACCGTGCCACCCTGACGATCGGCAACTCCTCGATCACCGCTGACCCGCTGTGCTGGAACGGCGGCAGCCCGATCACCGAGGACATGCAGCAGGAGTGCCAGGTCAAGGCCAACGACGCCCTGAAGAACGGCACCCTCCCGACGCGCGACGTGACGGCGAGCGACCAGCTCGGCGTCGGCGTCAGCCCGAACGTGGCCAAGTCCGGCTGGTGGGCCTTCACCAACGGCGGCTCGACCAGCCAGGGCGGCCGCTTCAGCCTGTTCTCGTACGCCCAGGGCCCGACCTTCTCCGGCACCCAGCAGGCGAGCAAGGCGCTGAACGCCAGCGGCAAGACCGTGGTCACCGTGGTCGAGGGCGACAAGAACTCGGACAACCCGATCGCCGTCTGGTACTTCCAGCTGAACACCCAGACCAGCTGACGCTCCTGCGATGACCGCGCACGTCACCGACGCGCACCCCGAGCGGTCGGGCCCCGGACGGGCCCGGCTGCTCGTCGTCGTCGCGGTGCCCGCCGAGGCCGAGGCCGTCCTGCGCGGCCTGCCCGGCGGGGCCGCCGCCCTGCCGCTGCCGGGCGGTGTGCTGCACCGGGCGCAGGGCGCTCCGGTGGACGTGCTGGCCGCCGGGGTCGGCCCGGGCGCCGCCGCCGCGGGCGCCGCCGCCGCGCTGGCCGCCCGTCCGTACGGGCTGGTCGCCTCGGCCGGGATCGCCGGCGGTTTCGCCCCGCACGCCCCGGTCGGCGCCACCGTGGTGGCCGACGCGATCGTGGCCGCCGACCTCGGTGCCGAGACCCCCGAGGGCTTCGCCGACGTCACCGAGCTGGGCTTCGGCACCGCCCGGCACACCCCTCCCCCGGCCGCCGTGGCGCTGGCCGCCCGGGCGCTGGGCGCACAGGGCACCATCGTCGTGGCCGGCCCGGTGCTGACCGTCTCCACGGTGACCGGCAGTGCCGAGCGGGCCGCCGAGCTGGCCGCCCGCCATCCGGGCGCCGCCGCCGAGGCGATGGAGGGCTTCGGCGTGGCCGAGGCCGCCGCCCGGTACGGCGTGCCGGCCTTCGAACTGCGGACCGTGTCCAACCCGGTGGGCCCGCGCGACCGGGCCGCCTGGCGGATCGGCGAGGCCTTGGCCGCCCTGGAGCGGGCCTTCGCCGCGCTGGCCGTCGCCGAACTGATCGAGGAGGCCGGCCGTGGCTGAACGGCTGAGCATCGCGTACTCGCCCTGCCCGAACGACACCTTCGTCTTCCACGCCTGGGCGCACGGCCTGGTGCCCGGGGCGGACGCCCCCGAGGTGACCTTCGCCGACATCGACATCACCAACGGCCTGGCCGAGCGCGGCGAGCTGGACGTGCTGAAGATCAGCTACGGCGCGCTGCCCTGGGTCCTGGAGGAGTACGCCCTGCTCCCCTGCGGCGGCGCGCTCGGGCGCGGCTGCGGCCCGCTGGTGCTCACCCTGCCGGGCGTGGGCTCGCCCGCGGAGCTCGCCGGGAAGACGGTGGCGGTGCCGTCCGAGCGCTCCACCGCCTACCTGCTGTTCCGGCTCTGGGCGGCCGAGGCGGTACCGGGCGGCTTCGGCGAGATCGTGGTGCTGCCGTTCCACGAGATCATGCCCGCCGTCCGGGACGGCCGGGTGGACGCCGGCCTGGTGATCCACGAGGCCCGCTTCACCTACCAGCAGTACGGCCTGCACAGCCTGGCCGACATGGGCGAGGCCTGGGAGGAGCGGACCGGCCTGCCGATCCCGCTCGGCGCGATCGTCGCCAAGCGCTCACTGGGCGCCGAGCGGCTGCGCGCCCTCGCCGACACGATCCGCGCCTCCGTCCGCCAGGCCTGGGCGGAGCCGGCGGCCAGCCGCGAGTACGTGCTGGCGCACGCCCAGGAGATGGACCCGGCGGTCGCCGACCAGCACATCGGGCTGTACGTGAACGAGTTCACCGCCGACCTCGGTGAGGAGGGCTACGAGGCCGTCCGCGCGCTGCTCACCCGGGCCGCCGCGGAGGGGCTGGTGCCCCCGCTCGACCCGGGTGCGCTCGCGTTCGGGTAGCCCCGGACTCCAGGGACTCCAGGGCACCCGAACGCCGGGGCGCCTCAGACGTCGAACTGGTCGGCCACCGCGCGCAGCAGGCCGGCCAGCTTCTGGCCGGTGGGCTTGGCCGGGTAGCGACCGCGCTGGAGGCCGGGCAGCACCGCGTCCAGGGTGGTGATCAGGTCCTGGACGATCGGCGCCATGTCGTCGGCGCTCCTGCGCTGGGCGGCGGCCACCGACGGCAGCGCCTCCAGCAGCTGCACGGCCATCGCCTGGTCCCCGCGATGGCCTGCGACCACGCCGAACTCGACCCGCTGGCCCGGCTTCAGCACGGTGACACCGGCGGGCAGCGCCTTGGTGTGGACGAAGACGTCGCCACCGTCGTCGCGCGACAGGAAGCCGAAGCCCTTCGTCTCGTTGAACCACTTGACCTGGCCGGTGGGCATCTCGAACAGTCCTCGAATGGGTGTGAGGGATCCCGGACGTGGCCGGGGATCACTGGGTGGTGTGGGAAAAGGACGGCCGACCTCGGCTCGACGCCTGTGGGCGCTCACGGTCAGCACGTTGTCGGGAGCAGACTAACCGTCCGTCACTGCCTCATCCGCGTTCCGCGAAGGAGGCGCGTTCCGAGGCCCGCCCGGGGCGACGGGAGCGCGGGGATCTCGCGGCCACGGGCGACCCGGTACTGGCACGGCCGGGGCGCTTCTCGGCGCAGTCCATCGGCTCACACCCCCGGGTCTGAGGACACGGGACGCACCTGCAGCGCCCCTCGGCACCCCCTGCATACCCCCGCCCAGCAGGGATCAAAACGTTCAGCTGCCGGGAAACTGCGCAACGTGACCGACCCGCTCCGGTGGGCCGCCCCGGCGGCCGCTCTGCCAGACTGGGGGCACCCAGCGCAGCCCCGGAGGAGTGAGCAGTCGTGAGCAGCCAGAGCGCCGACCCCGGCGACGTGTACGTCAAGGCCGGGACGGTCGTCTTCGCCCTCGGCGCGCTCGCCACCCTGGTCACCTTCGTCCCGCTGTTCCTGCACCTGACGCCGCTGCCGACGGTCATGTACTGGCTGAGCATGCTGATGCCGGCCGGCTTCCTGTCCGCGCTGACCGGGCTGTTCCTGAACGCCCGGGCGCAGCGCCGCCGGGTGGAGCCCCAGCAGCCCGCCTAGTCCGCCCCGAGGTGCCGGTCGAGCCACTCCGGGAAGCCGGTGAGGTCCGCGAGCACCACGTCCGCTCCGGCCTCGCGCAGCTCGTCCGCGCCGTACGGGCCGGTGGCCACGCCGACCGCGACCGCCTCCGCGTGCCGGGCGCCCCGGATGTCGCCGAGGTGGTCGCCGACGTAGATGCTCGCGCCGTGCTCGCGCAGCGCCTCGCCCTTGGTCTCCGCCCAGAGGTCGCCGATCACGATGTCCGCCGCCATCCCGGCGTGCTCCAGGTGGAGGTGGGCGTTCGGCTCGTACTTGCCGGTGATCACCGCGACCCGGCCGCCGTGGGCGCGGACCGCCTCGACGGCGGCGTGCGCGCCCGGGAGGGGCACGGTCGGGGCGAAGGCGTGGTCGCGGTACAGCTCGCGGTAGCGGGCGACGGCCCGCTCCGCCTCGTCCTCCGGGAACCAGTTGCGGATCTCGTTCAGCAGCGGCGGGCCGAGCCGGGTGACCACCAGGTCGGCGTCGATGTACGTACCGGTCTCGGCGGAGAGCGCCTGATAGGTGGCGCGAATACCCGGCCGGGTGTCCAGCAGCGTCATGTCGAGGTCGAAGCCGACGGTGAGCGGGGCGGTTGGGATCACGGGCATGCCGCCAGGCTATCCAACCGACACCGGGGGCCACGAGGGGATTTGCCCCGGCTTCCGGACGGAACTTAGGTTTGCCTGAGTTGTCTGCGGAGAGGGCTCATGACCGACACCACCGCACCACACACCACCGCACCACCGGGAACGCGGCGCGCACCCCGTCGCCGAGCGCTGTGGCTCGCCGCCGCACTGGCCGTGCTGGCCCTCGCGGTGCTGCTGAGCCTGGCGGTCGGCAGCCGTACCGTCCCCTTCTCCGGGACCGTCCACGCACTGCTGTACGGCGGCGACAGCGCCGACGCCGTGGTGGTCCGGGAGCTGCGGCTGCCGCGGACGGTCGTCGGGCTGGCCGTCGGCGCGGCGCTCGGCCTGGCCGGGGCCGTGATGCAGGGCCTGACCCGCAACCCGATCGCCGACCCGGGCATCCTGGGCGTCTCCCAGGGCGCGGCGGCGGGGGTGGTGGTCGCCATCGCCGGCTTCGGCGTCTCCACCCTCACCGGGTACGTGTGGTTCGGCTTCGTCGGCGCGGTGATCGCCACCGTGCTGGTCTACGGCCTCGCCGGGCGCGGCCGGGGCGGGGCGACCCCGATCAAGCTGGCGCTGGCCGGCTCGGCGATGTCCGCCTTCATCACCTCGCTCAACACCCTGGTGCTGACCACGGACGCGGCCACCATGGACCAGTTCCGCTTCTGGCACGTCGGCTCGCTCTCCGGGCGCACGGCGGACGTCGCCTGGCAGCTGCTGCCGTTCCTGGCGGCCGGCACCCTGCTGGTGGTCGCGGTGGCCCGAGGCCTGGACGCGCTGGCGCTCGGCGAGGACACCGCCAAGGGCCTGGGCGCCAGGACCGGCCTGGTCCGCGCGGTCGGCGCCCTCGGCGCCACCGTCCTGACCGGCTCCGCGGTCGCCGCGGCCGGCCCGATCGCCTTCATCGGCCTCGCCGTCCCGCACGCCGCCCGCGCCGTCGCCGGCGCCGACCACCGCTGGATCCTCGCCTTCTCCGCCGTCCTCGGACCGGCCCTGCTGCTGCTCGCCGACACCCTCGGCCGGGTGCTCTTCCCGCCGTCGGAGGTCCCGGCCGGCGTGATGACGGCACTGGTCGGGGTGCCGGTGCTGGTGGCACTGGTCCGGCGCAGGAAGGTGGTCGCCGCATGAGCGAGCGGAGCGAGCGAATCATCGAGGGGTGCGTGTGGGCGAATGCCCCTGCCGAGCGCAGCGAGGCGGGCGCATGAGTTCGGTGTCCCTGCGCGGGTACTGCGTGGTGCGGGCCGGCCGCGCCTCCTTCCTCCTCCACCGGCGCTCCGCGGCCGCCGCCGTCGGGCTGCTCGTCGTGCTCGCCGCGGCCGTCGTCGCCTCGCTCTGCCTCGGCGAGTCGACCGTCCCGCCCGGCGAGGTGGTCAAGGTGGTGCTCGGTCAGCCGAGCCCCGACGAGCTGGTGGTCGGGGAGTTCCGGCTGCCGCGGGTGGTGGTCGGGCTGCTGGTCGGGGCGGCGCTCGGGCTGGCCGGGGCGCTGGTCCAGACCGTCGCCCGCAATCCGCTGGCCAGCCCCGATGTGGTGGGCGTGACCTGGGGCGCGACCGCGACCGTCGTCGGGCTGATGGCGTACGGGGTGGTCGGCTCCACCGGGCAGGCGCCGTACACGGCGGTCGGCGGCGGGCTGGTGGCCGGGCTGCTGGTGTACGCGCTGGCCTGGCGGCGCGGGCTGCACGCGCAGCGCTTCGTGCTGATCGGCATCGGGATCAGTGTGGCGCTGTCCTCCCTCACCTCGGTCTTCCTCACCAAGGGCGACGGCTTCCAGGCGCAGGCCGCCAAGGTCTGGATGACCGGCAGTCTGAACGGCTCCGGCTACGACCAGGCCGGCTGGCTGGCCTGGGTGCTGCTTGCGGCCCTGCCGGTGGCGCTGTGGGCGGCGCGCGCCCAGCGGTCGATCTCCTTCGACGACGCGACCGCCGTCGGCCTCGGCCTGCGACTGGACCGGATCCGGCTGGGCATGGCGCTGCTGGGCATCGTGCTGGCCTCCTGCGCGGCCGGCGCCGCCGGGCCGGTGGACTTCGTCGCGCTGATGGCCCCGCAGATCGCGCTGCGGCTGGCCCGTTCGGCGCAGGTCCCGCTGTTCTGCTCGGCGCTGACCGGAGCGCTGGTCGTGGTGCTCGCCGACCTGATCGCCCGGCGTCTGCTCGCCCCGACCGAGCTGCCGGTGGGCGTGGTGACCGGCATGGTCGGCGCGCCGTACCTGATGTGGCTGCTCATCCGTTCCCGCCGTGGAGGTTCCTGATGACCCCGAGGACGCACCGCCTGGAGGCCCGGGGCCTCACCCTGGCCTACGAGGCGCGCACGGTCGTCGAGGGCCTGGACGTCCGCATCCCCGACGGCCGGGTGACGGTGATCGTCGGCCCGAACGCCTGCGGCAAGTCGACGCTGCTGCGCGCCCTCGGGCGGCTGCTGAGGCCCGTCCGGGGCGCCGTGCTGCTCGACGGGCTGGAGCTGGCGCGGATCCCGACCAAGCGGATCGCCCAGCGGCTCGGCCTGCTTCCGCAGTCGCCGACCGCCCCGGAGGGCATCTCGGTGGCGGACCTGGTCTCCCGGGGCCGCCAGCCGCACCAGAGCTGGTGGCGGCAGTGGTCGGCGGAGGACGAGGCGGCGGTCGCGGAGGCGCTGGAGCGCACCTCCACGGCGGAGCTGGCCGAGCGCAGCATGGACGAGCTGTCGGGCGGGCAGCGCCAGCGCGCCTGGATCGCGATGGCGCTCGCCCAGGGCACGGACATCCTGCTGCTCGACGAGCCGACCACCTACCTGGACATCGCCCACCAGGTGGAGGTGCTGGACCTGGTGCGCCGGCTGAACGTCGAGCGCGGCCGGACGGTGGTCGCCGTGCTGCACGACCTCAACCAGGCCGCCCGGTACGCCGACCACCTGGTGGCGATGCGGGACGGCCGGGTGGTGGCGCAGGGCGCGCCCGGGGAGGTGGTGACGGCGGAGCTGGTGCGGGAGGTGTTCGGGCTGGAGTCGGTGGTGGTGCCGGATCCGGTGACGGGCACGCCGTTGGTCGTTCCGGGCGCTCCGTGGGTGGCGGCGGAGGAAGCGATGGACGCCTGACGACACGTACAGCGGCATGCTTAACGGCAATTTACGCATCAATACGGACATAATCGACGGGCCCCCGAAGCCTCACGCCCGAGGACCCGCCGATGCCCCGGATCGCCCGCCGTACGTTCCTCGCCGGCCTCGGCGGGGCCACGCTCGCGGCGTGCACGTCCGGGCAGTCGGCCCCGTCGACCACCGACAACCTCGGCGCGGGCGCGACCCCCTCCCCCAACCCGGTGCCGCCGGTCACGGTGAACGCCGCGACCGGGCCGGTGCTGGTGCCCGGCGCACCGCTGCGGGTGGTCGTGCTGGACACCGATGTGCTCGACTCCGCGCTGACGCTCGGCATCACCCCGATCGGCGCCGCGCTCCCGGCCGCCGACACCCGCTTCCCGGAGTACTGGCCGGCCTCCCGCACGGCGGGCATCCGGATGGTCGGCCCGGCCGGCGCGCCGGACCTCGCAGCCGTACGGGCCCTGCGGCCGGACCTGATCCTCTCCAACCAGGCCCGCGACGGCGACCGGTACGGGCAGCTGAGCGAGCTCGCCCCGACCGTGCTCACCCAGACCACCGGGGCGCCGTGGAGGGCGAACTTCCAGCTGCACGCCCAGGCGTTGAGTCGGGTGGCGGCGGCCGCGGCCTTCGTCACCGCGTACCAGAAGCACGCCGGACAGGCGGCGCAGGCGCTGGCGGCGGCGAAGCTGTCGGGGCGCAAGGTGAGCCTGGTGCGGTTCACGGAGGGCGGCGGGATCCGGCTGTTCGGGCGGCAGAGCTTCCCCGGAAGCGTGATCGCCGAAGCCGGGGTCGGGCGGCCGGACGCGCAGAACGTCGACCAGTCGGACTTCGAGATCCCGCCCGACCAGATCGGCAAGGCCGACGGCGACCTGCTGCTGTACGCGACCTACGGCGACCCGGAGCGGGCAGGCGCCGACGCGATGCTGGCGAGCCCGGGTTGGCAGGCGCTGGGGGCGGTGAAGGCGCACCGGGCGTTCCCGGTGGACGACCAGCTGTGGTTCCAGGGGATCGGGTACACGGGTGCCAACTTCATGCTGGACGAGCTGCAGCGCCTCCTCGGCTTCCCCGGGGCGTAGTCGGTCTACTGACGACAAGTCGACTTGGTGGGGGCTGTGCGGCAGACCTGCGCTTCCGTCACAATGGGCCGCCATCGTCACATCCGACCCGGGGGAAACACCATGTCAACTGCGATAGCTCCGCCCGCTCCCGACCGCAAGGGGAAGGCCGCCGCACTCGGCTGGCTGATCAGCATCGCGTTCAACGTGGTCGCGCCGATCATGATCTACAACCAGCTGCACGACCACGGCTACAGCGAGTCCACCGCCATCCTGCTCTCCGGGCTCGGCCCGGTGGTCGACACCGCGATCTACCTGGCCTGGCACCGCCGGATCGACGAGTTCGCCATCGTCTCGCTGGTCTTCGTCGCCCTGAGCCTGATCGTCGCGCTGATCGGCCCGACCGACCCGAAGATGCTGCTGGCCAAGGACTCCTTCGTCTCCGGCCTGCTCGGCGTGCTCTACCTGGTGTCGCTGGCCGCGCCGAAGCCGATCATGTTCTTCTTCGGGCGCAAGTTCGCCACGGACGGCACGCCCGAGATGGTCGCCTGGTGGAACTCCATGTGGCAGTACGAGAACTTCCGGCGGGTCCAGCGCAACCTGACCGTCGTGTGGGGCATCGCCTTCATCCTGGAGGCCGCGCTGCGGATCGTGTTCGTCTACACCCTCTCGCACGGCGCGGTGGTGGCGATCAACAACATCCTCCCGTTCGTGGTGCTCGGCGGGCTGGTGTACTTCACCATGGTCTACGCCAAGCGTTCCAGCGCCCGGGGCCGGGCCGCCGCCGAGGCGGCTGCGGCCACCGCCTGATTCAGCGCGAACCCGCGTAGCGGGCCGGGGAGATGCCGACCGCTGCGGTGAAGTCCCGGGTGAGGTGGGCCTGGTCGGCGTAGCCGAGTTCGACGGCCAGCGCCGCCAGGTCCAACTCACCTTCTGCAGCAGCCCGTTCGGCGGCCTCGTGCAGCCGGGCGCGGCGCAGCACCCACTTCGGGGAGGCGCCGACGTACTCGGCGAACAGCCGCTGGAGGCTGCGGACGGTCACGCCCAGCTCGTGAGCCAGGTCGTCCACCCGGAACAGGTCCGGGGAGCCGGTGATCCGGTCCACCACCGCGGCGACCTCCTCGGCGACCGGGTCGGGCGCGGGGAGGCGGGGCAGCAGGAAGGCGTCGGCCCGCTCGGCGCTCGGCTCGCCGAGGATCCGGGCGTTGCACCGGTCCGCCTCGGCGCCGAAGTACTCGACGGCCGGGACGGACCGGTCGGCGAGGGCACTCACCGGGTGCCCGGCGAAGGGCCGGAAGGCGCCCGGGCGGAACTTCACCCCCAGCACGTGCCCGGCACCCTCCAGGCGGCGGACGAAGAGCGAGCGGTCCACCCCGTACACGCGGGCCCGCGGGGCCTCGAAGACCAGGTGGACGTTGGGGTGGGCGAGCACCTTCTGCTCGTACGGGGGCAGGCCGGTCAGGTCCCAGCGCACCAGCCAGTAGAACTCCACGAAACGCGCCACGGCGGGCGCCGGCGCGAGCCGCTCCACGCTGATCAGCTCGGCGGCCTTGGCGGGGTGGAGCACGCCCCGGCCGAGATCGGGAGAGTCCATGGCCGCCAGGCTAGTCGTCGCGTTTCTTCAAGACCTCGCGGTGCGGCCCGGTGCAGGATCGGGGAATGAACGCTCACCCGATGCACCCGTTCCTGGCCCGCGCCGCCTCCGCTGCGGCCGGCGTCGCCGCCGCCGTCCCGACCGGGCAGCGGCTGGACGCGCCGACGCCCTGCGGGGAGTTCGACACGCGCGCGCTGATCAACCACTGGGTGCTCTACACCGCGCACGGCCTGGAGCACCGGGCCCGGCGCACCGAGCTGTCCGAGGAGCTGATCGCCCGGGACTTCACCGTGGACGCCGACTGGCGCTCCGCCTACGCGGTGCAGCTGGAGCGTGCCGTCGCGGCCTGGGCCGACCCGGCCGCCTGGGAGGGGGACGTCGACCTCGGCGGATCGCCGGTTCCGGCGGTGGGGATCGCCCGGATGCTGATCCTGGAGCTGGTGCTGCACGGCTGGGACGTCGCGCGGGCGACCGGCGGGGACATCCCGGTCGACGAGGAACTCGCTCAGCTGGCCCTGGAGATCGTCGAGGAGAACGCGGAGCTGTACCGCCAGTACGCGGGCTTCGCCGAGGTCGTGGCGGTGCCGGACGACGCCTCGGCGTGGGACCGCGCGCTGGCCGCCTCCGGGCGCGATCCGCGCTGGAAGAGCTGACGGGGGAAGGGCCTCCTGCCGGGAAGGGCGGGCGGGCTACGTCTCGGCGCGCTGGGTGACCTGGGCACTGGTCTGGTCGCCGAGGAACTCGTACCAGCATCGCTGCAGCGCCGGGTAGTTCGTGTCCGCCTCGACGAGACTGAGGAATGCCTTCACGGTGGCGGCGAGCCGATCCTGCAGATCGGTGTCGTGCAGGTCGCCGCTGTCGCCGAACGCCTGGTGGGCCCTGGCCAGGCTGAACATGTCCGGATAGACACGGGCCCCGAGATGTTCCAGCGGAACGCGGAGCGCCCACAGTCCCCGGTTCCCTCCCATCATGGAGGGAGAAGCCGAGACCAGCAGGGCGTGCTTGTCCTTGAACGGCTGCGGGCGGAAGCGTGACAGCCAGTCGATCGCGTTCTTCACCACGCCGGGGACCGATGCGTTGTACTCCGGCGAGGCGAGCACGAACGCCTGCGCCGCCTGAAGGCGATCGCGCAGGGCGACGGAGTTCTGTGGCTGGCCCTGGACGGTCTCGACGTCCCCGTCGTACGACGGCATGTCGAAGTCCCGCAAGTGGGCGAGATCGGCGGCGGCGCCGTTCTCGGCCAGCAGCTTGGCGGTCAGCACGGCCAGCTGCCGGTTGAACGATCCCGTCCGGAAGGACCCGGACAGCACCAGCACGCGCAGCGGGTCACCGTGGCCGTCGCCCGGGACCGGCTGGACGACATCCCGCGGTGCACCCTCCGTACGGGAGGAGGCCGGACTGGCTGGATTCGCACTCACATGTGCCACCCTGCCACGCGACCACCCGCCTCGCCGCCCGCGCTGGTCCGAACGCGGGTCCGCCCCGGCGGCGCCCCTTCTCGCTGCAGGTGTCGTCGGTCGACGTGCTAGGAACTCGCCAGCGCCTTCCGCAGTTTGGCCCGCAGGAGACGGACGGCCGGGGACTGCTGGTCGCGGCGGGCGATGAGCCCGAGGCGGGCGTGGGTGGCGGCGTCGGTGAGTGGGACGGCCCGCAGGCCGGCGCCCTGGGCGGAGGAGGCGCTGAGGACGGCGACCCCGGCGCCGCGCTCGGCGAGGCGGAGCAGGGCCACCGGGGAGCTGGCGTCGATGTCCACGCGGGCGTCGAGGCCGAGGTGGGCGCAGGAGCGCTCGTAGGCGGCGCGGATGCCGGTGCCGGCGGAGAGACAGAGGATCTTCTCGCCGCGCAGGTCCTGCAGCTTCACCTCGGCCCGGTCGAGATGGTGTCCGGCCGGGACGACGGCGGCGATCGGTTCGTCGATGACGACGGTGGCCTCCAGGCCCGGGGAGACCTCGCCCGCGTAGCCGATCAGGGCCAGGTCGAGGGCGCCGGACAGGACCTGCGATTGGAGCAGGTCGGAGTGGCCCTCGTGCAGGCTCAGCTCGATGCCGGGGTGAGTACGGCCGAGGTCGGCGACGGTGTCCAGGAACGGCGGGATCGAACAGCCGGTGATCATGCCGAGGCGGACCCGGCCGCGTACGGCGTCGGCGAACTCGGCGGCGGTGTGCTGGATGGCGTCGAGGGTGGCCAGGGCGTTCTTGGCGAGCGGGAGGACGGCCTCGCCGGCGGGGGTCAGCTGGACGCGGCGGCCGGAGCGGTCGAGGAGCTGCTGACCCAACTCGCGCTCCAGCTTGGCGACTTGGGTGCTGATGCCGGACTGGCTGACGTGCAGGTGGTTGGCGGCCGCCGTGAAGGAGCCTTCGTCGACGACGGCGGCGAAGTAGCGCAGCTGGTGCATCTCCATAACTGCTGATGATAGCTGGCATCTGATCTATCTGTTGGACGGATGGGTGGGGGGTCGGGAGGATGGAGGCATGACGACGACGAAGACTGCGCGCGAGCTGGCCGAGACCTACTTCACCGCCTGGGAGGCGGGCGACTTCGACACCATTCGGGGCCTGCTGGCCGACGACGTGGACTTCGTCGGGGCGCTGGGCACGGCGTCGGGGATCGAGGAGGCGCTGGGCGGGCTGATGGGCCTCGGGCAGGTGCTGGAGAAGATCGACGTGAAGGTGCGGGCAGCGGACGGCGATGAGGTGATCACCTGGTTCGAGCTGTGCACCACGGTCGCGCCGCCGGCGCCGACGGCGAACTGGATGCACGTGGAGAACGGGAAGATCGCCCGGATCCGGGTGACCTTCGACCCGCGCGGGCTGCTGGCGGGCTTCGAGAAGAAGAGCTGAACAGGGCGGGCAGAACAGGAAGTCCGTGATCGCCGGGGGCGGTCACGGGCTTCCCTGCTTTTCCGACGATTCGGCCTGAACGGGGAATCGCGATGGTGCCGTCGGCTGAACTCTGCGCCCGGTCGCTTCGGCCGGTTTCCGCCTGGGGGAACTGAGAACCGTTCCGCCGTCCGGCGTGACCCCAGCCGCCACGGCCGCTCCACGGGCCGGCGCCGTCAGAGAGAGAAACCCCCAGTGAACCACTTGCTCCTCCGGACATCCGCGATCGGCTTCGGGCTGGCCATGGGCCTCGCCACGGTTCCCTCCACCGCCGCCTTCGCGGCACCGACCACCTCCGTCGCGTGCGGCGACACGGCCACGCTGATCGCTGCCATCAACGCCCTCAACGGGCCCGGCGGCACCATCGAGCTGGCCTCGAACTGCACCTACGCGTTCAGCACCCAGGTCGACGCGACGGGCGACGCCCTGCCGCCCATCACCGGGAAGATCACCATCACCGGCCACGACAGCGCGCTCGTGCGGTCCACCGACGTCCCGGCCAACCTGTTCCGCATTCTCCAGGTCACCTCGACGGGTGACCTCACCCTTCATGGCGTCGAGGTCAGCGGCGGTGCCAGCAGTCTCGGAGGCGGCATCGCCAACACGGGCAAACTGACCCTCGACAAGAGCACCGTCGCCCACAACTCCGCCACATCCGGCGGCGGTGGCATCTTCAGCAACGGCGGAACGGTGACGATCCGCCGTAGCAGCGTCTCCGACAATGTCTCCGGTGACGACGGCGGCGGCATTCTCGGCCTGGACCCCACCGTCCTGACGGTGACGGACAGCCGGATCGACGGCAACCAGGCCGTCACCGACGGCGGCGGCATCGACAACCAGGGCACCCTGTCGGTGGAAGGCAGCACCTTCGCCCACAACTCCGCCCGCGACGGCTCCGGCGGTGGCCTGTTCAACCTCGCCAGGACGAAGACGACACTGAAGGACACCGACTTCATCGACAACTTCGCGGGCGTCGACGGCGGCGGCATCGACAACGAGCCGAAGGACCGGGTCCTCGACATCACCGGCGGCGAGATCAGGGACAACACCGCCGGCCGCGACGGCGGCGGTCTCAACAACGCGGGCATCGCGACGCTGACGAAGGTCCGGGTCAAGGCGAACTCCAGCGGTCGCGACGGCGGCGGCATCAACAACCAGACCGTCACGGGGGAGGGCGCCGTGGCCACCCTCACCCTCGACCACAGCACCGTCACCGAGAACACCGCCGCGCGCGACGGCGGCGGCATCAACAACCAGACCGGCTCCACGGTGACGCTGAACGACAGCCGCGTCATCCGGAACACGCCCAACAACTGCACCCCGCTGAACAGCATCGCGGGCTGCCAGAACTGACGATCGACGGGTGGGGGTGGCGCCTCGTGGGGATTCCGAGCTGCCACCCCCGCACCATGCCTCCGCTCAGGCGTCCTCGTCGGGCGGGGTCACCCTGAGGGCGGTGATGACGCCCAGGGCGACCGTGGCGATCGCGAGGGCGAGGAGAACGGCGAAGGCCGCCCCGATCAGGAATCGCACGGGCGCTCGCGGTCGACGTCGAGGAGCAGGGTGAGGAGGTTGAGGAGGGTCGAGGCGGGGGCCGTGTTGAAGCGGACCAGGACCCGGCCGTCGATGGTCTTGTCCGTGCCGGCGGAGGGCCAGATGAGGCCGAACTTCTTTCCGCGTTCCTGGAGTTCGGCGAGGAGCGTGCGGATGTGATCGTCGGTGTAGTGCCGGATGCGGGGGTCGGTCGGCAGCATCGGCCGGCGGCGGGGGACGGGCATCAGGCGGCGTCCAGGTCGCACTCGAACCAGACGGACTTGCCACGCTCCTGCGGGTCGACGCCCCAGCGGCTGGTGAGGCCGGCGACCAGCTGGAGGCCCCGGCCGGACTCGGCGAGGAGGGAGGGGGCCTGGAGGCCGGGAACGACGGGGCTCTCGTCGGAGACGGAGACCCGGAGGACCTTGTGGAGGAAGAGGATCTGGACGATCGGCGCGGGCGTGTGCCCGTGTCGCCAGGCGTTCACGAGGAGCTCGCCGAGGGCGAGTTCGGCGTCGAAGGTGGCGGAGGGGTGCCAGCCGGAGCGGATCATCGCGTCGCGGAGGGACTGGCGGGTGATTGCGAAGGAGGGCGTGTTGAGGTGACGCATGGGAGTTCTCCCGGGCGTGGTTGGGAAGGAAGATCCGGCGGACATGGGTCGCCGTGAACCAGGCCAGGCAAATGGGCATGGCTGCTCTGCGGCGCCTGCTAGCAGGCGTTACTGACGATCCGTCGGATCGATGTGACATCGACCATAGCGCACACGGTCTTTCGCTTAAGACCTTCGCGAAAAACTTCCCTCTTCCGTGGGGCACACTGGTCTCACCACCGCAGAGAGGACGCCATGGCCCTTCGACCGAACCCGACCCTGCGCCAACGGCGGGTGGGGACCGAGCTGCGGAGGATGCGGGAGCAGGCTGGCCTCGGTGGCAGCCAACTGGCTGGCCAACTCGGCATCCACGCCGCCCAGGTCACCCAGATGGAGACCGGGAAGAGCGGTATCAGCGTCGAGCGACTGCGGACCATCGCTGCCACATGCCTGTGCAGCAACCAGCCGCTGATCGATGCGCTGGCCGACATGGTCTCGGAGCGCGGGAAGGGCTGGTGGGAGAAGTATCGCGGGACGCTCTCCACCGACTTCCTGGAGATCGCCGAGCTTGAGGCGAACGCACGCAGCATCTCGACCTGGGCCACGACTTACATCCCGGGCCTGCAGCAGACCGAGGACTACGCAGCTGCGGTGTTCTCCCGGTTCGCCCCTTCGATCCCTGGCCACGACCTCGATATCCGGACGTCATTCCGTATGCGGCGGAAGGAGGCTGTCCGGCAAGGCGGAGTGCCGTATGCGTCCTTCATCCACGAGGCGGCACTGCGAATGCAGTTCGGAGGACCCCGGGTTCTCGCAGATCAGCTTGACCATCTCATCGGTGACTCGCTGGCGGGTCGAATCTCGGTCCGTGTAGTGCCCTTCGACCTCGATACCTTCCCCGGCGGTGGTGAGAACATCATGTTCATCGAGGGACCCGTGCCTGAACTCGCCACACTCCAGATGGATACTGCGATGGGCAGTATGTACTTTGACGCCCAACCAAGCCTGGTCCGCCATCGCGACGTGTTCGCGCACCTGAACTCCGCTGCGCTCTCCGAGCCCGAGTCGCGGGAGTTCATTCGATCTATCGGGGATGAAATGCGAGGCAAGTATGCGTGACTCCATGTGGCAGAAGTCCAGCTACAGCGGGGCTTCAAACGAGTGCGTGGAGGTCCGTACAGCCGACGGGGCGGTCGAACTCCGCGAGTCCGACGAAGGCCACCTCATCCTCCGCACCAACCTCGCCGCCCTCGCCGCCCTCCTCCACGGCATCAAGGCGGGCGAATTCGACCACCACGCCTGACGCCATGAAAATCGCTGCAGCCCAACTGACCTGCGCCCCTGCCGACATCCCCGCCAACGTCCGGCAGCTCGTCGCTCTCTCCGGACAGGCGCGCTCGCAGGGCGCCGAGCTGATCGTCTTCCCCGAGTTCGCGCTGACCGGGTACGAGCTCGAAGCCCTGGCCGCCGACCCCAACCTCTGGACGGCCCCGGACGACGCCCGCCTGGACGACCTCCGCTCCACCGGCATCACCACCGTCGTCAACTGCGCCGTCCCCACCGACGGGCCCCGGCCCGCCATCGGAACCTACGTCTACGGCAGCGACGGCGAGCTGATCACCACCTACCTCAAGCAGCACCTCTACGAGAACGAGCAGGGCATCTTCACCGCAGGCAACCGCGACGGCCGCTTCGAACTCAACAACCTCCGCTTCGCGCTCGCCACCTGCTTCGACAATCACTTCCCCGACCTCATCGCCCGTGGCGCCGCCGACGGCTGCCAGGTGCACCTGGCCAGCTCCCTCTACGGCACCGGCAACGGCATCCACGAGCGGGCGACGGTCTACCCGGGCATCGCCAAGGACTCGGACATGCACGTCGTCCTCGCCAACCACGTCGGCCCCTCGGGCCCGTGGACCGGCTGCGGCCGCGCCGCCCTGTGGGCCCCGGGCGGCGCCCTCCTCACCGAGGCCGACGACCGCTCCACCACGGTGGCCGTCGCCGACCTCCTCTAGCCATGCCCCCGGAGTAGGAAGTCGGCCGGGCCGACTTCCTACTCCGGGGGCATGGGATCAGCTGGGCCCGACAGCCCCCGGTACCTGAGTCCGAAACTCCTCGTAGCGGGCTGCGTAGTGCCAGGCAGCATCACGGGCCTGACAAGCGCGGAGGACCTCCAGCGGGTCAGTGACCAGCTCCATACCCACGGTGCGCTCCCCTTCGAAATGGAAGCGCGCAACCGTGCGGGAGTCGAAGAGCCAGAAGTCCGACAGACCAGCCAGCCCGGCCGCTGCGGCGTCCGAGCGCCACATGTACCGGATGTCCTCACCCGCCGCCACGTTGGTCCGGGCGCAGGCCAGCAGGTACCGCTGCCCCTCGGTCGGCGGGTCGTCTACCAGACGCACCCGCTCGAACCTCTTGCCCTTGTCGACCATGCGACGCACGTTCTCGAACCAGGGGTGCCCGACCTCTCCGGCGGTGTCGCCTGTCCGCAGGAACTCGGCGTAGGAGGGCATCTGCTGGTCGGAGAGGTAGCCGGTCCTGGTCTCCAACCGCCAAGCGGTGTGCTCGAATCCATCGTTGATGAACTCGGTGATCTTCTGCTGGGGCACGAACTCCGGCACTGGCGTCGACTCCTTAGGCGCAGACCTCATGACAAGCCTTCATCAAAGTGGGCCCGCGCCTGACCGGCTACCGCAACTTCACCTCCTCCGGCGAATATTCGAGAATCAGCACCCACGCCACATCGATCCCTGGGCATCCTGCTACCGCCTGACCAACAGCGAAGGGAGCGGCCATGAGCCGACGACTGCGGTACATCGGGAGCACCTCGGAGGACAACAATTGCCCGACGCTCTACGAGGACATGGAGACCGGGGAGGTTGTGGTGCAGGGCGACGCCGTGACCGATCCCGACGAGATCGCCCAGCTCCGCAACATCAAGCCCGGCGAGGGGTTCGTGACCGTACCGCGTGCATTGCTCGCCGACTTCGCGCCGCGCGATGTGGAGCGCGAACCCGTACTGATCAGCTTCGACGAGTTCGAAAACCTCTTCAAGACCCTCCAGCACACGGCCTACCGACTGGAGACCCGCGGCCGGTACCGCTCCGACGAGCTGACGGAGACCTACCGCCGGTTCGCCGCCGGGCTGGATCCCGAATGGGACCTGGACAGCCCCTGGTGCCGCTCGCGGCGCGAACAGTCCGCCCTGGGCAAACGGTTCGAGCGCGTGCGGATCATGGACAACCCGCCCACGCTGGGGCAGCGCTACCTGCTCAAGAACTCCGAGCGGAACGGCGAGGTCGGCGAGGACATCCGCTACCTCTGGCGTGCCGACGCCGAGCGCCTGGGTCTTCCGGAGGAAGACGCCTGGCTGTTCGACTCGCGCGTCATCGCCCTGCTGCACTTCGGCGCCGACGACGACCTGACCCACGTCGAGCTGATCACCGACCCGGTACGGGTGGCCCGCGCCTGCCAGGAACGGGACGCCGCCTGGCACTTCGCCGTCCCGCACCGCGAGTTCGGGGCTCAGGTACCGTCCGACATGTGAGCACCGACTTCCAGCAAGCCAGAATCGCCCTCGGCCAGCGGCTCCGTGAGCTGCGAGCCGAGGGCGGTCTCACAGGCCGGCAACTGGCCGAGCGCGTGGGCTGGACGCAGTCGAAGGTCAGCGAACTGGAGACCGGCCGACAGACGGCCACCCTCGATGACCTCAAGGCCTGGGCCGAAGGCGTCGGACAACCCCACGCGTCCTCCGAGCTGGCCGCCAGACTCCAGGCATTCGAATCAGGAACCCGCTCCTGGCGGCGGCAGCTGGCCGCCGGACACAAACCGGTGCAGGACACGCTGACCGCTGAGCACGAGCGTTCAACTGTCAAGCGCGCGTGGCAGAACTCCGTGATCGTCGGCGTCCTCCAGACGGCCGACTACGCTCGGCATATCTTCAACGCGTACATCGACCTCCACCAGTCACCGCGCGATGTCGACGATGCCGTGCGGGCCCGCATTCGGCGGCAGGAAGTCCTGTATCGGTCGGACAAGAAGTACCACATCATCATGTGGGAAGCTGCCCTGCGCGCGCTGCTCTGCCCACCGGCCGTCATGGCCGCGCAACTCGACCGGCTCAGTGGCGTGATCGGCCTGGACACCGTCTCCCTCGGTATCGTCCCGTTCGGGGCTTCCCTCAAGCTGCCGCCTGCCAACGGCTTCTGGATCCACGACGAACGACTCGTCATCGTCGAGGACTGGCATGCCGAGCTCTGGCTCGACCAACCCGAGAACGTGGCGCTGTACCTGCGCGTCTGGGAAACCGTGGCCGGGGCGGCCGTCTACGGCGCGGATGCCCACAAGGTCATCACGCGGTGCCGCAAGGCGCTCGGGGTCGTCTGAAGAATCCCCGCGAACCATGCCCACCGGGTGCCGGAATATTCGAGAATCACCCGCTCACCCCCGCTTCCCCTCCGCCTACCGTTCTGCTCGACGGCGGCTTTCGGCGCCGCCCGCGAAAGGGGAAGCACATGCCCATGTTGAGCGACGGCAAGCACGGCGGCGGGTCCGGCAACGGCCAGGGTGGCGGCCAGCAGGACGACTCCAGCAGCGGCAACAAGCACGGCGGGGGCGGCAGTGACGAGGGTGGCAACACCTCGGACGGCAGCGGCCCGGCGACGGGTCGCTGACGCGTGAGCGAGATGCACGAAGCGGAGGCCGGCCGGGCCCGGCTGGCCTCCGCGCTCATCGCGAACGGGTCCCTCCACTCGGACTGGCTGGCGTCGTACAACGCCGTCCCGCGCCACTGGTTCGTCCCGGACCAGATCTGGCCCGGCCAGGGTGACGGGGTGCGCCAAGGCGAAGCGATCAACCGGCATGCCGACCCGACCACCTGGTGGAACGCCGTCTACTCCGACGTCCCGCTCACCACCCAGTGGGACGACGGCGAGCACGCCGGGGACGGCCGGGGCACCATGCCGACATCGTCCAACTCCATGCCCACCATGGTGTTCTCCATGCTCGCCGCCTTGGACGTGGAAGACAGCCACCGGGTGCTGGAGATCGGCACCGGCACCGGTTGGAACGCCGCCCTGCTGTCCCACCGCCTCGGCTCCGGGAACGTCGTCACGGTCGAGGTCGACAAGGACAACGCCGCCGAGGCACAGCTCCGGCTCGCACGCGCCAGGCACTCCCCGACCCTCGTCGTCGGCGACGGGTCGAAGGGCCACCCGGACGGCGCGCCGTACGACCGGGTGATCGCCACCTGCTCGGTCCGCCGGGTGCCGCACTCCTGGGTGGCCCAAACGAAGCCCGGCGGGGTGATCGTTGCCCCCTGGGGCCCCGAGTACGGCGGGGAAGCCGTGGTGCGGCTCACCGTCGCCGAGGACGGCACGGCAAGCGGCCGCTTCGTCGCGTCCTCCGCCTTCATGCGACTGCGCCAGCAGCGCACCGCCCGACCCGGCAGCCTGGAGTACCTGTCCGGCCCGTGGCCGACCGACGGCGCGAAGTCGTCAACTCGCCTGTCCCCGGAAGAAGTCGGCGGCTGGCTGGCGATGTTCGCCATCGGGGTGCAGGTGCCGCAGGCCTTCCCGCTGATCGAGCGGTACGCCGACGGCACCTACACCCTGTGGCTTCACGACACCGCCGTCACGTCCTGGGCCACCGTCGACTGGGAACCCGACCGCACCGCCTACGAGGTCGTCCAGGCCGGCCCCCGCAGCCTCTGGAACGAGGTGGTGGCCGCCTGGCGGTGGTGGGACGGCCAGGGCCGCCCCGGCTTTGACCGCTTCGGGCTCACCGTCTCACCCGACGACGGCCAGACGGTGTGGCTGGACAGCCCGAACAACCCATTGCCCTCCCGGGGTTGAGGGCATCGACCCGGCCGGATTGGGAAGTCG
Source organism: Kitasatospora sp. NPDC056531 (assembly GCF_042794375.1). Taxonomy (NCBI): domain Bacteria; kingdom Bacillati; phylum Actinomycetota; class Actinomycetes; order Kitasatosporales; family Streptomycetaceae; genus Kitasatospora; species Kitasatospora sp. NPDC056531. The sequence goes on along the minus strand of NZ_JBHTTU010000013.1, from coordinate 4,521 downwards.
GCCCCGCCGACCTCCCCATCCGCCCCCCCTCCACCGCCGGGGCGGATCGGATCGCCCGTCCGGTGCAG
>NZ_JBHTTU010000013.1:0-4444 GCF_042794375.1 Kitasatospora sp. NPDC056531 | reverse complement strand
GGAGAGGTGGGTGGGTGGAAATCCCAACACCCCTCTCTCCTTTTGGTGGGTGGGGGGCGTTCTCGTGGGGGGGGGGGGGGTCCCCCCCCCCCCCCCCCCCACCCCGCCCCCCCTCAGCCGCCGGAGCGGATCGGCTCGCCCGTCCGGTGCAGGTGGCCGAGGATCTCGCGGTACGAGCGGAGCAGGCCCGTCTCGTAGTACGGGATGCCCTTCTCCGCGCAGAACTCCCGGGTGATCCGGGCGGCCCGCCCGAGTGCGGGGGTGGGCATGCTGGGGAAGAGGTGGTGCTCCACCTGGTAGTTGAGGCCGCCCATCACCGAGTCGATGACCGGGCCGCCACGGACGTTGCGCGAGGTGAGCACCTGGCGGCGCAGGAAGTCGAGCCTCATCTCCGGGGTCACCATCAGCATGCCCTTGTGGTTCGGGGCGAAGACGCAGCCCAGGTAGACGCCCAGCAGCGCCTGGTGCACGGCGAGGAAGGCGACCGCCTTGCCAGGCGGCAGAGCGGCGAAGACGAGGCCGAGGTAGGCCACGAAGTGGACCACCAGCAGCGTGCCCTCCAGCAGCGGCCGCTTCATCACCGGGCTGCGCAGCGCGCGGAAGCTGTTGAAGCTGAGGTTGAGGCCCTCCAGTAGAAGCAGCGGGAAGAACAGGTACGCCTGCCGGCGGCCGATGAACCGGGCGAGTCCGCTCGCCTGCCGGGCCTGCCGCTGGGACCACACCACGAGGTCGGGCGAGACGTCCGGGTCCCGTTCCTCATGGTTCGGGTTGGCGTGGTGGCGGGTGTGCTTGTTCATCCACCAGCCGTAGCTCATGCCCATCAGCAGGTTGGCGGCGATCCGGCCGCCGATCTCGCTCGGCAGGCGCCGGTTGAACACCTGGCGGTGCGCCAGATCGTGCGAGAGCAGGCCGATCTGGGCGAAGACGACGGACATCGCCGCCGCCAGGCCCAGCTGCCACCAGGTGTCGCCGAGCACGAAGAGTGCCCACCAGCCGCCGAGGAACGCGGCGAGCACCAGGCCGGCGCGGACGGCGTAGTAGCCGGGGCGCCGGTCGAGCAGGCCCTCGGCGGCTATCCGACGGCTCAACCGGGCGAAGTCGCTGCCACCGCCCTCCGGCTGTGCGGCGAGGGCGGCCTCGGGAGCCTTGGTCATCGTCACGGACTGTGTGGGCATGCCCCGAGTCTGGTTCGACGGGCGGCTGCGAAGAACGGGGAAAGCACCCGTCCCGTACGGGTGCTAACCCCCGCACCAGGAAACGCGTCAGCAGGCCCGAGACGCCCCGGCCTCGCGGGACGGCGTGTCGGAGTCACGGTCTACGCTCCCCATCACCTACGAGTCCTAAGGAAGACCGGATGTCCTACGACGATGACGACGAATACGAGTACCTGCCCGCGCTGATCACGGCCCTGACCGATCCGTCCGAGGAGGAGTGGACCATCGACGGCTGGCGGATCGCGCGGCTCGGTCTGGTCCAGGGGTCCGCCGACTACGGCACGATCTACGACCCGCTGGGACCGGAGGCCACGGGCTTTCCGATGCGGCCCGGCGGCACGCCGGTCTACTTGGTCTCCCGCGAGGACGCACCCGATGACCCGGTTGCCGCTCTGGTGCACCCCGGCGACACCATCCCGGTTCGGACGGAGGACTGGGGTGACCGCGTGGCGACCCCCTCCGGTCTGGCCGTGCTGCACGCGGACCCCACCAACAACTGGATCGAACCGGCCGCCCAGATACTCAAGCGCGCCTGGGCCACACTGCACGCACGCGCCGCCGAGGGCGACGACTGGCTGCTGGAGAACTTCCGCGAGATGCTCCGGCGCGCCTCGGTGGACCCGACCGACTGGCCGGTGGAACCGGTCGAGGGCGACTTCGCGAACGAGTGGCTGATGATCCCGGACGAGGCCGGTACTGGCACCGTACTGGGCATCCTGGTCAGCCCGGACGGCTCCAGCACGACCGCGTGCCTGGACGCCGAGGGCAACACGGTGGCGGCCCTGCTCACCTTCGGCTTCTGACCCAACCGAGCAGACCCGGCATGATGGCCCCCTCCGCAGGAGGGGGCCACCCCACGGCCGTGGTCGCTCAGGCCATGGCGCCGCCCTGCCAGGCGGCGCGCTGGCGGAGGGAGATGCGGTTTCCGTCCGGGTCCACGGTCTCGATGCGGACGCCGAAGCCGTAGTCCTCCGGTTCGGGCTGCTCGAAGACCACGCCTCGCTCGCGCAGCACCTCGAAGTCCGCCCGCAGGTCGTCCGACTCGATGAGGAGCGGGCCGGGCGCGGCTGCGCCGGACTCGCGCCCGACGGGCTGTCCCGCGGCCGGGGCGTGCTGCCACAAACCGAGCTGATGACCCTGATGCGCGCCTCGACGGGCTTCCGCCGCCGCCTGCCGCTGGCCACCGCCCTCACCGACGAGGAGCTGGGCCGGCTGAGCGCCCCCGCGCTCTTCCTGCTCGGCGAGCGCAGCGCCATGAACGACGCCCGGACCGTCTCCGAGCGACTGCACCGGCTCGTCCCGCCCGCCCGGGTCGAGATCGTGCCCGACGCCGGGCACTCGCTGCCGACCGACGACCCGGCGGCCGTCACCGAGGAGATCCTCAGCATGGCTGCGCGGCAGGTCGGTTGAACCCCTCGGGGTCGCAGAACGGACTCAGGCCCGTCGCCGCCCCGGGAACGGGGGTTCGACGACGGGCCCGGGGCCCACGCTTTGGTCAGGCCGCCTGACGTCACGCCACCTGACGTCGCGCCGCCTGGCGGCGGACCGCCCAGACCGCTCCGCCGAGGACGAAGCCGTAGACGGACACCAGCCCGTGGCCGTTCTCCTGGGCGAACCACATCGCCAGACCCAGCGCCGGAACGCCGGCCGCCAGGGCGAGCTCCTTGGGCAGGCGGGTGCGGGTGAGGAAGGCGAGGGCGAGGGTGGCGCCGAGGAAGTAGGTGGCGCCGGAGCTGCCGGCGAAGTTGCGGGGGTCGGTGCTGGGGCCGTCACCGAAGCCGAGCAGGGTGTCGATCCGGCCGGGCAGCAGGATGCCGGCGAGGAAGAAGCCGAGGGTGAGCGGGCCGCCCCAGTACCACTGGGCGAGCGCGGCGACGGCGGCGAGGGTGACGAGGTTCCACAGGCCGCCGAAGAGGCCGCCGTTCTGCATGAAGACCGAGGTGAACTCGCGCCACCAGCCGGACTTGGCCGGGTCCGCGTCCAACGCGTCCATGGCGCCGGACCAGACCAGCTGGAGCAGGGCGCCGCCGACGGCGACCGCGGTCAGGGCGACCGCCGCCCACGGGACCGGCCGCCCGCGCAGGGTGTCGCGGCCGACCACGCCGAGCCCGCAGTTGACCATCATGACCATCAGCGCGGCCGTGGTCACGTTGAAGACGATCGCCCCCATGACTGCCACTCCCCCCGGTTGCGGCGTATTCCAACGCCGTTCGAAACCTGATGGCGCAAAACTACCACAGCTTTTCGAACAGTGTTGGAAAAAGTTGTACGGTGGCCGCATGAAGCTCACCAGGGACCGCATCGTCGACGCGGGCATGGCCGTATTCGCCGAGGTCGGCTACCAGAACCTGTCCATGCGCCAGGTCGCCGACCGCCTCGACGCCCACGCCGGCAGCCTCTACTACCACGTACGCGGCAAGGACGAACTGCTCGCCCTGATGGCCGACCGGGTCTGCCGCCGGGCCCACGACGCGGGCACCGAAGCCCTGGCGGCGCTCCCGCCCACCGCCACCTGGCAGGACCGCGTCGAGGCCCAGGCCACCGCCCTTCGCCTCGAAATCAAGCAGCACCCCGGCGGCGCCCAGCTCCTCGCCGAGAGCCCCGGCGCACTCAGCACCGGCGGCCTCTCCCTGATGGAACGCCTGCTGCGCACCCTCCTCGACGCCGGCCTGCCCCCCGCCCACTGCGGCATCGCCGCCGACACCCTGCTCAGCCACGTCACCGGCTTCGTGCTCCAGGAACAGAACCAGCCGACCGCCGCGCCCACCGTCACCGCCGAGCTCTACGCCGAACTGTGCGAGCGGTTCCCCCTGGTCATGAGCGAGTTGATCCCACGGCTGAGCCAGGACGAGAAGTTCGCGCGCAGCATCCGCCTGCTCTGCACGGGCTTCGAGGCACTCCGCTAGCCGGTGACTTCGCAGGTGGGGTTTTGGGTTTCCAGCCAGCGGGGTCGGGTTTCGTCGATGCTGAGGAGTTCGAGCAGGTGTGCTTGGACTCCTTGGCTGATCAGGATGGCCGGTGGGCTGGTGGCGGTGCCGGGGCGGAGCATGAGGCTTTCGAGGTGGTAGAGGATCATGCGTCCGGTGGGGCGGACCCGGCGGTTGTCCGGGTAGAGGCCGCTCATGGTCTGCTCGAGGCCCAGGGCCTGGCGGACCTGGCGTTCGATCAGGCAGAACACCAGCAGGGCCAGGCAGATGACGGTGATCAGGGCGGCGATGCGCCGGTTGTGT
>NZ_JBHTTU010000012.1:0-147922 GCF_042794375.1 Kitasatospora sp. NPDC056531 | reverse complement strand
TTTCGGCTCATCGGACATCACCGTCCGGCAGGCACTGCCCGGACTCCGCCAGCAGACGCCGGCGGGCGTCCGCTGAACGCATCCCGTACAGTCGAGCGGCGAATGTGGTGACCAGGGAGATGAAGTCCTCCAGGAGTTCCTGCCGCCCGCCGGTCTTCTTCGGATGCAGGATCTCCACAGCGGCGCCGTGGGCGGCGAACAGGCGCTTGAGCCAGCCGACACCAAAGCGGGCCAGCCGGTCCTCGTGCGTCGCCCGAACCACCGTCACCGACCCGTCCGCCACTGCCGCAAGCAGCTTGTTCAAACCAGGCCGCTCCTCCCGCAGACCGGAGGCTCGATCCTTGAACACCCTGACGACCTTGCCCGTGGCAGTGGTCCGCAGTTCGGTCTCCTGTGCCTCCAGCGAGGACTCCTGACCGGTCGAGCCCGAGACGCGAACGTACAGGCCCTCCAAGCGAATCCGGTCACCACCACCAGCGGTGACCTTCATCGCCTCCACATCGACCGAGGAGAACCGGCGCTCACGCCCGACCCAAGTCACCGGGATCTTTCCCGAATCAGACCACAGGCGAAGCGTCACCGGGTGAACACCCAAGCACTTTGCGGCTTTTGACAGTCGGAGTGGCTCCACAGGGTAACCATATGATCACTGAGTGTCTTTAATCAAATTCGTGCGCCTTCCACCCCGTCACACCGAGGATCGGGGGGAGCATGGCGGGCAGGAGGACCCGGCGCGGGACCGTCGCGCTGGCGGGCGGCCGCGCTGGCGGCAGCGGTGCCCATCGGAACCTTCGGGCTGGTGCTGCTGAGCACCTACGTCAGCTGGGGCCTGGCCTGGTTCCTCGGCCTGGGGATCGGGATCGCCTGGATCGTGGGCGTGATCCGGCTGATCGGGCCGGTGGGCTGCTGGGTGGCGGTCGTGGCGGTGGCGCTGTGGGGCGGGGCGCTGGGGGAGGTGGTCGGGGCCCGGGACGCGGTGATCCTGAACGCCGCGGGGTCACCGTCACCGCCCGGGTCGCGCAGGTGCACGACCATCCGCAGGACAAGCACCCGAACTCGACGTACGACCTGGTCGGCGAGCTCGGCCTGCCGATCCCGAACGGCACGGTGTACGGCGGCCTGCACGCGCACGCGGTCGGCGACCGGCTGCTGATCCGCTACGACCCGGAGGGCGTCGCGGCCGCGAGCGCCCCGGACGACATCGACGCCGCCGCGCACCTGGCCGTCGCCGCCTCCCTGGACGCCGTCCTGATGGCCATCACCGCCGGCCTGGGCGTAGCGGTCGTCCGAAACGGCCGCCCGCGCCGGGTCCCGTTCCGGCGGGCGGGCGGCGTCGGCGGGACCCCCCGCGACTCCGCCCGCCCCCAGCGGTGACCTACCCCCGCGTGACCCGCGCCCGCAGGTAGTTGCGCCGCCCGAAGTTCGGCTCGTCCACCGCCGTCAGCTCCTCCACCTGGAACCGGTACAGCGCCGCCGCCCCGCCCCCGGTGAGGAACTGCCGCCGGACCTCCTCGTCCTGCGCGAAGGACGGGTAGCGCCCCTGGTACGCCGCCAGCGCGGCCTCCGCCTGCTGCCCCCAGGCCTCGCCGGCGCTCCCGGTCAGCTGCAGCCCGCGCAGCTGCTCGCCGAAGACCGGCGGCGGCAGGAAGACGGTGGCGGCGGCCCGGGCCTCCTCGGCGAGGTGGTGGCTGTGCCGGGTGGAGCGCTCGCTGACGAAGTACAGGACGAGGTCGTCGTCGTACGCGAAGAAGGCCAGGTTGGCGTGCGGCCCGTGCTCGTGGCCGGCGGTGGCGAGGGTGAGCACCATGGCCTCGGCGAGCAGTCCTTCGACGCCCTTGTGCAGCAGGTCGCCCGGCCAGTCCCCTTGCGTGATGTCGAGTCGGTACGGCATTCGGCAATCCCTCCGCTGGCACGCCCGGTGCCTTCGCGCACCGAGCACGACTGAGCCGGGCGGGCGCCCCCTGGAAGGGGGCCCCACGCCCGGCTCACATGCTCCACCCGCCGTCCGAAACCGGACAAGGGGCAGGGCGGAACACCGATCAGTACGACCGCTGGTACTACCGCGCCCGGTGCGACGCGTACCCGCGGGTCACCACCGGCAGCGCACCGGGGCCCAGCAGCGGACGCAGCGCGCCCGAGCGCATCCGGTCCACCAGCGGCCCGCAGCGCCCGGCCACCGGCGCCAGCACCAACGCGACCAGGATGCCGACCAGCGCGCCGACCGCCACGTCGTGCGGGTAGTGCACGCCGACCCAGACCCGGGAGGCGGCCATCAGCGCCGCGAAGACCGTGGCGACGACCCCGAGCCGCCAGCTGACGAACCAGAGCGCGATCGCGGCGGCGAAGGCGATCACCGAGTGGTTGCTCGGGAAGGACCAGTCAGCGCTGGTCGCGCTCGGGCAGGTCTCCAGCGAGACGCTGCCGCGGATCTGGTCGCAGGGCCGGAGCTCCTGGACCTGGCCCTTGAGGACGGAGTTGACGCCGTACGCGATGACCACGATCACCGGCGAGGCCAGCACCCTGGCCATCAGCACGGAGTCGGCGCCGCGCGCCCGCCACCAGGCGTGGAGCATGAAGAGCGCGAACAGTCCGAGGCCGATCGCCGACCAGACCTTGATCACGTCGTTCAGCCAGTGCGGCGCCGACTGCACCCACCCGTTGACCCGGGTGTACAGGCTGCCGTCGATGCCGCTGCCGTCGTAGACGGCCAGAGCCCGAGAAGACATCACACGTCACCTCCGTGACGGCGCGCCTTACGGGCGCGGAACAGTTCGAGAACAATGGGAAGCACGGAGACAACTACTACCAGACCGATGATCGGCAGCAGATATCGGTCGATGCTGGGAATCGAGGATCCGAGCCCGTACCCGGCCAGCACCACGCCGACCGTCCAGAGCGCACCACCGGCCACCTGCCAGAAGGTGAACGAGCGGGCCGGAACCTCCAGCACGCCGCAGAGCGGGTTCAGCACCGTTCGCACCACCGGGATGAACCGGGCCAGCACGATCGCCTTGCCGTGCCCGTACCTGCCCAGCAGTTCCTCGGCCCGCTCGACGCCCTCCAGCAGGCTCTTGCGCTTGGTGCGGCGCAGCAGCGCCCGGCCGCCGCGCCGGCCGATCACGTAGCCGACCTGGGCCCCGAGCAGGGCCCCGACCAGGGCGGCGGGCAGCACCTGCCACAGGTGCAGCTGCGGGCCCTTGGTGGCACCGGGCACGCAGAGCAGGCCTGCGGTGAACAGCAGCGAGTCGCCGGGCAGGAAGAAGCCGACCAGCAGGCCCGTCTCGGCGAACAGCACGACGGCGATGCCGAGCGCGCCGAAGGCGGCGAGCAGCGAGGACGCGTCCAGCGGGTTCACCGCTAGGTGAACGGCCGCATCCGCGGGGAACTGAAGCAAGGCTGGCGGACCTCCCGTACGTTGGAGGCGGTTCCCAGCGGAACCCGCCCCGACCGTCTACAGTGACGTAGACGGTCTACACGACTGTAGACGAATCCTGGAGGAAGCGCCGCCATGTCCGACGTACCGTCCGCCCGCCGGCCCGCCGGGGAGCTGGAGGCCGAGGTGCTGGCCGCCCTCTGGTCGGCCCGGCAGCCGATGACGCCACAGGACGTCCAGACGGCGCTCGGCGGGGACCTCGCCCGCACCACCATCGCGACGATCCTGGCCCGGCTGCACGACAAGGGGACGGTCGAGCGCACCCGGGCCGGCCGCGCCTACGCCTACACCCCGACCGTCCAGGACACCGCGGGCCTGGCCGCCCGCCGGATGCACACCGAGCTGGGCCGCGAGGCCGACCGCTCCACCGTGCTCGCCCGCTTCGTCTCCGACCTCTCCGCCGAGGACGAGCAGCTGCTGCGCGAACTGCTCGGCGACGGCGCGCCCGGACCGTCGGGCGGACCGGGGGCCGGCACCCCGTGATGCTCGCCGTCTGGGCCCCGTTGCTGCTGCCCGTCCTGGCCGCCCCGCTGGCCCGCCGCCTCGCCGAGTCGCTGGCACCCCGGGCCGCCGCCTGGCTGCTGGCCGGCACCGCCGTCGTCCTGGCCGGGGGCACCCTGTGCTCGCTCGGCCTGCTGGCCACCGCCGGGCTGCTCCACCTGCCCCCGGTCGCCGCCCTCGGCCACCTCTCGCTGCCCTGGCTCACCGCCGCCGCCCCGGACGCCCCGATCGCGGCCGCCGCGGCCGCTCCCGTGCTCGCCGCGCTCACCGCGCTGGCGGTCCGCACCGCCCGCCGCCGACGACTGGACCTGCGGACCGCCCGGGCCGCCCTGCCCGGGCCCACCGCGCCACCCGTCGACCCCGCCAACGCTGCCGACGTTGCCGACGCCGCCGACCAGCATCCGGACATGCGCCCCCGGCGCGCCTCCATGCGCCGGGCGCGCGCCGCGCGATGGCTGCGGCCCGGCGAGAACCCGCTCACCGCCGTGCTGTCGCGGCCCGAGGACCACCCGCTCACCGTGCTGGACGACGACCGCGCCGACGCCTTCGCCCTGCCCGGCCGCCTGCGCCGCCCCGGCCGACCGGGCGAGCCCGGCCGGATCGTGGTCACCTCCGGCATGCTGCGCGCCCTCAGCGGGCCCGAGCGCTCCGCCCTGCTCGCCCACGAGCGCGCCCACCTGGCCGCCCGCCACCACGTCTTCCTCGCCCTCGCCGAGCACGCCGCCGACCTCCACCCGGCGCTCCGCCCACTGCGCGCACCCCTCGGGTACCACCTGGAGCGCTGGGCCGACGAGGTAGCAGCGGCCCGGGTCGGCGACCGCGCCGTGACCGCCCGCGCGGTCGGCCGGGCAGCCCTCGCCGCGAACCGTTCGCCCTGGCCGGCCCGGCCCCGGCTGGTCGCCGCCGCGCACTCCGGCCCGGTCCCCCGCCGGGTCGCCGCGCTGCTCCAGCCCCGCCCCGCCGCCACCCCCGGCACCCGGCTTCGGGCCGTCGCCCTGGCCCTGGCCGCCTGCCTGGCACTGACCACCGGCGCCACCCTGGAGGCCACCGCGGACCTGCACCACACCGTCGAGGCCGCCCAGCACGAACCCGGCGCGGAACGCTAAGGCGCCTCAGGACGGTTTCCGTACCGACCGGTCCGGCGACTTGGCGGACCCCATGCCCACAGGCCCACCACACCCGTACGCTTTCGTCAGCGCGTCGACCCCGGCGCGCCCTCGATCGGCGGCGAGGAGCAACGCGAGTGCGGCAGACCGGACGGCAGTCCCGACGACCAGAGCGCCGCACCCCGCCGACCGCGGCGGAGCTGGCCAAGGTCCACGAGCGCACCCTCGCCGACGCCGCCGCCCGCGAACTCGCCCTCCCCGAGACCGGCGGGACCGGCGGGACCGGCCTGCTCGAACCCCGCCCCGAGATCGGCGACTCCTGGGCCCGACTGCGGCGCCTCGGCCTCGACCCCGACACCGGCGCCGCCACCGCCATGCTCGGCCCCGCCGAACTGGAGCGGCGCCGCCGGGCCAGCGGGCTGGACACCGTCCTGCCGGTGCTGCGCGAGACCCTGCTGGGACCGTCCGACCCGGCCCCGCTGATCCTCGCCGTCGCCGACGCCGAGGGCCACGTGCTCTGGCAGGACGGCGAACGCGGGCTGCGCCGCAGCGCCGACCGGATCGGCTTCATCACCGGCGCCCGCTGGACCGAGGAGAGCGTCGGCACCAACGGCATCGCCGTCGCACTGCGCGCCCAGCGCCCGATGCACGTCCACTCCGGCGAGCACTACCTGCGCAGCCACCACACCTGGACCTGCGTGGCCGCGCCCGTCCACGACCCGGCCACCGGACGGCTGGTCGGCGCGATCAACCTCAGCGGCCCGGCGCACAACGTCCGCCCGTTCCTGCTCCAGCTCACCGCCACCGCCGCCCGGCTCGCCGAGACCGAACTGCGCGCCCACCGATTGGAGGCGCTGAACCAGCTGCGCACCCTGGCCGCCCCGCTGCTCGCCCGGGTCGGCGGCCCGGCCCTGGTGGTGGACGCGGCCGGCTGGACCGCCGCCGCGGCCGGACTGCCGCCGCCCAGCCGGCTGCGCGTGCCCAGCGAGGGCTGGGCCCCGGCGGCCGTGCACTGGGTGCCCGGCCTGGGCGAGTGCGTGCTGGAACCGCTCGCGGACGGCTGGCTGGTGCGCCCGGTCCGCCCGCCCGAGGCGGACGGCTCCGGCACGGTGAGCGCCGAACAGGCCGCGGGCGCCCGGCTCCGGCTCGACCTGCGGCGCCCGGACCGCGCCGAACTGTTCGTCCGGGGCGCGGCCGACAGCTGGTCGCACCCGGTCAGCCCGCGCCACGCCGAACTGCTGCTCCTGCTGGCCACCTCGTGCGAGGGCAGCACCGCGGCCCAGCTCGCCGAGGCGCTGTTCGGCGACGCGGGGCGGACGGTGACGGTCCGGGCCGAGCTGTCCCGGCTGCGCCGCTACCTGGGCGGGCTGCTGGCCCACCGGCCGTACCGTTTCGCCGACTCGGTGCTGGTCACCGTCGAGGGGCCGGAGGACCCGTACGACCTGCTGCCCGCCTCCACCGCCCCGGCGATCCGGCGGCTGCGGGCCGGGCTCGCGGCGGGCACGGTACGGCTGCCGGGCACCGCGGCGCCCGTCCCGTCACCGCGCCCCGCAGGAAGCGGGCCGGAAAGCACGGGCAGTACGGGCGGTACCGGCAGTGCGGGCAGTGCCGGTGCTCAGCCGCCGCCCGCGAGCAGCGCGGCCAGCTGGTCGTCGGTCGGGCCGCAGTCGCGCTCCTCCTCGACGGAGACCAGCGCGTAGGTGCGGTCCAGCCAGGCCTGCACCCGGGGCTTGGAGGCCTCCAACAGGGCGCTGCCGTGCGGGGATTCGAGCGCCAGGTGCAACGTCGAGCCGTGGCAGGGGCAGTAGGCCGGCCACAGCTTGACGTCGCCCTGACCGCTCAGCGAGCGCAGGCCGTCACGCAGCAGGTCGCGCGAGAACACCCAGTCCGCCTCGTCCGGCCGCCCCAGATGGAAGGTCAGCAGCACCTCGCACGGGCGCGAAGCCTCGAAGCGGAACCTGGTGCGCACCTCGCCGACCACCTCCTCGCCCAGCGAGATCCGCAGCATCAGCACCTCCTCCACCGCCGCCGGAGCGGCGGTGGAGCCGCCCCCATCGCCGCCCGTGGGGGTGGCGGCGAGGGGGGCACTGGAGGCTGCGGACAGCGGGTCGGGCGACATGACGGTCTCTCCGGGAACGGCGCGGGATGCCACCAGCCTGCGCCACCAGCGACCGGGAGGGCAAGGGTTGCAAGGGGGTTGCAATAACCCCCGTCCAGGCCGGACACCCCTTACCGAACCGGCCAGACGGACCGTCAACTTCCGCCTGTCGAACGGATGTCCGGAAATTGGATGGATATTGTCCGCGGTCCGGCCGCCCGCTGGTACGCTCTCCCCCTCCCGATGCGGGCACGCGGCGGAACCGGTGCGAACCGGCCGGATCCGGGCCCTGCGGCAGCGCGTGGGAGAATACGGCCCAGGCGACGGCGACTTCGGGGAGGGAGGGGTCCGGTGGCTGCGCGCGAGGACACCGCGCGGGACGTGCGGCACGAGCCCGAACGGCACGGTCGGCACGGTCGGCCGCGCCCCTTCGGCGGCCGGTTCCGGCTGCCCACCCTGCGCTTCTCCGGCGCCGCCATGGCGATGTCCACCGTCGTCGGCATCAGCATCGCCACCACCCTCCTCCTCAACGAGCAACAGGGCATCGGCCGGCGGGCCGGTGTGGCCCGGGTCGGCAGCACCCCACCGCCCACCCCGAGCGCCACCGACCAGGCCGAGGCCGCCGCCGAGCGGACCCCGGCCACCCCCACGCCGTCCGGCCACCCGCACGACTCCCGGCCCACCGGGCGTCCCTCGGCGCACCCGTCCGCCCCGGCGAACGCCGCCGCCACCCCGCCCCCGGCCAAACTCCCGGCGGGCACGTCGATCCCGGTCGCCCCCTCGGCAAGCGGGCAGGCCTCGGCCGGGCACGAGCCCCGGCCCTCGGCGGACACCCCCGGCACCGGCACCGCCGCCGGCCCCTCGCCCTCGGCGCAGCCGCTCACGCCCTCCGACGGACCGGCAGGCGGGCAGCCGCAGGCCGACCCGTCCGGCACCGGGCAGCCGGGCGGCGCGCCGTCGCCCCAGCCGACCGGCTTCCGGCCGGTCACCCCGGCCCACCCCGCACCGGAGCAGCCGGCCCCGCCCGCACCGGCCCGCCCGGTGCCACCGGCCGCCGCCGCGGTCCCGGGCGCCAATGGCGGCGCCGGGAACAATGCCGGGGACGCCTCCAGGGACACCGACGCCGCCCGCGGCGCCGCCAACTCGGCCAACTCCGCCGAGTCCGCCGACACGGAGGCCGACCAAGCCCTCACCGGCACCGGCCAGATCACCCCGCTCGGGCGCGACGGCCTCCGGCACGCGCTGAACCTCGCCGTGGCCGAGCCGGTCACCGCACTGCAGGCCGAATTCCGGCTTGCCCCAGGCGAGTTGGCCCCCGGCGGCGGTGCCGCATGGACCGATCTTCCGGGCGCCGTGGTGACCGTCCAGCAGGAGCGCGGCACCCTGGTCTACCGCTTCACCACCCCGCCCGGGACGGACGTCAGGCCCGGCCGCTACAACTTCGCCGTACGCGGCGCCCGCCCGGCCGAACCGGTCGGCTCGGTGCGCAAGTCGGCCCCTGCGGAGAGCTGGAACGCCGCCGCCTTCGGCATCGACCACCCCCGGGCGGTCGCCGCGCTCGGCGGCTTCGGCCGGCTACTGCCCCTGCCCGCCCACCCGTTGGCACCCGCACACCGCTGACCCACGACGCTGACCCGCCGTCGGCCACTCCTCCCGTCGACTGATCCGATGTTCCGACGATCAGACAGCTCAGCGCTCCGGCCGGGCGCATCCCCGTACCCCCGTTCGTTACTGTGGGCAGCACCCGGCCCGGCGGCCCCACCGGCCCCGGCCCGGGCCGTCGTTCCGCACCCGAGGAGGAGTCCTTGTCCACCGTCCTGACCCAAGGCGGCAACGCACCGCTGACCGCCGCGCGGGTGACCGTCGAGGTCACCGCGCCCAAGGCGCTGGACGTCTCCGGCCTGCTGCTGACCGATACCGGCAAGGTCCGCTCGGACGCCGACTTCGTCTTCTTCAACGCCCCGCACGGGCCCGGCGTCAGCCTCCGCCCGGCCGCCGCCGGCGCGCCGGACGCGATCACCGTGGACACCCCGGCCGTCCCCGCCGACATCAGCAAGATCGTGGTCACCGCCAGCCCGGCCGACCAGTCCTCCACCTTCGCCGGGATCGAGCCCACCGCCACCGTCCGGGACGCCGACACCGGGGCCGTCCTGGTCACCTTCACCCCGCCCCGGCTGGGCCTGGAGACCGCGCTCATCGTGGTCGAGGTCTACCGGCGCAACGGGTCCTGGAAGGTGCGTGCGGTCGGCCAGGGCTACGCCGACGGCCTGGCGGGCATCGCCACCGACTTCGGCGTCAGCGTGGACGACTCCCCCGCCCCGGCCGCCGCCCCCGCCCAGGCCCCGGCCTCACCGAGCGCGCCGACCGTCCAGATCGCCTCCCCGGCCGCCCCGCCGCTGCCGCCCGTCCCGCCCGCGCCGCCGACTCCGCCGGTGAGCCCCGCCCTGCCGGTCGACCCGCGGATCGCCCTCGCCACCGCCCCGCCGGTCCCCCCGGCCCCGCCCGCGCCGCCCGCGCCGCCCGCCGCGCCCCCGACCCCGGCCGACCGCCCCAAGGTCACCCTGGACAAGGGCCGGGTCAACCTGGTCAAGGGCAGCTCCGTCTCCCTGGTGAAGAACGGCCGCCCCTTCCTCTCCTCGGTCCGGATGGCACTCGGCTGGGAGTCCGCCGCCCGCGGCCGCGACATCGACCTGGACGCCTCCTGTCTGGCCTTCGACGCCCAGCACAAGCGGTTGGAGACGGCCTGGTTCATGAAGCTGAACATCTTCAACGGCGCGATCGCCCACTCCGGCGACAACCTGGTCGGTGGTGACGGCGGCGACGACGAGGCGATCACCGTCCACCTGGAGGGCCTCCCGGCCGAGGTCCACGCGCTGGTCTTCGTGGTCAACTCCTTCTCCGGCCAGAAGTTCACCGAGGTGCGGAACGCCTACTGCCGTCTGGTGGACGTCCGGACCGAGGAGGAGCTGGTCCGCTTCGACCTCACCCGCTCCGAGGCGCGCACCGGCGTGGTGATGTGCAAGCTGGTCCGCCGCCCCTCCGGCGAGTGGGAGATGACGGCGCTCGGCGAGTACGTCGACGGCAAGACCGCCCGGGCGATGATCGAGCCCTCCGTCGCTCTGCTCTAGGCGGCAACGTCACGGGCACACCCGCGATTTCACCCCTCCGAGGCATCAAGTCGTCCACGGATCGACTCGATTGACTCTCAGGGGGGTGAATCGCACTCTCCCCAGCACTCGTTGAGACTCGTTGAGGAGAGACCGTGCCACGCTTCCCGTCCCGCCTCGCCGTTGCCGGCACCGCCGTCGTGCTCGCCGCCGGTCTGATCACCCCCACCACCGCCCAGGCCGCCGCCAAGCCCGCCACCCGCCCCGACGCGCTGCGGTGGGCCGCCCTCGGCGACAGCTACACCGCGGGCATGATCGAGGCCACCGGCGACCTGACCGAGCCCAACGACGGTTGCGCCCGCACCACCGGCTCCTACCCCGAGCTCATCCGCCGCGACCTCGGCTCCCCGGTCAGCCTGCGCAACGTCAGCTGCAGCGGCGCCACCAGCCTCGACGTGTACGCGAACAAGCAGAGCCCGATCGGCCGCCCGCTCCCGCCTCTCGGCACCGACCCCAACGCGCCCTACCCGCCCGTCCCGCCCCAGGTCGACGCCGTCGAGCGGGACACCGACGTGATCACCGTCGGGGTCGGCGGCAACGACCTCGGCTTCGGCGGGATCCTCAAGGACTGCATCGGACTGGGCGCCACCGCCCTCGGCCGCGGCACGCCCTGCAAGGACAAGTACGACGCCCAGCTGCCCGGTCGGCTCGCCGAACTGCGCGCCGACTACTCCACCATGCTCGGCGCGCTGCGGATGAAGGCCCCGTCCGCCAGGATCTTCGCCGTCGGCTATCCGCACCTCATCCCCGAGAACGCCAACCTCTGCACCTACGGCGACCTGCTGCAGTTCTCCACCTTCACCACCGGCGACCTCGCCTGGGCCCGTACCGCCGTCCTGGAACCGCTCAACGCGGTCATCGCGCAGGACACCGCCGCCCGGGGCGACACCTTCGTGGACCTCTACCCCGCCACCACCGGGCACAGCGCCTGCGACGCCGACCACTGGCTGGACGGCGTGCTGACCAGCATCCTCCCCCTCAAGTACGCCCTGGTGCACCCCAACGCCAAGGGCCAGGCCTTCGCCGCCACCCAGGTCGAGGACGCCGTCCTCGGCGGCTGACCCTCACCCCGTGCGAGCGGGGCGCCGAAATACCGTTGCCCCGCCCGCCCGTCAACGATCATCCTGATCGGATGCTCATTCGCGAAGCCACCCCCGAGGACTGGCCGGCCATCTGGCCCTTCTTCCAGGCCATCGTCGCCGCCGGCGAGACCTTCCCCTACCCCTTGGACATGCCCTCCGAGTTGGGCCGGGAGTGGTGGATGCACTCCGCCCCCGACCACACCGTGGTCGCGGTGGACGAGGACGGACGCGTCCTCGGCACCGCCACCATGAACCGCAACCGCCCTGGCAACGGCTCGCACGTGGCCAGCGCCAGCTACATGGTCGACCCGGCCCACCACGGCCGCGGCATCGGGCGGACCCTGGTCGAGTACTCCCTCGACTGGGCCCGCCGAACCGGCTACCGCGCCATGCAGTTCAACGCGGTGGTCGCCAACAACCACCACGCCGTGAAGCTCTACCAGTCGCTCGGCTTCGAGATCGTCGGCACCGTCCCCGAGGCCTTCCACCACCCGGTCGACGGCTACGTCGGCCTGCACGTCATGTACCGGCCGCTGTAAGGGACTTACCCCCGACCTACTCCTCGATCGCCCCGCCGACCCGTCGCAGGTGCTGCCGGAAGCTGTACGACGGGTCGGCCGCGCGCCGCTCCAGGTACTCGTCGAAGGCGGTCTGCTCGCGCAGCGTGTCCCCGGCGGCGATCCGCTCGGCCTGCGCCCGCTCGGTCCGGGCGATCCCGACGGCCGCCTCCAGCACCTCCTCGACCCGGTCGGCCGGCACGAACACCACCCCGTCCGCATCCGCGAACACCACGTCCTCAGAACCCACCAGGTGCGGCCCGACCCGCGCCGACACCAGCGCCTCCGGCTCCCGCCCGTCCAGCCGCACCGGCCCCAGCGGCAGCGCCCCGTAACTGAACACCGGCAGCCCGATCCCCACCAGCTCGGCCGTGTCCCGGTGCAACCCCCACACCACGATCCCGGCGACCCCGGCGGCCCGGGCCTCCAGCACCGCGAGGTCCCCGACGCAGGCCTCGTCCGTGCGCCCGCCGTTGTCGATCACCAGCACGTCCCCGTCCCGCGCCGCCCCGTACGCCTCCAGGAACACGTCCACGCTCCCGTAGTGCCGCACCGGCAGCACCCGACCCGCCACCCGGGCCCCCGGCACCACCCCGCCCACCCCCACCGGCGCCGCCCGCAGCCCCACCCCGACCCGCACACACGCATCCGCCACCACCGCGGTGGACAGCCCCTCGAACGCCTTCAGCATCCCCAACTCCTCCCACCAAAAGCCCAGTTGACCAGCACCGGAATCCTAAGCCGAACCCCAAACTCACACCATCGAGTGAAAGTCCGCCGTGCACTGCATAACCCGGCCTGGCGACGAATAGCGTGACGCCCATCTGAAGGAGGGGCATCATGAGTGCTGTGGCGCATGAGCAACCGATCACGGGCTCCCCTTCTCAGGCCGACATCCTGCTGGAGAGCTTCCTGAGCCTGCACTCCCCCGAAGGCTTCCGAGCCGAGCTGATCGAGGGAGAGATCATCGTGGCACCACCGCCGGACGGCAGGCACGAGTACTACTTCGACCTGCTGATCGACGAGGTGAAGGCGAAGTCAGCGGTCCGCATGCAAGGTTCCGGCAACAAGGGGCTTCGATTGGCCAGGGGTGGTCTCTGCCCCAAGAACTACGTCATCCCGGACCTGACCTTTGCTCCGAGGGAACTCGACATCCTCTGGGACGCCCCTCCCTGGATGGACCCGGACGGGGTCGCGATGGTCGCCGAAATCACCTCCAGCAAGCCCGACCAGGACCGGATCACCAAGCGGCACTGCTACGCCCGGGCCGGCATCCCGCTCCACCTCCTCATCGACCGCGAGAAGTCGCAGGTCAGCCTCTTCAGCAAGCCACATCGCGAGGAGTACACCGAGGTCCACCTGGCGGCCTTCGGCGAACCGCTCGCCCTCCCCGCCCCGTTCGACTTCGACCTGGACACCAAGTACTTCCTCCGGCGCTAGACACACGAAACGGCCCGCACCCCTCCCACACAGGGGGTACGAGCCGCTCCGGCTTGCGGTGCGCGTCAGTTGCGGGTGGCCATGGCGCGCAGGAAGAAGGTGAGGTTGGCCGGGCGCTCGGCGAGGCGGCGCATGAAGTAGCCGTACCACTCTACGCATCGCTTCCGTCGACCTGGGCCGATTCATTCGAGCGGCACTCGCTGTGCTCGAAAAGCTCCTGACCTGCTGAGACAGTCTGAGACATCTTGAGACGCAGTACTACCGCCCTATGACGACTGGGCCCCTACAGGCACCCTACGAGGGCACCCGCCCTACACAGACTCTACGGAGACTGCTCCCCCGGAACGTACGGCCAGCCGTACCGATCGGCCGCCTTCTCGCGGAAACGCTCCAGGATCAGAGTGCAGGTCTCGCACGCCCGGATCGGAACGGTGCCCTGCTGCTGAAGTAGCCGGCCGACCACCGCCGTCCGCTCCACGTTCCGCCCACAGCGGTAGCACGTTCCCGGCTCCCACTCGTACGCAGCCAACACAACCTCGCGAGGCGTGGGGGTGCCAGGCACGTGCATGTCCTTCCTGAGGGATGGGAACAATATCGAACACACGTTCACGCTTCGGGTGCGCCCACCGATGATCCGTGTTGTTGGTCCACCTGTCCAGATCTGCGTTAACGCAGATCAGAAGCCATCTCTACGGTGTTGCCCAATGCCTCGCACGCCGTAGCCAAGGACCGCCCGCCCATGCAGCCCGCGCCGTACCAGCGCGTAGCCGCCGAGATCCGACGCCGGATCGCCGTCGGCGTATGGCTACCCGGGGATCAACTACCCTCTCAAGCGGCGTTAGCCACCGATCTTCACGTCAGCATCGCCGAAGCCCGCCGCGGAATGGCGCTGCTCCGAAAGGCCGGAGAACTCGAGGGCCGGCCACGTACGCGCCTCTTCGTGGCGCATCCTCCTGCTGTGCGCACACTCCTCGACCCCGATCGAGACTGGCCATACCGCGGCGGTGACGGAGCCACCGGCAGCTGCCGGGCCGACACCGACCTCGCCGAGCGTCTCCACGTGCCCGTCGGCGCGCGCCTCCGGTGGCGCCGAGACGAATGCCTCGACCCCGACTCCAGGCCCAGCCACCTCGTCACCACCTGGTGGAGAGGGGCCCGCGCCCAGACCTGGGCGCGATGCGACGCCGAGGCCCAGCTCCACCAGCTGACCGCCGACGAAGCCGAACACCTCGGCCTACCCCAAGGCGTCCCGGCCTGGCTGATCCAGCGGACCCGGTTGACCGCATCGGGGCGCCCTGTCGAGACGGCAGATATGGTCCTGCCGGCAGATCGCTGGCGCGTACGCCTTCGATAGACCTGGCCGGCCGTACCGCCGTACGACCGGCCAGGGGGCGCGCTACTCGCTCAGCATCGGCTCCATCAGGAACCCGATCCGGGCCGGCGCAGGCTCACCGTCAGCCCGGAGGACCGGCCGACCGAGCGCCGGCTCCGGATCGGGGTTCACCTGCTGCTGCCGGTACCACTCGACGACGTCCGCGTAGCGCGGGTTGATGTACTCACCCATAGGGGCGCCTCCTTGTCGGCTGTCCGGCAGCGTACGCGCCCGTTAGATGACGGACGGCTTGTTGCAGGGCTTCTCCGGCTTCGGCATGGGCCGGATCGTGCAGGAGGGCGCGTGCTGGCAGTTCGCCGCCACGGACACGATGGAGTCGTCGGTGGGCGGGCGCCACAGTTCCGGGTCAACCTTGAACCCAGCGGCCCGGATGGCGTCCTGAGTCTGCTCCAGGATGTCCGGGTCGAAGTTCTCCGGGTCGAAGCCAGGGCTGTGGTGAACGAAAGCTCCTTCCCGCGCGCACAGTTCGGCGTAGGGCTCGGTGTGGATGATGAAGGCGTGCCAGCCCTCGTCCACGGTCCGGGACGGCGCCATGGCCAGGCGGGGGGTTCGGGCGCCGGTGACGACGAACGCGATCGCCTCGGTGGCGATGCGCTCCGCCATGTCGACTGCCATGCCCGCATTGTTGTCGAGCAGGGTGGACACGATGGAGTCGAACGTCGCCTCGCTCACGAGCGACCTCGGGGTACTGGACATGCTGGTGCTCCTCTCGGTGGTATGCGAGTGGTGCGGCCTCCCAGACCTGGTGTCGTCGTCAGGCCCAGGAGGAGACAGAGGGGTGGCGTCAGAACGGCTCGTCGTCCTGGTCGCCGTCCGGGTCGGGGCAGTGTTCGACGATCGCGATGTGTGCGGTCAGGTCCTCCACCCATGGGCCGTAAGTCCATGCCCCGCAGAATCGACACTGGCCGAGCTCGACCCGCCCGCCGGCTTGGACCGACGGCCCGGCGTCGGCGCTCATCTGGTGCCGCCGGGCAGGTGTCGGGCACAGGAACAGTCGCCGTGGCCACAGAGGCATGTCAGTACACGAACGCGGGCCTCGTTCCAAATGCCGCCGGGGCACCCGTGATGAGCGCCGAGCTGGCACTCCGGCGAGACGTACCGGCCGGCCTGGCTGACATCGCAGCGGATGATGATGCTGTCCGGCGGGGGCGGCCAGGACGCCACGACGGCAGTCACGGCGCCTCCTCGAGACACTGGGGGTGGGCCACCACAGCCCAGCTGAGCGGGGCGGACCCTGGTCTCGTCTCCATGGGGTAGTGGCCGGCGGGAATCAGCTCGCCGTCCTCGCCGCCGCATCGAATGCAGGCGATGCCCTGGAGTTGGGCTCTGCTGGGAGAAGGTGATTCCGTCACGACTGAATCGTCGGCTCACCTGGCGGGACGTCATACCGCGTTTGCGGGACGTTTGGGACGTCTCTGCGGTACACCTTGAAACGTCCCGACTGTGAGAGGCGAGCCCGTGACCAGCCCACTCCGCGACGCGATGGCCCGTGCCAACATGACCGAGTCCCAGCTCGCGCGGGCCGTTGGCGTTGACCCCAAGACGGTCAGTAGATGGATCTCCAACCCGCAGCGCGAGCCTCACGCCCGGCACCGTGCGGCGGCCAGTCGGGCCCTCGGCGAGGAGGAGACCGTGCTCTGGCCGTCCGTGCAGCAGTTGGTGAAGTCGGGCCCGGATCGGGAACTGGTGCAGATGTACCCATACCGGTCGGCGGCACCCGCCACGCTGTGGCGTCAGCTCGCGAAAGAGGCGACCCGAGAACTCGTGTTCGCCGGGTACACCAACTACTTCCTGTGGCTGGAGCACGCTAACTTCGGGGCTCTCCTGCGCAAGAAGGCAGCGGCGGGCTGCCGCGTCCGGTTCGTCCTCGGCGACCCGGCCAGCCCGATCACCCGGCAGCGCGAGATCGAAGAGGACGTGCCGCTCACCCTCTCCACCCGCATCGAGGTCACTCTCTCCGAGCTGGCCAAGCTTCGCGACACCAACATCGAGGCCCGGTACGAGACTGGGCACGTGAGCCTGTCGGCGTTCCGCTTCGACAACGACATGATCGTCACGCCGCTGCTGCCCGGTAGGATCGGCCACGACGCCCCGATGATGCACCTCAGGCGGGCCCAGGACGATGGCGTGTTCGACCGATTCGCCGGTCACATTGAGGATCTCTGGGGGCGCGGCCGCGACGTGTGGACGATCCCGGAGGTGGAACATGCCCAGGCGTGACTACGAGGACGACCCGAACGCCCCGAAGCCGAACTCGCTGGTCCCGGCCGCGAGCGTCGTCGTGGTCGACGATGCCGGCCGCGTGCTTCTCCAGCGTCGCACCGACAACGGCATGTGGGCGCTCCCAGGCGGCAAGATGGACCTGGGCGAGTCCCTCGGCGACTGCGGCGTCCGCGAGACGTACGAGGAGACCGGAATCCGCGTTGAGATCACCGGCATCGTCGGCACCTACACCAACCCTCGGCACGTTTTCGCCTACGACGACGGGGAGGTCCGCCAGGAGTTCTCCATCTGTCTGCTCGGCCGACCGGTCGGCGGTGAACTGCGTGTCTCCGATGAGTCCCACGAGGTCGCATGGTTCACCCCGGCTGAGACGGACGGGTTGCCGATGGTGCCCAGCATCCGCAAGCGGCTGGCCGACTGGCGGGCTGGAGCCATCCCGGTAGTGCGCTGACCTGCCCTGTCTGCCGCCGCCCGTACCATGGCGGTATGCCCAAGCCTCTGCCGCTCCCGGATGACCTGCTGCCCCTCCACGTTGCCGTGGTTGAGGCCGACCGGGCGATGACTACGACCCGCGAGGCCGGCGGCGACGTGGACGCCGCACGGGACACCTACATCGACCGGGCACTCGCCCTCCGCGCCCACCCCATCTGGGAGGAAGCCCGGTCCGGGGCCTGCTACGCGCAGACCTGGCAGGCCAGCCTCGACGCCGCCAAAGCCCACCTCGACGGCGAGCAGGCCGCGGCCTGACCCGTTTGGTCACAGCTCGGCCAAACCACCCCCAAACGGCACGCCCACGCCGATACGGTCCCCCCACCACCCGCACCACGTCCCAGGGGGGACCATGCGCCGCACCACCCTCACCCTCCTCACCACCGGCCTCCTCGCCGCCACCGCCGCCTGCTCCAGCAGCACCACGGACAGGCCGGCCGCCCCAACCCCGACCCTCACGGCCGCAGCGTCGGCCGCAGGCACAGCGGCCGCAACCGGGAGCCCGAAGGCCGCCCCGCCCGCCGCCGGTCAGGACGCCGCAGCCATCGCCGCGAAGATCAAGAAGGTGGTCCACACCGCCGCCACCACCACGAACATCACCGCCGCCGACGACCCCAACAAGCTCCTCGGCCGGCCACACCAGTACACGTCCGCGACCGTCATCACCGACAGCCGCATCGAAGACGCCAACGCGAAAGGCGCCGACCGCGGCGCAACCGTCGAGGTCTTCGCCACCGCCGAGGACGCGAAGGCCCGCGCCGCCTACATCGAGGCCATCGGCAAAGCCCAGCCGATCTTCGCCGAGTACGACTTCCTCCATGGCACGGTGCTCGTACGCGTCGCCAAGGCACTGACCCCGGACCAGGCCGCCGAGTACGACAAGGCCGCCGGCTGACGACACGACGAAACGCCCCCGCCCTCCCGGAGGAGAGCGGGGGCGTTCTACTGCCCGCGAGCGCGGGCCCAACAAGTCGTTGAAACAAGGCCATGAGCCATCCCCGCGAACGCGGGGCCGGGGCCCTGACACCCCCGCATCGGCGGGGAGAGCTACCAACCTGAGCGAAACGCTGCATCGCCCTGCGGTACACCCCCGCAGCGGCGGGGAGGGCACTACTATCCCACATCGGGTGGTGAATCGTCAGCCGGTCGCCTCAAGGCGTGCGGACGCTGCCTCCCGCAGCCACTGGGCCCGCGACACGCCCGCTGCCTTTGCCGCCGCGTCGATGCGCTCCAGCAGCTCCTCCGGATACGCAACGGCGATCTGCGGCCCGACCGCCGGCCGGCCGACAGCGGGCCCGGCCTCCTCCTCCAACGCCCCGAAGTACCTCTCCAGAACGTCGGTGGACTTGTCGGTGTTGTTCCTGACCAGCCATTCCTTGGCCTGTTCGTCGGTCAGGTACTCGTAGTACTCGGGGCCGTTGAACTCGCTCCGGCTGTCGTAGTGCCTCACCCAGCGGCCTCGACTGGTACGCAGAAGCTCCTCGTACCCGACCTGAAGACCGGACATGACACCGCGGTGATTGTTGCCGTCCCACTGCCGGTCCTCATCGATGGCCTCAGTGCAGGAGTCGCGGTCGAACCATCCGACCAGCTTGCCCTGGTCGTCGCTGTACGTGTCGCGGTTGTAGACGTTGATGCGCTTCATGGTTGGGCTCCTAGGGTTGGGCGATCAGAGGGCTGCGATGGCGGTACGGATGCCAGCGGCCACAGCGTTGAAGAGCTCCTCGCGAGAGGCGATGCGGGACTCGGTGTAGCCGTAGCGGCAGTGAAGCTGTCCGTCGGCAGCGTCGAACCAAATCTTGTCGATCGAGCCGAGGAGGAGGCCTGCCTGCCGGTTGGAGATGAGTTCGCCCTCGTAGATGGCGGAGGCGATGTTTCCGGTCTTGTAGTGGCTGGTCTCCAGGCCTGCGAACTCGGCCCAGTTGTTGATGTAGACGCGGTCCTTGCCGTTCTTCTGCCAGCGGTTGCCACCGATCGCAGTCATCGTGTCGACGCTGTAGATGACGGGTCGGCGCTTGCGGAAGATCTTGCCAAGGTCGATGCGCCTAATGAGGGAGTGGGAGTCGATGACCCAGCGGCCGGCCTGCTTGACGGCGGCAACGACCCCGCGGCGGCACCAGGTGCGGATGGTGGCGATGGTGACGCTGGCCTGGTCGGCCGCCGCAGTGGTGGTGATGGCAGTCATCCTCGCCCTCCTCGCGATTTCTAATATTGAGAATAGGAGCCGCCTGACTGGTTGTCAATATGGAAAAGGCGCCCCCGCCCGGCACGTGGCCGAGCGGGGGCGTGGTGGTGTCAGGGGTGGAGTGCGGCGTACACGGCCGCGGCCGCCCCGACGAGACCGCCCAGGGCACCCAAAGCCGGTAGCGGCCAACGGTTGCGTTTCAGGGACTCAACGTCGGCTCGAAGTTGGGCGATCTCCGCCTCGGTGACGGCAGACTGTTCGACGGTACGGAGCCGGGTCTCGTGATCGGCGATGCCGGCCGTAGCCGTGTCGAGCTTCGTTTCGAGCCTGGTCAGCACCACCAGCAGATCCACCGTCGTCGGGCTCGGGGAAGGGCTCGTCACTCACGGCTCCCAGTGGGCGGGGCGGCCAGCGGCGGCACAGCCGGGGCCGGCGGCATCGGCACCTGCGGCGGGGCCATTCGCAGCCAGGACGGCAGCCACGCGTCCACCCCCGGCAGGGCCATGACGTGGGTGATCGCGGCGGCGACCGCGAGGACACCACCGACGCCAGGCAGCGTGTCCGACAGGCCGGCGGTGTGGACGAGTAGCGGCAGGTTGGCGGCGAACGAGAGAACGAGAGCGAAGACCGTACGGACGGTGCGGCGAGCGGAGTCGGACATCTCGGCCTCCTGTCAGGCGCGCAGGGCGCGGTCGTAGGCGGCGAGCTGGTTGAACTCGTCGTCGCTGCCGAGGGCGATGTAGTAGTCGGGGGTGGGCTGGCCCCAGAGACTCCACTCTGCGGCGGTGATCTGCCGGGTGAAACCGGTCGGCCAGATGCCGAAGACCTCGTTGCCGTGGCCCTGCTGAGGGTCGCCCTTGACGAGGATGATGCCGTCGGGACGGTTCATGGTCATGCTCCGATCGCGTGGTAGGCGCGCGGCCGGCGGCGGCGCGCGGGTGCAGGGGCGGGTGCCGGCGTCGGGGTGGGCACGGACGCCGGGGTGCTCGGGATGGGCGCGGGCGCGGGGCTGGCGAACGAGAGGGCCCAGCTGCGGAGTTCGGTGGCGGACCCGAGGTGGCAGTAGTCGGAGTCGACGGGCTGGTCGGAGTACTGGTGGAACAGCCACGGGGCCCGAATGCCGGGGTCGCCAGCAGCGCGGCCAGCGGTAGCGATCCACAGGAAGTCGCCGAAGTAGCCGGTGGTGTCGATGCCCTGCCAGTAGCTGGTGTTGCAGTACATGCCGACGGGGTTGTGCGGCATCCGGGCCTTGACGTAGCGCAGCCACGCTTCCTTGTAGGCGAGCTGGGCGGCTCGGCTCACGCCCTGGTTGGCCGGGTCATAGCCCTCCCAGTCCAGGACAATGAGGTCGCCCGGCTGCCACGCCACCTGGGAGAGGAAGTAGTCCGCCTCTGCCTGGGGCGAGTTGGCCATGTGGGGGTAGTGGTAGCCGCCCCACACGAGGCCGGCGACCTTGGCGTGGTCGCGCTGCTGTACCCAGCGGGGGTTGGTGTACGACAGGCCTTCGGTGATCTTGGTGAACACGAACGAGAGGCCCGAGGCATCGGGCTGAGCTCCCTGGTAGCTGGCCCAGTCCTGGCCGTAGATACCCATCAGATGGTCTCCTGGGTCTGGGTGACATGGGCCTTGAGGTCCTCGTGACGGTCGGCGTGACGGGCCTCCGCACGCTTCTGCTCGGCCAGGACCAGCAGCGACACCGTGGCGGAGATGACGTTGGTGTAGTTACCGCCAATCAGCTCGAACGCCTGGTTGCCACCCTGGGTCAGCAGACCCGCCCCGAGGAACAGCAGGGCGAGGATGTGCCACCGGCTGATGGACAGGGCCTCGACCGCGGCCAGCAGCCGGTCGACGGCCACGTTGAGGCGGCTCACGTGATCAGCCCCGGCACGTACAGCTGGGCGGTCCAGTCCGCGTGGGACGCGGTGTGCGCGCCGCCGTGCCCGCGGTGGTGGAACGAGCACAGCCACCGGAACTCACCCGGGCTGGACTCCAGCCACTGGGCGACCTCCTCGGCCGTGGCGTGCTCGCTGATCTCCGGGAAGTCCCGGTGCAGAGCCACCGGGTCTGCCGCGTTAGCGGTGGCGAACTCCAGAACAGCGTGGTGCAGTTCGAGGCCGCCGGCGCACTGCTCATGGCCAGCCCGCTCGCCGACGTAGCACACCGCGCCCTGGCGGTGGTGGCGGCGGAAGGCCTCGAACGCGGCGTAGTGCGGGTCGTCGGTGCGGGGCTCGTGGGCGGGAAAGTGCATGGTGTACCGGTGGGTGGCGGCTTGGTCGTGCGCCGCAACCTCGGCGTGCTGGTGGGAGGGGCTCATGGTGTCTCCGGGCATGGGAAAGCCCCGGCGTCGGCCAGGGCAGGAGAGCGGTCAGGAGAGAGCGGTGGGCCCCGCCGTCGGCGCCGAGGGCTGGATCGGCACAGCCGGGGCGGAAGCCGGCGTGGGAACGACCCAGCCGGTCGGGAGGGTCTCGGTGGCGTGGGTCGGAGGCGCGGTGGTGCTGATCGGTTCGGGGGTGCAGCCGCAGGCCGGGAGGCTGCCTGCCGTACCGACGCAGCTGGGCTGATGAACGTGGGCGGCGCCGTCGAGGGTGATGGTGTGGCCAAGGCAGGCGAAGACGGCGTCGATGTCGTCGTCGGCGCGGCGGCGGCGCCACTGGACGGCAGGGGGCTGGGTGCAGCCGGTGATCCAGCAGGCGGTGGTCATGGTGAGCTCCTGTCAGGCGTGCATCCAGAAGACGAACATGCCGGTCTGGCCCGGGTTGGTGTTGAGGGAGCTACCGCAGGTCTGGTAGCCGAACATGTCGATGTAGTCGGTGGTGCCGTTGCATAGGACGGGAGCAACGGCACGGATGGTGGTTGTGATGCTGGCGTCCGCGGCCTGGTTGGCGCTCTGTCCGAGGTTGACGGTGCTGCCGTTCTTGCGGATTTCGAGGTCGCGGCCCCCGGTGGCGTTGGCGGCAAACCCGATGGAGGCAACGACGAGGTACCAGCCGGCCACGGTCGGGGTGTAGCGGTTGTTGTTGGTGACGTTGGAGTGCCCGGCGTAGGTGTCGATGACCGTGGTGTCCATACCGATGGTGGTGATGCTGCTGTTCGGGATGGACTGCACGGCGGACTGGTAGGCCACGAACACCGGCGGGTTGAGCACGAAGCTGAGGCCGTTGTAGACGTTCGCGTTCCACAGGGCGGCGGTCTCGTAGCTGCCGGGTGTCACGCTGGCCGGGATGGGGACGGGCAGGGGCAACGGGTCCTCCGGCTGGGTTAGTAGGAAAAGGCGGTGGAGTCGAATCGGGCGACGCTGTCCCAGGTGGTGGGGTCGGTGACGCCGGCCGGGAGCGGCTCGCACACCGTGTCGCCCACGCTGTGGTTCTGGGCGGTGGCTGCGGTGAGGGTGATGACCGCGGTCGTCCAGCCGGCCGTGGTGGTGCCAACTGACTTCACCGTGACGGTCTCCTGGTTGGCGGTACCGAGCCCGAGGACGAGCTGCTGGCCCTGCCCGAGCTGAGATGCGGCCGGGTTGGTGTTGTCCGCTCCGGCGTTGATGGTGATTGTGGTGGCACCGGCCGCCGGGGAGCCGTTCAGAGTGGTGTGGAAGCTCGCCAGCAGCCCGTACGGGGTCAAATCTGCGGGCGAACACTGCAGGGTGAGGTAGGCGTCGCCGTTGTCGCCGAACTCCCAGCTCAGGGATTCGATGAAGCATTCGATCTGGATCGGGCTGGCAGGTGCCGGGGGACGCCGCATCACCCGCACCCGGGTGCCGAGTTCGAGGCCCAGGCACGCTGCCCAGATACTCGGGTTGGCGCTCACGTGGATCTTGAGCGCCGCGATCCGGACAGCCGGCTGCTTGTATCGGCTGGTCAGGTAGTTCGCAGCATCCTGGCACTCCTGCGTACTGCTGGAGTTGATGGTGCGGGTCAGAGACCTCTGGAAGTAGCTGGTTTGGGACGCACTGTCCGACCCGGTGAAGATCTGGCTGCTACTTGCCTGGGTGATCTTGACAATGTTGGCCAGCCGGGTTGGATCGTAGTCCAGCTGGCAGTCCTCGTAGGGCACTTCGCCGGCCGCAGCCTGCTCGCCGAAGACGACGGCCGGGGTAAGGGCGTTATACCGGGCACTTCGGGCCCGGAACGTCAACGTCCCGTCGGCCGCGAAGAACTGCTCGCCGTTCTCCGTGTCGGTGACCGACTGGAGCGCGGTCATCACGTCCTGACCTGCGACAGCTGCAGGGCCCATGCTCCGCGTCAGCCCGGACTGGATTTTTGTCGGGCCGGTGTAGCCGGCCCACCCAAGGATCCGCTGGTACCTGGCATCCGAGGAGTCGCCGGTGAACGAACTCCGCCAGGCCGTGTACACCGCCGTGATGTCGTTCCCATAGAACCCGAACGGCCATTCGGCGACATAGCTGATGTCGCCCTGGTAGTTCCACAAGGTCTCGCCGCCATAGACGGGGTCAACCCAGTTGCCCACTGAGTCCCACTGCAGCCCGGTGGGGGTGATGGTCGTTGGCGGAGTGAAGTAGGAAGCGCCGTTGCCGTCTTGGGAGATGAAGACGAAGCTCCCGGACTGCGACAAGCCGAAGATCAACAGATGCCAATTGCCATCGGCACAGTTCGTGGCGCCGCCGGCGGTGTAGTTGGTCGAGACCCCGTTCGGCCCCGACAGGAAGAGACCAGGCTGGCCCGCCGAGTTCAGCGCGACGGTGATCTGCGACCCCGCCGGGTAGTGGCCAGACCGCTGGCTGTCGGTCGAGCACCAGATCGTGGCGTGGTCGGCGGGGAGCGGGCCGGTGTACCGGAAGGCAATCATCCGGGTCCACTCAGCCGGGTTGGCCGGCCCCCGAATGCCGGCCTGGTCCAGGCTGATGAACGTCGCCGGGTTGGTCGCGTAGACCCCCGGGTTGGGATTGGTGACCGTGGCCACCGTGCCGCTGCCGCCGATGTAGGTGCCGCCCGGACTCACTGAGGTGATCTGGCTGCCGAGGACCAGACTTCCCGGGCCGAACTTCGAGGCCGCGAGTGGAGCTGGAGGATAGGCGCCGATCGAGTCCGCACACGACTGGGAACCCTGAGGATCCGCAAGCGTATACAGGAACCGCGGGTTGCGGGTGTCGATCTCCTCAGTCAGCGGATCCCGCAGGATCTGCTGACTGAGCAACGAGATCGCGTCCACCGACGTGGTCTGGACCGTGCCGTACGTGCCGTTCATCGTCCAGGACGACGGGTAGCGCTCGACATACCCGGCGTACAGGGGATACCAGGTGTTGGGCGCCGTCCAGGTGGAGGCCGTGGCGCCGCGCTCCAGCTGCCAGCCATCCACCTGGACGTTAACCGCCGCAGTGGTTGTCGCAGCGAGAGCGAGACCGGTGATGAGGAGAGCTGTGTTGGCCCCGAGGGTGACGGTGACCGAAACCTGGGTCCAGGCAGCAGTCGCGGAGCCGACCAGCGTCACCGGCGTGCCCGTCGTACGGGTGGCCACCCTCGCCGCGTTTCCCCACGAGATGTACGGCGCGACCTGGACCGTGGTCGACGGGGTGATATTCCTGACCTGCAACTGGACGGTGTAGGTGGCGAGTCGCTCGCCACTTGCCTGGTACGTGAAGACGACAGGTGTCGCGGAGGCCGAACCGTTGGGTACCGCGAACTGGAAGACGCGGTTTCCCTGCCACGCGCTGGGCGACGCGACGATCTGACCGTTGCCGCTATCCGTAGTCGAGTAGATCCCGATGCCGAACTGGGAGTTGATGGTGCCGATCGAGAACCCGCCGAGATCGCCCCCGGTTGCCTGAACCTGCGTCAGCAAATTTGGGGTCGGCGGCCACTGGGCCCGCACCCGCAGCGGCTGGTACGGAGCTATGTGGCCATACCAAGGGCCGCCCGTATTCGCCGGGTCCAGCGCCCCATCCGTGTTGACCAGCGCCAGATCTGTTGTGCCGGCCCGGATCTGGTCCAGCTCATACTGCCGACCCCGTCGAATGGCAACCCGCCCCCGGCTCCTGGACGTGACATCCGCCAACAGCTCAGACGGAACGGCAGCCCCGTTGACGTTCCAGGCGGCCCCCCAGCTGTACTGCATGAGCGGCCAGGTCCCATTGGTGGCCATGGGGACCTCCTATCGGCGTGCGTAGTTCTGCCAGGTCGTGGAGTTGCGCATGCCGAGCTGGTACATCTGCTTTTCCAACGTGTCCCGCAGGTCAGCCTCGGACAGGACGCTGCCCTGGACGGTCACGTTGACCACGACGACCGATCCACCCCCCGCTGAGGCGCCTCCGGCCACGGCAAGCCCCGATGCCCCGCCGGCGGCGAGCCTGCCGGTGAGACCGCTGGCGAGGTTCGTCACCGAGTCGGCGGCAACCTGCCCGTGGTCGTCGATCCCCTGGGCAATACCGTGCGGGATCCACTTCCCGACCTCGGCCGCGAACACCTTCGAGGGAGAGGAGATACCGAGGAAGCTTTTCGCCGCGTTGAGCGCGTCCTCGGCAATTCCCTTGAGGGCATGCGCGATTTTGCCCGCCCCATTTTTGATTCCGTTTACGATCCCCATGACGAGATCTCCCCCGAGATGCCAGAATTTCTCTGCGATGCCGGAAACAGCGTTCCAGGCGTCGTTGAACGCGTTGCTGATCACCTGGGATATCTGGTTGAAGATGTCAGAGACCTTGTGCCAGACGTCCATCGCAGGATCGACGATCTGCTGCCTGATCCCGCTCCAGATCTCGCTGGCGAACCCCTCGATCTCGTGCCACTTCCGGGAGAGCCACGATGAGGCCTCCGACCACAGGCCCGCGACGATGTGCCAGCCGGACACCAAAGGTTGGACGATAGCGTCCTGAACGAGACCCCAGACGAAGCGGGCCGCATCCAAGATGTAGTTCCAGGCGCCGACGAAGAAATCACTAACGGCGTTCCAGACGGTCGTGGCAACGGAAATGATCTGCTCGTGGAAATGATTCCAGATCGCAATGATCACTGCCAGGACCGGGAAGAAGATCACCAGGAGCAGTGGCCACCATTTCCTGAAGAACGCCGAGATGCCGTTCCAAATGGTCGTCGTGACGCTCGCGATGGCATTCCAAGCCCGCTCGATTCCGTGCCAAACCTTCTCTGCGGCGCCAGCCAGAGAATCCCAGATCGACTGCAGCGTGTGCCACACCGCCGCCGCCGCCTGCTCGACAGCGTGGAACGCCGACAGGACGATCCGACGGAAGGCTTCGCTGTGGTTGTAGGCGTAGACCAACCCGGCAACAAGCGCAGCCAGCGCGACGACGATTAGAACGATCGGGTTCGCATCCATCACCATGTTCAGCGCGGCCTGGGCCGCCGCCATGACCTTGGACGCCGCCGCGGCCAGCTTCTGGCCGAGCTCAAAGTCCCGAACCGCCCGCGTGGCAGCCGCGAGGCCCGTGCCGATGTCTCGAATTCCCTTGACCGCCCCCACGACGGCGCCGGTGGCGAAGGTGACGACAGCCGCGGTCAGGACGCCGCCGATGACTGCGGCCAGTGCCTCGGCCACAAGCTTGTGCTGCAGGAAGAAGTTCGTGACCGACAGGACGACCGGGATCAGCTTCGTGCCGATCGTGATGGCCGCGGTTTCCAGACGCTCCTTCAGCTGGGACATCTGGAAGTTGAACGTCTTCTGGATGTCAGCCCAGCCGTTGATGTCCTTACCGGCTCCCTGCCCGGCGGCACCAACGGTTTTGACGTTCTTTTCGAAATCCCCCATATTTTCGCCGCCGAGCATCAAGGCGGTATTCAGGCCGGTAGCCCCGCCCATCATTTTTTTCATGCTCGCGTTGAAGGTTTCCTCGGCTGGGCCGCCGGCCTTCAGCTGCTGGTTGAACCCCTGACTCTTGTTGATCAAGGTCGCGAACTGCGAGGCCAAGTTGGCCTGATCGACCGGCAGACCCTTGAGGTCCGCCCGCCAGTCGCCCATCGAGATCTTCCCAGCCTGGAACTCCTTGGCCAGGCTCTGGAGGGACTTCGGCATCGACGCGATCATCGCGTTCGCGTCGGCCGCCGCCTGCTTCGAGGTGTTGAAGGTTGACAGCAGCACCGTGCCCGCGGGCCCCATGTGCTGCAGCACTGCCTGCTGCAGCAGGTCGATCGTGCCGGTCAGGCCGCGCTCGCCCAACTTGGTGGAGATGTCGACCGAGCTGAGCCCGAGGCGCTGCATCTCCTGCACGGCGACGTTGTTCGGTGCTTGGAGGGATCGGATCGAGAACGCGAGTTCCTGGGTCGCCTCGCGCGCCGACGTGCCGTGGTTGGTCAGCGTCGCGATCGCGCCGCCGACCTGGTCAAAGCCCACGTGCGCGGACGAGGCGATCGGCAGAACCGTGGCGAGGCTGGACGAGAATTCGCTGAACGTCATCTTGCCTGCGCCGACCGCCGCGACCATCTGGTTGGTGATGGTCGTCGCCTGCTCGGCCGGCAGGTGGTAGGACTTCAGGGCTGACGTGACCGCGTTGGACACCTCGGCCAGCGGCGCCTGCTCAGCTCGGGCGCCCTCCGCCGCGGCCTTCAAAACGGTCAACCCGTCCGCCCCGTGGAAGCCCGCGCTCTCCACGAGGTACATGCCGTCAGCGAGCTGCTTGGTGCTGGTGCCCGTGTCAACCGCGAGGCGCTTGACGCCCTCGGACACCATGCCGAGGTTCTTCTCACTCTCACCCGCGGTCGTGGTGAGCTTGAGCATGCTGGCCTGGAAGTCGCCGGCCATCTTGATCGAGACGCCAGCAACGGCGATGCCAGCAGTCGTGGTTGCGGCACCGAGCTTGGTCATCATGCCGCCCAGGCCGCCCATCTTGGCGACGAAGGACTCGCCCTCCTCGGAGGCGCCCTTCATCCCCGCCATGAACGGCGCGGTCTCGGCCCGCAGGATCACGAACAGGTCGGCAACCTCGGAGGCCATGAGTCACCCCCCGAGTGATCTACTCCGAATCGGAGTCAGCTAGAGCTGCTTCCAGCCCTCGCCGTAGGCCTTGCGGTAGATGGCGGGCGCCGCGACGTGCACCCCGAAGGCGAAGGCCGTGGTCAGGAAGGGGTACTTGGCGCCGTTCTTGAGTCCGTTCTCCAGGTAGGAGCCGTACTTGCTGCTCGGGGTCCGGCCGTACGGGGGCGCCATGCCGGGCTGGGTGCCGACGCGGACCTCGGCGCCGGTCGCCGTGCGGGCGACGTTGGTGCGGGCCAGCGAGCGCACCAGGGTCCCGGAGATCTGCGCGGGCCCCTCGCCAGGGCGGGCCGGCGTCGGGGTCCCCCAGGCGTGCGAGCCGTTGCTGGCGTTGGTCTTGGCCTGTTTGAGGATCGCGTCGGCCAGCTCCGCGAGGGCGATTGGCGTTCGGGCGATGCCCTGCGCGCCGACCTTCGCGAAGACCGCTGTCATCACCCCAGGTTGAAGCTCAGGCACCGGCCCCCCTCCCGTTCGCACGTTCCTGGGCGGCTTGCTCAGCCTGGCGGCGGGTGAGCAGTAGATCCCACGTGAACTGGCGCACGTACCAGGGCGTGTTCTGTAGCTCCCGCCACGTCCAGCCGGTGGCCAGCATGATTTCGAAGTCGACGACCTCGTCCGGTGGCGGGCCGGAAGACCACGTCCCGTCGTAGATACTCTCGGCGGGCCAGAGCACCTCATTCAGGTACGGGTCATCCGGCCCTAGGCTCCCGCGCTGGTGGTCTCCTTGAGCTCGGCGGCCATGCGGTTCTGGATCTCCATCGGCAGCTTCGCGACCAGGTCGGCCGTGGCCGGCAACGGCAGCGGCGGCTGGTCGTCGTCGAGGCTGGTCGCGTCGTAGACGTGCCAGCCAATGACCAGCTTCGCGAGGATGGCGATGCCGGCCTGGAACGCCTCCTCTGGGGTGGCGTCGTTGGGGGTGTCAGCCATCAGCGCCTGAGCCGGCACCGTCTTGGGGTTGCGCATGACCACGCGGATGGGCTCGTCGCCAGGCTCGGTGAGCTCGGGGAAGTTGAGGGTAATGACGCGGTTGGCGTACCCAGCCATTTGTGCTCCTTGAGGGGGGTGGGGAAGGGGTCCCGGCGCGGCCTTGGGCGCGTCCCCGCGCCCTCAACGCTTGCGCGCCCGTGGCCGCGCCGGAACGTTTGAGGGACCGCCGTTAGTAGGCGGTGGTCTGGAAGTTCTGCAGGACGGCCTGGACGGCGCCGCCGTCGGTGGTGTTGTAGATCCCCGCGATGCTGAAGTCCGCCTGGGCGTACGTGCTGCCCAGGTCGCGCTTGCCCTTGAAGTAGCCGCTCTTGGACATTGTCAGGGCGAGGGACTGGCCGCCGCGGGCAACGGGCTGCTGCAGGGTCGCGGTGGTCGCGGTCTGCGTGTAGTTGAGGTACAGGCCGAGGTCGGTCTGACCCTCGAAGATCGCCTTGTAGGTGCCATCGCATTCCAGTGGTCCCGCGAAGATCTCGCGCGGGGCCTGGACACCGTCGCTCGACTGGATCGCTTCCACGGCCCGCTTGATGGTCATGTCGAGCGTCAGACCGCGGGTGCTGGACGACCCCGCGTTGCTCATCAGCCAGCTCCAGCCGAGCAGCGGGTCGTACGTGCTGAAGGTCGGCGTTGTCGGGGACTGCGTCACCGACGGCATGCTCGTCGCCTTGGCGGAGAGCTGAACGCCGCCCTTGGGGTCGATCTTGAGCTGCAGGTCACTCCACCGCACGTACGAGCAGCTGACCGTCTGCGTCGTGTCGAACAGCGTCAGGCTGTACGTCGGCAGCGGGCTGGAGGACTGCTTGAAGGTGTGCGTCGTCGGCGTCGTCACGGCGGCGCTCGACGCGTGCGCCAGTGTCAGGCCAACGCGGTTGGCGCCGATCTTGCCGAGCACGGTGGTCACGTTGCTGGTGTACGGGCCGGTACCAGTCGCGGCACCGTCGGTCCACGCGTACTCAACGTTGGTACCGGTGTCGAGCCGGATCACGGAGCCCGCCGGGAGGGAGACCGCCGTCTGAATGGCCGTGGCGCCCACTATGGTTGCCGTCGACAGGGTGGTCACGGTGGCCGGGGTGACGGTGTCCGGGCCGATCATGCCCGCGAAGAAGTGCCCGGCGAGGTCGGGGTAGACGAGCAGGTCGAGGGACCAGGTGGCATGCACGGTGCCCTGGTACATGCCCTGCAAGATCGTGTCGTTGCCTCTGATGCTCTCGTCTTTGATCTCGGTGAACTGATCCTCGAATTCGCCCTTGGTGAAGGGAATGCCGACGGTCGGCGCCACGTAGGTGCCAGCCACGGTTTCCCTGGCGAGGCCGAGTGTGGCGAGACGGGAGATCTGGGTCACGGCGTGGGCTCCTCACCGGACGGGGCCGGCGCGGCGGCGGCCTTCCTGCTGGGCTTGGGGTCCGGCGCGGGGGCCGGGTCGGCGGGGACGGGCTCGAAGCCGGCGATCGGGATGTGCCAGTTGACGGTGTCGCCGGGGCCGACGGTCGCCGGGATCGCCGGAACGTCCACCGGATCCGGCCCGGGGTTGCGCTGCAGGTAGGGGGCCGTGTCGGACACGGGGATCCTCCGGGAGGGTGGGGCGGGTGTCAGGCTGTGTAGTCCTGGTCGTCCGCGGTGTAGGTGACGGTCGCGGTGAGGACCCCGGCGTTGACGGCCTGCGCCGGGTCGCCGTACTCGACGGCGATCACCGTGTTCGGGGGCGCCTCCGCCACAGTGAGGAACCGGCCGCCGTGGCTGTGGTCGGTGACGAACCCCTCGATGCGCTGCACCAGCAGATAGAGGGCGTTGTCGAACGCGGTCTGTTCGGTCTCGGCGATCTGGGTACCAGTCGTGGTCGCACCGATCGGCCAGTACGCCACCAGGTGCATCTGATAGCTCGGCAGGCGCCGGCCGATCGAGAGCCGCTCGGTCTGCCAGCGGCGCCGCAGCACGTACAGCTGGGTCTTCTGGGCGGCGGGGGTTCGGGGCATGTACGCCTGGATCACGTCCCACGGGCCGCCGTTCGCGGTCAGCAGGGAGGGAAGGCCGTCTCCGTGGGCGGACAGCCAGGCGGCCTCTCGCGTGACGGCGTTGGCCGGGGTGTTGGTCACCGTCGCCTCCTGCGGGTCTGCGTGCGACGGTGGGCGCGCCTGGTTGCGGCGGCCTTGGCGCGGGCGGCGGCGGACATGCGGTGCCCGCGGCGATGCTTGCCGCGCATCCGAGCGGAGAGCTTGGCCCTGGCGGCAGGCGACATGGGCTTTCGGTGGCCGGGCTTGCGGTGGCGGCCCTTCATCCGGGCGGCCAGCTTCGCCCGCGCGGCCGGGCTCATCTTGTGGTGCGCGCCTTTGTGCTTCCGGCCCTTCAGCTTGGCGCGGGCAGCCGCGGACAGGGTGCGGTGCTTGCCCTTCAGCTTCGCGGAGAGCTTGGCCTTCGCGGCCGAGGAGAGCTTGTGCCCGGGGTGGTGGCGGCCCTTGAGCTTGGCGGACAACTTCGCCCTGGCGGACGCCGACAGCTTGTGGCCAGCGTGGTGCCGCCCCTTGAGCTTCGACGAGATCTTCGCACGGGCCGACGCCGACATGGCGTGGCCACGGTGCGGCCGCTTGCTGCCCTTCATGCGAGCGGAGATCTTCGCCCGGGCCGCAGCGGACAGGTGGCGCCGGGTCGTGTGCTGGGCGCCCGACGGCTGAGGAGTACCCCACACGGCGGTCAGCCCTGGTAGTCGGCGCAGATGGCGTGCGCGTCCGCAGCGAGAGCGTCAGGGTCATGCCCGTGGCCGGCCATCGTCGGGTCCAGCTCCCGGACCGCAATCGAGGCGGCCATGTACTTGCAGGCCCTGACCAGGTCGGCGGGGCTGGTGCTGTAGCCGCCGCCGTACACGTACGTCACGTAGCTTCCGACCGGCAGGAACGTTCCGATCGGGTACCAGATGTGCCCGGTGTCCGGGTCCGGGCCCCGCACGTTCGCGAGGTTCACCACCTGGTCGCCACCGTAGGAACGGTGGATGGTGATCGACTGCAGACTGTAGGTCCACATCTCTGGGTAGTGCGGGGCGAACTGCTGCAGCCACCCGTGGCGGACGAGGCTGGTGGTGCCCATGGCGTCGGCGTAGGAGCGTCCCAGCGTCCCGGCGAGGTCGAGGGGTACGTTCCCCGAAGCGATGTACTCGTCCGGATCGATGCCGGTAGATCGCTCGGTCTCCGTCAGGCCGGTGAACGGCGCGAGGCGGCGGCCAGCGGCGCGCTCACAGAGCCGGGTCGACTCGAACATCAGGTCTTGCTGCACCTGCGGGGAGGTGTAGGAGCGTACGAGGTCCGCGAACGCACCCTCCTGGAGCTGCGCGAACGTTGCGAGCGGGGTGGGTGTGTCCGCGGCCATCGGCTACTCCTCCACGATGGTTTCGGCGGCCGGGGCGGCGGGTGCCACGTAGGCCTTGACGCCCTTCGGCAGTTCCGGCACGGCCTCGAACTCGCCGGGCTGGATGGTGACCAGCTCGTGGGCGTGTTCGGGGCTCATCTCGACGTACTCGCCGCCCTTGGGCCACTGGTAGCCGTGGGAGGTGGAGCCGGGGTTGCGCTTGGTGACGAACACGAGTGCTCCCGCTAGGGGTTGGGTGCCGGCCGCCGCGTGGAGTAGTCGCGGCGGCCGGACGGGGACAGGCTGCTTACAGGGCCGGTGCGACGCGCGAGAGGCGGCCGATCCACTCGAAGCCGCGGACAGCGAGGCAGGTGTCGCTCACGATCGCGAACGGCATCGAGTCCGGCGAGGACGTGGTCGGGTAGACGTCCTTGGGCTGCAGGTCACGCACGTACGGCCGCAGCACGTTGTCCCGGTCGCGGCTGATCAGGTAGATGTCCTCCTGGCCGACGGAGCGGGGCTTAAGGCCGGTGTTGGTGCCGATGTAGGTGGCCGGGGTCTGCGCGGGGACGGTCGCGCCGTTCTGCGGCACCAGGGCCGTGCCGGTGTCCACGATCGAGGTGGTCAGGATCGGGGTGATGCCGTCGGCGGCCAGGCCCACGGTGGCGTCTACGGCGCCGAGGAGGGTCTCCTGGCCGGCCGCGGTCGACCGGTACAGCATGTAGTGCTGCGGGGTGGAGGCCTGGAAGCCAGTCGGCGGAGTGAACGCCAGCGTCGCCGTCGAGGTGGCGGTGGTGGTGGTGACGGTCACCTCGGCAGACGCGGCGGCCTCTCCCTGGCGGGACATGACCGGCGCCAGCTTGTAGTAGTAGGTGGCGGCCGGGAGGGTGCCGCCGGTGGTGGCCGGGGTGCCGGTGACGGTGCCCATGCTGGTGCCCTTGGTTCCCAGGTAGGAGGACCGGACGATGGGGATGTTGCGGTAGCTCGGGACGACGAGACCGGGGGTGACCTCGACGTCCATGAACCGCTGCTGGTTGGTGAACAGCGAGGCGAGCGCGCCTTCGGCGGTGCTGGACATGACGAGCATCCAGTCCGCGCCGCCGGTGGTGACCTGCGCGGCGGTGTACGACTCGACGAGGTCGATCAGCTGGTTGAGCAGCGACAGGGAGATGTTGCCACCGGCGGCGTCGATGCTGTTCTGCCCGGCGCTGCCGGTGGCCGTGTACTGGTTGATCAGCGACGCGAGGCCGTCGAACTGCGGGTACGGGCCGAACTGGGTGGCGCCCGCGTTACCGGCGACCAGCATCTGCTCGGTGTCCCAGCGCAGGCCCTTGATGCCGCCCATGATTTCTCGGGCTCGCAGATCACCGATGGCGTTGGCGACCTCCTCGGCGTAGCCGGTGACCGCACCGACAACCTGCAAGTTCTTGACGGTGAACGCGCTCTGGTTGTACGTGCCGGTAGACACCTGTCGGGCACCACCGTCGGTGGTGGCGCCACCACTTGCGAGGCCGTTGCGGGTGTTGAAGTAGTACGTGGTGGTGTTGATCTTCTGGCTGGGCAGCGCCTCGATCAGCGGCGAGTAGCGCCTGATGCGCTCGAAGAGGTTCGGGTCGATGACCTTCTGGACGAGCGCGGATGCGCCAGCCGCGGTCAGTGCCTCGCGGAGCTCGGCAGACATGGGGGTGCCTCCAGGGCGGGGAGATGGGCATGAAGAAACCCCCGGCGCGGCGCGCTGCGGGGGTGGGGACCATTCCTGCCGTGGCCGGCACCACCCTGCTGCGGGTGGCGGTCAGAAAGCTGAGGGGTGTGAGTCAGTCGTCCAGCGAGTAGCGGCCGTTGGAGACCCAGGAGAGGAGTGCCTCGTTGGTGTTGCGGCGGATTTCCTCGGGGCCCGGCTCGCCAACGGCCGGGCCGCCGGGCGTCTCGGTGCGCAGGCCCTTGCGGGCGGGTCCGCTCTGGCGGACCTCGTTGCGCAGCGACTCGACGAGCTGCTCGCGCTCGGCGGCGAGGCGCTCGGCGACGATGCGGGCGATGCGCTGCTCGTCGGTCTCCTCGACCGGTTCGGCGGCCGGCGCGGGCGGGGCCGTCTCGGTGGTGGCGGCGGCCGGCGCGGTGCGGTCAAGGAGCTGCTGGAACTGCTCCTGGGTGAGGGTGATCATCGGCGGGGTGCTGGCCGTCTCGACGGCCGGGGTGGGCTCGCTCACGGCGGGCACCTCCTGAGGTGTGGTGGTCTCCCCGGCCGAAGTCGGCGGGGCGGTCTCGGCGAGGGGCGGGGCAGGCGCGGCTTCCATCCGGTTGTCGTCCGGGCGCCGGGACTCCATGTCGCCGTCGCTGTCGGCGTTCGGGGCGCCGGGTACGTCGATGTCGGCGTCCATGTCCGGGTCGAGGCACTGCAGGGCGCTCACCGCGGCGTCCATTGCGGCTGCGGCGATGACCCGCAGCTCGGCCGGGTCGATTCCGTAGCAGCGGAGGGTGACGCTGATCGGGCCGTTGTGGGCGTCGATGCAGAACCCGCCGTCGGCCCCTGCTTGCTCGTCTCCGTAGAACTCGGTGACGTCACCGAAGCTGGTGGTCTCGGACACGTTCACTCCGAACTTCTTCAGGGCCGCCTTGATGCGCGAGCGGATCCGCTTGAGCTGCTGGGGCGTGTAGTCGGCCGCATTCGACGCCTCGTTGATGTAGGACCAGGCGGCACGGGCGTGCCGGGCAGTGTCGATCGGGTACCGCTTGACGCTGCCCCGGTAGCCGGGGTCGGCGTACTGCACGGGCCCGTACGGGGCCTTGACCTTGGCGGCGGTGGCCTCGGTGACCGACTCGTACACCAGGCGGCCAGGCTCGGCGGTCTCTGCCGGGGCCGCACCGGGCTCGATTCGGGCGGCCAACACCCCGGGGGTCTTGGTGAAGTCGAGGCCGAACAGGTCGAGGTCGTCGGCGGTTTCGACCGTGCGGCCCTCGTGCTGTTCGCGGCGGACCGGTCCGCGCCAGGCGCCGCGGATGCTGACGCCGTCGAGATACGGCTGGTCGCCGGTCACGAGGGCGGCGATGTCCCGGCCGTGCGCGGTGTCGGCGATCTCGGCCTCGAACGCCACCGAGCCGTCGTCGCGCTGCGACAGGAAGGTGACGCGGCCGACGATGCGGGTGGAGTCGTCCTCCGCACCGTGGTGGGTCAGCATGGTGTGCGGCTCGCCGCGCGCAATCGCCGCGTTGGCCCGCTCAACGGCCCGGCCGAGCACCTCGGCGGTGTACAGGCGGCCGTTGCGGGACACCCCGGGCGCGATCGCCGTGCCGCGGATTGTGGCGATGGCTGCCACCGTCACCTCCCAATCACGGAGAAGTCGACGCCAGCGAACGACGGGGTGGTGCCCGAGACGGCCCAGCGGAAGCGGCCGACGCCGGTCAGCACGTAGCCGGTGCCGGACGCGGGCCCGAAGTTGCCGAAGGTGAAGTTGGGGCCGGATGTGAGCGCGACACCGACGGTGGCGATCTGGTACCA
Organism: Kitasatospora sp. NPDC056531; assembly: GCF_042794375.1. Lineage (NCBI taxonomy): Bacteria > Bacillati > Actinomycetota > Actinomycetes > Kitasatosporales > Streptomycetaceae > Kitasatospora > Kitasatospora sp. NPDC056531. Next base: position 111,495 of record NZ_JBHTTU010000012.1, on the reverse strand, counting down.
GTGGCCGTTGGCGTCCTGCACGTCGATGTAGCAGGTCAACGAGGGGCTGGTGCCGGAGGCTCCCGCGACGAACACGGAGGCGAGGCCGGAGCTGATCGCGGTGAAGTCCAGCGGGCCCGAGTCGCCGGAGGCCGTGATGGTCTGGCCGGTCGCGGTGTAGACCGTGAGCGGGTCCCTGGGGCCGGCGTTGATAAGCGGGCCGTGGGCCATGGGGAACCTCCGGTCAGATGCGGGCGGGCTGGAGAGTGCAGCGGCAGCGCGGGTGCAGCGGCGGCTGGGGGGCAGAGCCTGCGGTGTACGGGCTGTGGTCCTCGGCGTTGGAGCAGGTGGCGCACACGCGTCCGTCCCCGGCGGTCACGTAGTCGACGTGCCGGACACCCCGGGTCAGATACGTGTCGGCCAGGCCAACTGTGAACGCAGCAGCCGCCACCGTGACGGCGGCCAGGGACCAGGCCGAGCCGGTGTTGAGGTCGGCGTCGGCCTGGTCCTGCATCGCCTGCTCGTCGTCCCCCTGCTCTGCCGCGGTCAGGAGGTTGCTGGCGATGGTCTGTGCGGTGCCGCGCAGGGCGGCGGCGGTGATGGTGTAGGCGGTGGCCAGGTCTGCGTCCTGGTCGCCGTCGTCGTCTTCGTCGTCGGGGAGGTCGGTGTCGCCGGTGTCGTCGAGGACGGCATCGGCGGCGGTACGGCCTGCGGCGCGGGCCCGGCGCAGGACACTGGTGATGGCCCCGATCAGGCCGGCCCACCCGGGCAGGCGGGTCAGCCCGGTGAGCCGGGCCAGGACTGCGGCGGCGGTGACCTGCCGGAGGTGCCGGCGCCGTTCCTGGTCCGCGGTCTCGGTAGGGCCGACTTGGTCTCGCAGGACGGCGATGACGTCCGCCAGATCGAGCCCGGCGGCGACCGCCCGCCACGCGGCCACGACCTGCTCGGCCGCGTCGGCTTCCAGCTGGTCGCGGCGCCGGTAGACCGCTGCCCATGTCCCGGTCAGCTCGCCGAGCACCAGGGTGGGTGCCCGGTCGGCCATCAGAACACCTGCTTGCGGATCAATGGCCACGCTCCGGCGGCCGTGAGTGCCCCGTTCGGTGCCTGGTGTGGTCCGGTGCGGGGCGGCTCGGGTTGGTTGCTGGTGGGCCCGGGTGGGTCAGGCGGCTGCGAGGGCTCGGCGGAGGCGGGAGGCGAAGTCATTGGGGTCCTCCTCGTCGGTCGTGTCCTCGTAGTGCCGCCAGTCGTACAGGGACTCGCGCGGGCTGCCGGGCGGTGCGGGCGGCTGCCCAGGTGCCGGGGGCTGGCCGCTGGCCATCGCCGCGGCGTGCGCGGCGAGTTCCGGCGGGACCGGCTGCGGCTCCGGTTCGGGCTTCATGTCGATGCCGTCGATCAGAGCACCGGCCTGCAGACCGGGGGCTGCAGCCTTCGCGATGACGGCCTTCGACATGATCGCGATGTCCCGCCAGAGCACGAGGTTCTGACGGTCGATCAGGACCGCATCGTCGCCACCCTCGACCGGCGGCTCGCCAATATCGGCTCGGCCGCGGTTGAGGAGCCACAAGCCGTTGCGGATCCGCAGGTCACGGATCTGTTCGATCGTCAGGCTGTCGCGCATGTCGACCTCGCGCAGCTTCAACGTCCAGCCGTCGATACCGAAGCCCTGCTTGGTCAGGTGGAAGTTCAACTTCTCCAAGATCAGGCTGGCCACGGGGGCGCAGGTGTTCATCATGAACGTCTTACGCTGGGAGTCGCCGGTTCCACCGCCGAGATTGCCAGACTCGATGACGCCGACCTGGGCCGGCGGGACGCCGTACTCGGAGAGGATCTCGTCGCGGGCTTGGTTCTTCGTGGCGTGCAGGTCTGGGACGCGGGAGGGCTGCAGCTCGGTGACCTTGCCGCCGCCGATGGTGGTGACGGGCTCGCCCTTGTTCTTGGGCCCGAGGTTCCGGACCCGGAACTGGCTCAGCCAGCGCTTGATCGCGTTCTCGGACATCGACTCGGGGAAGTCGACGTGCAACGTAGGCGGGTCGCCCTTGCGCATCGTCTCCTTGAGCAGCCCGGACGCGTACAGCCACGTTGTGATCGGCAGCAGGGCCTTCTCGGTCGGCGATGTGCCGTGCAGTCCGGACCGGGGGGTGTCCATGGTGATGTGGATGATCTCGTGCGGCTCGAAGTAGGCCTTCTGGCCGTCGTCGGTGATCTGCACGAACTGGGTGACCTGCCCGTGCGGGTCGGAGATGATCCGCATGGACGCTGCGTCGAGGCTGTACAGGGCGATCGGCTCACCGAGGAACCACACGACCTCGATGTACGCGTCGGCGGCGACTTCGAGGTCCGTGACGGCACCACGCAGCAGCTGCTGCATGTCCTCGTACGGGTTGCAGTAGTCGATCAGCTGCTGCAGGCGCTGAACGTTGGAGGGCCGGGCCGGGGCCTTCTTGTCGCCCTCCAGGTCGTCGCTGGCCCAGTCGATGTACAGACCGCCGGCGGTGACGGTGCGGGCGATGGCGTCCACGCAAGCCGAGGCCCAGGTACACGTGTTGTACACCTGGTAGAGCTGCTGGAGGAGTTCACGGCGGTCTCCGCCGAGGTCTCCGCCGCCTTGGTTGTTCTCGGTGGTGCCGCCGCGGGGGATGCCGTACTCGTAGCCGCGGCGTGCGACCTGCTGCGGCGTGGGCCCGGAGGAAGCCGTCGTGGGGGCGGTGGCCTCCTCGACGGGGTCGGTGCGGCGGGTCAGGCGGGACCAGAAGCCCACGGAGACCTCCTCACCGCCCCACGCTCGGGCACGTCGTCGTCGCGGTCAGGATCGTCGGGGGCGGACGCGACCGCGTACCGGCCAGCAAACGGGGCCTTGAGGTCTTGCTCGATGGCTGGCGGCGCGTTGTCGTCCAGTAGCGGAAAGCGTGGTCCGCCGCCGAGGTTGATCAGCAAATAGCGAAGGGTGTCCGGGGCGTGGTCCTCGGCTTTGGTGTCCGCGTCCTCGGGGTCACCAATCTGCGCGTGCGGCAGGGCCGGCAGGGTGCGGATCAGCTCCGCACAGGTGGTGAAGACGTGCACTTTTGGGCAGGTCTCCCAGCCGAGCGCACGATGGTGCGCGCACGCCGGGGCCTCGCCGAGGTAGGAGTGCACGCGCTGCCAGCCCGGTACACGGCCGCCCTTGCCCGCCGGCGTGAGGGACACGCCGTTCTCGGCGTAGACAGACGCAATCGGCCGGGCGTCGCCACGCGTGGCCCACATGGCATCGTCTGCGTACCGGAGTCCGACCTGCTCGCCGGACTCAGCTGCGAGGATCTGCCGGGCCTGCTCGGCCTCTCCGACTTGCGTTTTATAGATCTCGCGGTAGACCCAGACGCGGCCGTCCTCGTCGACCGCGGCCCACAGCACGCACCAAGGAGCGGAGAAGCCCCAGTCGATGCCGTTGTAGCGCCGCCAGTCGGCCGGGAGCGTGATCGGCTCCAGGGTGTGCCGCTCGCGCCGCCACTCGGGGAACATCATCCCGGCGAACTGGTCCCAGTCGCCGTCGCGCATCGCGGCGCGGCGTTGCGGGTCTGGGATCGAGTTCAGCCGGCGGTGGTAGCTGCCGTCGAGGTGCGGGTTGTCGGTGGCCTTGGCCTGGACGAACCGGACGGTGAGGCCCTGGTCGTCGCTGACGATGTTGGCGCCGTGGGCGGTGCCGTCAATGTAGCGCTGTTTGACCTGGGCGTGGGAAGGGCCGCCGGGGTTGCAGGTGGAACGGGTGCCGATGACCGGCACCTTGCCGCCCGACCGGAGCCGCTCGAACTTGAGGATGTCGACCACGCCGGGGGGCATGAGCGTGGTCTCGTCGACAAGGAGGAGTTGGTACTCGCCGCCCTGCCGGCGGGAGGCGTCGGCGAGGTTCTCCATGTACCGGAACCGGAACAAGCTGCCGTTCGGGAAGCGGAGCTCCCGTTCGGTGCCGTTCCAGCGAGCCCCGAGATCGCCGGCGTAGCCGAACTTCGCGAGCACCGGGAACACGGACTCGGCTAGTTCGTCGTAGGTGCGGCGGATCAGCAGGACCCGGATCCCGGGGTGGCGGACGCAGGCCCGCAGGCCCTCCATGACGATCGCGACGGACTTGCCGCCGCCGGCCGCCCCGCCGTAGAGCACGTCGTCCTCGGTTGCGCCGTGGAACTCGGCCTGCTGCTGGTGGGGCTGGTAGCCGAGGATGCCGAACACGTCGACCTGTGCGAGGCGTTCGGCTTCCAGGCGCTGCTTCTCGGCGACCAGCTCACGGAGTTTCGTCAGCTTCGCCAGCTTGTGTTCGAGCAGCGTCGACCTGGGCTGTGAGGGCCGCGATGCTGGCGTCGATGACATCGAGGCTCAGCACCCCCTCGGTGCGGGTCGGCGCGTCCAACCCGAGGAGCTTGGCGCGGCGGTCCATGAGGCGTAGAGCGGTGTCGATGGCCCGGGTGTCGCCGTCGAGAACCTTCGGCCAGAGGGCGTCCTGCATGGCGTCGAGGCGGTCGAGTTCGAGCTGCCGGTACTCCTCCAGTGGCAGGGCAAGGTCGGTGACCGCCTTCTGCAGGGCCCTGGAGACGTCCTTGCAGGCCCCGCCCTTGGAGTCGTAGCCGAGTGCGTCGGCGATCTCCTGCCAGGACTTGCCCTCGATGCGGAGCCGGACGGCGGCGCGACGGCGTTCGACCACGGGGACCTGGTGGGCGGCGCGGTGGTTGGCGGGTGGTCGGCGGGGAGCCACCGGTCACCTCCCCTCGGTCAGGCCTTCGCGATGTCGGCGGCCTCGGTGGCCATGGCCTTGGTCTCCTGGGCGACGTCCTCGCCGATGGACGCGGCGTCGGCCTTGACCTCGGCGACGAGCGGGCCAGCGGTCACGGCGAGGTGGTGGGCGTCGGCGCCGACCTCGGTGGTGAGGTCGCCCGCGTCACCGTGCAGGCGCTCCCAGAGGGCGTGGGCCTCGTCGGCGAGGTGGTGCCCCTCCTCGCGGAGCTTGGTGGCAAGGGCATGGAGGTCGTCGGCGAGCGACATGTGTGTTTCCTTCGGTTGAGGGCGGGGCGGGTCAGAGGCTGCGGTTGGCTATGCGGCCCAGAGCACGGCGCATGATGTCGAGAACGTCCTTCTCCGTCAGGGAGCCTTGGACGTTGACCGTGACGGTCTGGGGCGGTTCGCGGTGCCGGGCGGCGAGGTCGACGAGTTCGCAGACGGGACAGTGGTCGACGCCCACGTGGAGGGCGAGGAGGTGGCCGCAGCCGTCGGGGCCGCTGCAGGCGCCCCAAACGATGCCGTCTGTGGCCGGCTGGTGGCGGCAGTAGTCGCTCATGAGCGCTCCAAGAGGGCTGGGTCAGGCGGCGGCTTGTCCGACGCGCCAGCCGGGGCGTCGGCCGCCGCGTGCGGGCCGGTCGGCACCGTTGAGCCAGCAGTGGCGCTCGGCCTTGGCAACGGTGGGCAGGTGGTAGAGGTGCGGACCGCCGGGGATGGGGAGCGCCTCGATCAGACCGAGGTGGACCCACCGCTTGATGGTGACTTCGTCGACTCCGAACGCCGCTGCGGTGCCGGCCCGGTCGGCGATGTCGTCCGGGTTGAGGCTGGCCAGCGGGGGGTTCGGGTAGCGGGCCACGGCACCTCCCCGGGCAGCACGAAGGCCCCGCGACAGTGGTCTGCGGGGCCTTCGGGGCGTTTCTGGGCAGGGGATACCTGCTGCAGCCGAGGTTACGACGGGAAGCGATCACTCCGCAAGCGGCGAACTAGGCGGCATCGCCAGGGGTGAAGGTGATGGTGTAGTCGTTGCCGGGGAAGCCCCAGCGCTCCATGTCGTTGCCGACGATGTCCTCGAGGACGACATCGGCAAGGAAGAGCTCGCTCATGTGGCCAGCCGTCAACTGGTCTGATCCCCAGAGCGCCTCGATTCGGTCCCAGTTGCCGCCGAACCCGATGCCGACACGGAACGGGTTGCGTCCGTTGAGGCCCCGCTCAACAAGACGCTCGGCCTGCACCAGGCCGTCAACCTGGAAGACCCCTGTGCGGGCAGCGGTGGGGAATGCTGTTTTGGCTTCGGGAAGCTGGTGGAGGCAGTTGAGGAGAGCCTCGCCGACGCTGGCGCCAGTTCCGGTGAGCTGTTCGCGGTTCACAGCAGGATCCTCCCGCAGGAGCGCCCGCCTCGTCATTCGAACAAGGCGGGCGCGTTGGTGTCAGCTCTCGGGTTGCGGCTGCGGTTCGGGCGCCGGGGTGAGCCAGACGCTGATGCCGCCGCCGCGCTCGTCAACGCGCGGTTCGGGCTGCTCGGGCTGCTGGCCAGATCCGTTGCTGAACACCATGATGGCGGTCTCCTCTGCTCGTTGGTGGGTGGTGGAGGCCCGGGGCGGCCGGCTGGGCTGGCAGGCGTGGCGGCCGCCCCGGGGCGGTTAGCCGTCGGTGCTGACCCGGGAGCCTGCCACGGTGCCGCCGGGCTCCCACGCAAGGGCCTCGGCCTCGACGATGGAGCGCAGCTGCGGGGCGGTGAGTCCGGCCTGGCGGTCGCCGTCGCCGTAGTAGGTCACCATGTCGCCATCGGGCCTGAGGATGTTCACCATGGCGCGGTAGTACTGGGTCGGTTCGGTCATCGGGGTCTCCTCTGCTTCAGCGGTCGGCGGGGTGGCAGGCGTGGCGGGCGCCCCGGGGCGCGGTCAGTTGGTCGGCTGGAGGTTGGACAGGCGGTCGATCTCGCGGCGGGTCGCGCGGATCTTGTCGTAGATGCGGCCGCGCTCGTCCGCGTCGGAGGCGTACTCGACGAGGCGGTGCTGGAGCTGGGTGAGCCGGGCTTCGGCGGCGGCGAGCTGCTGGTCGATGTTCACGGTGTCGTTTCCTCTCGGGTCAGCTGTCAGTGGGCGTGGGTGGGGCAGCGGCGGACGCTGGCCGCGCCGTAGCCGGCGGTCGAGGTGACGGTGCACCAGCAGGACTCGCAGATAGCCCCGGGGACGGGCAGCGTCTCGGTGCCGTGCGCGATGCGCGCGGGCTGACCGCAGCAGGTGAGGCTGTCGTACCCGGCCCGGGTCAGGGCGGTGTCGGCGTCCAGGGCGTGGATGGCGGTCATGATCAGGCCTCCTCGCGCTGGCGGCGCATCTCGGCGCGGATGTCGTCGTGGGTGGCGCCGAGTTCGAGGGCTCGGCTCATGGCGCGGAGGCCGATGTGCGGGTCGGTGAGGGCGAGGGGTCCGCCGTGGGCGAGGATCTCGCGGGCGGCCTCGGCGATGGCCTGTTCCTTGGTCATGATGCGTTCTCCCATTCGATGATCGATCGGTTCGGTTCGGCCGGGTGGGCCTTGATCCAGAACCCCTCTCGGGCGGCCGCTTCCGAGCGTTGTTGCTGTTGTTGTTGCTGGTCAGGCCCGGCAACAACGCCCGAGAGGGGGGCCCGAGAGGGGTCGGGGAGTGGGGGCACGTCGCGGAGGTAGATGCCCTTGGAGGGCCCGCGGCCGGGCACCCGGCAGTCGGTGGTGGGGATGTCCAGCTCTGCGAGGAGGGCCCGGACGGAGGCGGTGTCCGCGCCCTCGCCGGTCCACTCCTGGGCGATCTGGGCGAGGTGGATCCGGTCGTCCTTGCCGGGTTTGGTGCCGGGCATCAGGCGGTGGAGCAGGCGGAGGAACTCGGCGTGCTCGTCGGCTTCCTCGGGATCGCCAGTCGCTTCGGTCGCTTCCGCCGGACTGTCTTGCTCTGGAGCGTCCCCCTTGGCCGGCTCAGCAGGCGTGTCGGTGTTGCCCAGGACGAGAGCGGCCAGCACCCACAGCGTCACTGCCCCAGCCACGAGGGCGGCGCGGTGTCCGTGGAGCATCGGCCACACGACGACGGACGCGACGACCGCGCATCCGGCGGCGACGAGCAGGGGGCTGGTGGGCCGCTCCCGTCCGAGGTCCTCCAGCGCTTTGGCCCGCTCCTCGGGGTCCTTGACCTCCAAGACTTTGGCTCGGCGCTCCTTCCATGCCGTCAGGGCCTCGGCGTGCTCGGTCTTGGCATTGGCGTGGCGGGCTTTGAGCGGGGCCAGCATGCGTCGGTTTCCCCGGCCGAAGGCGGCAAGCGAGATCCCGTCGAGGAAGGGATGAACGGGCCGCTCCCCCTTGAGCTCCTCCAGGGCCTTGGCCCGCTTCTCGGGGTCCTTAATCTCCCGGGCGGTAGCGAGGCGTTCCCGCCACGCGGCCAGGGCGTCGGTGTGCTGGGTACGGGCGTCTTCGATATAGCGCTTCATCAGCTCACCACGGTGTGGACGAGGGAGGTGACGACGCCGACGGGAATCGCCCACACGCCGGCGGCGGAACTGAGGACGCCAGGGGCGGCGATCCCGCAGATCAAGTCCTTGACGAACGAGGGCTTGAACCAGAAGGCAACGCCGACCAGGAACGCGGCGACGGCGGCCGGGCCGACGGTGCCGAACGTCTCGGACTGCTTGGTGAGCGTGTCGGAGAACTGGGTGCCGACCAGGCTGATCTTCTGGAGGGCGGTGCCCGCGCTGGCTGCGACGATCCCGATGACCGCCCCCCAGTAGAAGACGTGGTGGCCCTTGACGGGCTGGAACTTGCCGCCGCCGCGCTTGTGGGCGATGAGGGCGAGCACGACGACGATGAGGACGCCGCCGGCTCCGAAAGTGCCGAGCATGGTGGATCTCCTCAGTGGTGGGTGGAGAGGATGGTGATCAGGGGGGCGAGGCCGAGGACGCCGACCATGGCGGAGGCGACGGGGATGCGGGCGATGATTAGGACGGTCAGGGCGCCGGCGCCGCGGACCTCGGAGACTCGGACGGGGGCCCGCCGGTCGTCGCGGCGGGGGTTGAGGCCGCGCAGCCGCAGGTCGACCCACCAGGTGCCGATCAGGGCGCCGAGGCCGACGGGCAGGGGCAGGTGGGCGGCGAGCTGGATCGCGCCGACGTTGTAGCCGGCGATGGCGGAGGCGGCGGTGAGCACGCACCAGCGGCGGAAACGCTGGGTGCGCTCTGGCTGGCTTTGGCGCCACAGGATGGAGGCGTGGCGTTCCTCGGATCGCTGTTCGCGCTGGTGCCGGGCGTCGCGTTCCTCGTCGGTCTCGCCCTGGTCGCGGTACCGGTTCTCGTGGCGGCGGCGGGCGTTCTCGGCCTGCTCCTCCGGGGTCTGACTGATCAGGCCGTGAAGGTTGTGCTGGACCCGGCGCCCCCAGTGCTCGGACGCCTGCCCGGCCGAGTCGGCGTTCTCGTCGTCGGCCGGCGGCTCGTCGGTGTCGGGCTGGTCCTGGACGGCGTCGGCCGGAACGCTCTTGCCGAGGTCGACGCGCGGCGGGACGGGGACGGACTCGGCGGACGCGCGGGGGCTCCACGGGCCGCTCTTGCGCCACCATTCGGGGGCTTCGGGCTCAATGGTGCCGACGGTGGGTGGATGGGCCGGTGGCGGGGGCGGGGGGGTCATGGTCAGCGTCCCTTTCGGGGGGCGAGGCCGCCGCGGCGGAGCCAGTTGGCGGTGTTGGCGTCGGCGCGCTCGATGTCCCGTGCGCGGCGGGCGCGTTCGCGGGGCGTTCGTCCGGCGGGGGTGGTGCTGGCGGTCTGGCCGCCGGTGAGCTTGGACCAGAGGCCCATGGTCATCTCCTGGTGTGGAGGGCGAGCTTGGGGGGCGTTGAGGGCGTGGGCCGGCGGGGCGGCGGGGATCGCGCGCGCGGGGGTGTCCTTCAGGCGTAGCCGCCGTTGCCGTGGCGGCGCTCGTACTCGGCGCGCTGCTGCTCGGCGTGCGTGGCCGTCTCGGCGGCCTTCCTCTTGGCCTTGGACAGGCGGTGCCGGATGTAGGCGGTGTCGGTGGCGACGCCCTGCTGCGCGAGTGCGGTGGCGATGGATTCGGCGGGGGTGTCGAGGCCGCCGAGGTGGTGGGCCATGGTGGTGATGGCGTCGGCCTTGGAGAGGCCGGTGACCTGCGGCGCATTCGGTGCCGCATTCGGTGCCGCATTCGGGCGCATCTGGGCGTCGATGGCGGGCGCCGGGGCGGTCGTGGGCTGGGGGATGCGATCGAGGGTGACGGTGGGGACGGCGGCGCGTTCCAGCAGCAGGGCGACCTGGCCCGGGGTGACGGTGACCTGGTAGGTGGCGAGGATCTCGGCGATCTCGTCGTCGGTGGCGTCCGGCTTGGCAGCGGCGACACGTTGGACGGCGGCAGCAGGGCCGATCTCGGCGAACTCGGCGGCGATGTCGTCCTCGATCGTCCGGGCGGGGAGGGCGGATGCGGGCGGATGCGGCACGGATGCGCCGCTGGTCACGTGGGCGACGGCGCGCTCACGGACGGCTGTGCCGGCCTCCGCGTGGGCAAGGAGCCAGCCCCAGAGCCCGAACGACGGCAGACGGAATGCGCTCTCGCCGCGGGCTGCTCGGGCGGCTGCCCGGTCGGCGTTCCAGGCGAGGGCGGAGACGACGAGCAGGCCGACGGCCGGGGAGGCGTACAGCACCTCTGCCGGTCGGCCGCCGTGGGTGATGTCGGCGTGGACCAGGTTGAGGTACACGGAGACGGTGGCCATGCCGAGGGTGGCGAGGATGCTGGGGGCGGCGGAACGGCCGGCGCGGATGGCGTCGGAGGCGGACCTGAGGCAGAGGTAGGCGACGCCGTCGAAAACGAGGCCGGCCGCGAGGGCCAGCCCCCAGGGGACGCCGTAGTGGCGGGCGACGACGTAGAGGGACCAGCCGGCCGTGAGCGCGGCGGCTGTGCGGACGAGTCCCATGGCGGCGTACCGGCCGATGTTGGCGGCGGTGCGACGTGCCCAGTCGGGCGGGGTGGTGGTCATGGTGGTGTGCTCCGGGGAAGCGGGGCGGGTGGTTGGCGGGGTTCGGCGGCCGGGGTGGTCACGGCCGCCGGACTGGCTTGCACTGTCAGGCCGAGGTGGTCCAGCGGTTGACCCAGGCGGTGTGGAGTGCGTTCCGGTAGGCGCGGTCGGCGTCCGGGCAGTCCTTCCAGCCGTGACAGGCCGGGCATTCCGTGGGCGGGTGGGCCTGGTCGGCGGCGGCCTGGATGGCGGCGGTGGCGGCGTTCATCGCCTGGCGGGCCTGGTATCGCTGCTCGCTGGTGGGGACGGTGTGGCCGTGGGCGGCGAGGAGACGGTCCTCAGCGGCATCGATCTGGCGCAGCCGCCACTCCAGGTCGGCGGCACCGTGGCGCTGCCAGGTGGGCAGACAGGCGGTGATGTGGTCGATGAGCCTGAGGTCGGCGGTGACCTCGGCGGTCTGCTCGAAGGGGGCGTCGGGGTCGAGCGTGCGGAGGCTGGCGCGGACGGCGGCCGGGTCGATCGGGGCGAGGGTGACGAGGGTGCCCGTGACGGTGGCGACGAGGGCGAGGTTGGGGGTTATGGCGGGCGCCTTCCTGGCGGTGGTGCGTGTGCGAGTGGTCGAGGTGGCCGTGACGTCGGTCTAGGCGGCCTCCGCGTAGAGGCGTTCGGCGGCGGGGCGGGTGGCCTTGTAGGACCAGAGGCCGGCCGTGAGCGCGGGCGCGTCGGGGGCGTAGACGTACACGGCGATCCAGCGGGCGGTGGTGCGGTGCTGGACCCAGGCCTTGTGGGCGTCGTGGCCGGTGGTGGCGCGGTGGGCTTTGGCGACGTGGCGGCCGTACCAGGACTGCTGTCCGTCGGGGAGCTGGATGCCGAGGTGCTGGAGGTGGTCGCCGGTGCGGATGATCTCGCCGCGGTCGAGGGCGGCCTGGTAGCGGCCGTTGAGGGTGGCGTACTGGGTGGCCCGGTTGGTGTCACGGGCCTGGGCGGTGTTGCGGGTGCGGATCTTGGCGGTGGTGCGCATCGGGTTCCTCCCCCTCGCGGTGTACGTACACCCTAGCCCTAGGTGTACGTACACCGCAACCCCCTAGTCTGGCTCTATGCCCACCGTCCGGGTACCGTGGCACCCATGCCAAACGTCCCGAAGACCCAGCACCGGTCAGTCCGCATCAGTGACGACGACTGGCGCGACCTGCTGACCGCGGCCAAGTCGCAGGGCAGCGACCGTGGGACGGTCATCAAGGAGTTCGTCGCTTGGTACCTGCGGCGCCCAGGGGCCAAGCTTCCGACCCGGCCGGCCGCGATCGAGCCGCCGGTCGTCGAGCCGCCTTCGGCCTGACGCATCACCACGCATCACGGCCCCACCCGGCGTATCGGGTGGGGCCGTTGTCATGCCGTTGACCTGCGGCGCATCAGCCACGCATCACCGGCGCATCAGCCGGTTGGCCCGGCGTTCGTTGGCAGGTTAGGCCGCGGCAAGCTCGGCCAGCGTCTGCTCGACACGGGCGGCGTACTCCTCCGCGGTGAGGATCAGGCCGCAGCTGCCGCACTCCCGTTTGGTGTCGGGCCTGACGGTGGCGGTCATCAGGTCGCATCCGGGGCAGACGATGAGGCGTCGGGCGGTGGGCGCTATCGGGAAGCCGGTGGCGCGGTTGAGGTGGCCGTGGAGCTGGCCGATCTCGTCGGCCATGTCGCGGGCGTACGGGCGGGTGGCAGCCCAGTCGAGGTGGAACAGCAGCAGCTTCACGGCGACGGAGACGGTGCGCTCCCAGTGGTGGCCGGCGGGGCGGCTCCAGGCGGTCCAGTCGTTGGCGGTCTGCCTGTCCTCGAGGACGGTCCGGGCCCAGCCAGCGAGGAGGTCGAGGCCGGGGGTGTCGTCTTGGTCGCCGTACTCGTCGTGGACGGTGGCGGTGGCGGTGGGGCCGATCAGGGAGAGGGTGCCCGGGTTGCAGGGGAGGGGTGCGGTGCGGGTGGCGCCGGAGACGCGGGCCCCACGCCGGCCGGAGCCAGGGGCGAGGGCGAGATGGGCCAGGGTGATCAGCTCGGGAAGATGGCCGAGCTGGGTACGGAGGCGGTCAACGAGCGGGGCGGGAAGCATCCGGTCTCCTGGTGCGCTGTGCAGGTGGGTGGGGAGTGGGGTGAGCGGGGTCTGGCCAGGCCACGAGCAGGAGGTGACTACGGGCTCACTGCGGCTCCTCCCAGCCGTAGCCCTCGGCGAGCAGTCGAACGGTCAAGCACGGGTAGGCGTTTGGGTCCTCCCTGACGTCGCCGCCGCAGGTTGCGCACACCCAGACGGGGCGCGCCTTCATGCGGGGTCCGATCGCCAGCCTCTGCTTCAGCGGGTGCTCGTCGAGCAGGTGCCGGTCGGCCGCCACCCGACGCAGCACCGCCGCCGGATCGTGACGCGCGATGTGCTGTGCCTGGTCGCCTGTCGGAGATCCCTCGTCGTAGATCACCGGTCCGTCGTTGCCCTCGACGATCCAGCCGTCGTCCGGGTTGTGGGTCCACACCGGACCGTCCGCGACGGCGGCGGCCTGCGCGATCTGCTCCAAGCGGTTCAACTCCGACCGCAGCCAGTCCACCAGCTTGGCGGTCATCAGGAGCTCACCCGGATCGTCGTCTTTGGGTGCTCGGCACATGCCGCGCGGAGCCGCTTCAGGTAGTCGAGCGCGCCCTCGTAGCGGCCCCATCCGTTCGCCGGGTTCATCTCGCGATACTCGGCCGGTGCGGCCTGCATGGCGCTAATCGCCGTGTCGAGCAGCGCCACCGCATGGCCGGCGTTCTGCCCGTCCAGCTCGCGCAGTGGCTCCCCGAGGGCCCGGGTCCACATCGGGGAGACGTTCGACGTGTAGTTCCCGACCTCGACGACCGTGGTCAGGCAGTCGGAGCCGGTGTCGATCTCCAGGTAGATGTCGTAGCTCACTCGTTGTTCTCCTTCTCCCTACGCGGGCCGGTAGTCGGCGAGGTCGGTGATCACGTCCACGATGTGGCGGGGCGGCGGGAGGGGTTCCCAGTCGTCGGGGTCGAGGTCGAGCAGGGCCTCGGTCTCCCAGCCGTCCCACGCGTCGTCGGGGCAGGTCACGGCGCGGTCTTCGGATGCGGCCGAAGGTGAACCTCGCCGGGCGGCACGGTGTTGTCTGCGATGGCTGGGAAGCCCGTGAAGTCGCCGATCTGCCCGGGGTGTACGCCGAGTCGCGAAGGTGGCGTGCTGGTCAGGTGCTTGTGGAGCCGAACAAGGGTGGCGGGTTCCGCAGCGATTTCCTCGACGGGCTGGGTCCGAACGACGGTGTAGCCAGCGTTGGTGAGGGCCGCGCTGATCTTGACTTCCCGCTTGGCGGCCTCGGTCCGCGCCTGGGCTGTGATGGTGGCGTACAGGGTGGCGAGTTGAGGGAGCGGCGCCGCGGGCGGCTGGGGCGGGATCTCCCCGGCCTGGCGGAGCTGCGGTGGCGTGATGCTGGTGGCCGTGTTGGTGGTGGCTCCGTCGAGGGCGGCGTCGATCTGGTCGGCGACGACCGACCCGAGCAGGCCGCGAGTGGCGCGCACGTCCGCAAGGGCGGCCTGGACGACGGCGATGCGGGCCTCGGTGTGGTCGGCGCGGGCGGCCTGTCGGCGGGCTTCGACGATGGTGGACTGCCAGCGGCGGTGGGTGGCCCAGCCGCCGTCGCGCGGGAACAGCGACAGGCTGCGGATGGCCGCGTATTTCTGCTCGGTGGTGTGGCCGTCCCACTGGGCGCGCGGGTCGTCGGCCGACACGTGTTCGACGTGGGCGTACAGGTCGGTGTCGCGGGGGTGGATGTGCCAGGAGAGTTGGTGGCGGTCGGCGGTGATGTACAGGATCTGCCAGCCGTCCTCGTCGATGTCGGTGGCGGGGGTGATGACGGCGGGGTAGATGGTGGCGAGCCAGGCGGTGAGGTGGGCGCGTTCGCGGTAGGCCCCGTCGGGCTGATCTTTGACGGCCAGGATCTGCTCGGACAGTTCGGCGACGCGTCGGCGGAGCTTGCCGAGTTCGTCTTCGGCGGCGCGGAGTTGCTGGACGAGCTGCTGCTGGTAGGCGCTGGTCATGCGGCTCTCCGGGGCTGGTCAAGGATGGCGTGTAGCTGTTGGACGAGGGCCCGGGCCGCGGTGAGGCGGTCGGCTCCGCTGGCGAGACCGAGTTGGCCGGTGCGGTAGGCGAGGACGACGGCGTGGGTGGTGGTGCGGGCGCGGAGTTTGGTGCGGGCGGCGGCGGTTCGGTCGAGGACGGCGGATCGGGTGATGCCGAGGCGGTGGGCGATCTGGTGGCTGGTGTAGCCGTCGGCGGTGAGCGCGAGCGCCTCGATCTCGGCTGCGGTGAGCGGGACGCCGGGGCGGGCAGTGAGGGTCACGGCTGGGGCTCCTCGCGGTCGGCGGGCTCGCCGTCGGCCGGCTGGACGCCGCGGACGGCGTGGAACTCGGTAGTGTTGCCGTAGCGGGCCCAGAGGATGGCGGGCCGGGTTCCGGTGGCGGGGGTAACGCCGATGTCGTCGGGCAGGTCGGGCATGGGGATCCTCCGGGTGGTGGCGCGGCAGGCCTCGACGTAGTCGGCGCAGATCCGCTGGAACCAGCAGAGGCTGACGATGGCGGCGGGCCCGCAGGTGGCAAGGACGGTCCAGGCGATCACTGCGGCTCCTCAGAACTGGCCTGCGGGTCGTCGGCGACGACGATGCGGATGGGCCATCCGAGCTGGCGGAACGCCTGCTGCAGTTGGCTGATGGTGGCCTGCTCGATGGTGTGGACGATGCGGTCGACGGCGGGGTCGGTGGGTGCTGTCATGCGCGTCTCCAGGGGTGGAGGGCGAGGAGGACGGTCCCGAGGCCGGCGCCGAGGAGGGCGCCGGCCAGAACCAGCCACGGGGACACGGTCACGCGGCGGGGCCGGGCGCGGCATTGCCCGCGAACAGCTCGGCGGCACGGGCTTCCGGGCAGCTCCGCTCCGTCTCGAACCATGCGTGCTCTTCGCAGTGGCCGTGTTGGTCGTAGCGGCACGGGTCGGGGTCGATCTCGCGGAGGTCGTTGACCAGCTCCAATAGGGCAACGACGTGAGGGATGGGCATCGGGGCCCATTCGATGCGGGTGTGGCCGCCGTGGCCGTGGATGGCGATGGCGTCGTCGATGCTGGCCCACTGGACGGTGGAGGGTCGGTTGCCGGTCCAGCGGATGGTGGCGGTGCCGTCGGGCCACCGGACGCCGTGGGCGACGGTGCCGGTGCCGGAGATGCCGGTGACGTCGTGGTCGCGCTGGAGTCGGAAGAGGCGGGGCTGGTCGGTCACGGCGGTCTCCAGGGTCGGTGGGTGGGGCCTGCCGCCGGGTGACGGCAGGCCGGGGGTGCGTTAGAGGGTGGTGACGTCGATGCAGATGCCGGGCAGGTCGGCGACCCAGTCGAAGTTGTCGAGGGTGAGTCCGAAGGGCTTGGCGGCGTCGAGGATGGCGTCGAGGAGGCGCCGGGCGTCGTCGCGCTGCTGATCAGTGATGGGGGTGCCGTGGCGGGTGACGCGGTTGATGCGGTCGGTGGTGGTGTGAGTCATGGCGGCCTCAGTTGGCGGGGCAGCAGGCGGCCCAGTGCCACATCAGGCACGGGTTCTTCTGGCCGTGGTCGGGGCAGTCGGGGTCGATGCGGTCCCAGCCGACGCCGCCGCAGGGGTGCTTGTGGCAGGTGCAGGTCTGGTAGGTGGGGGTGCCGTGCTTGACGCCGTGGGAGGCGGTGATGATGGCGGCGGTGATGGCCTGCTCATCGGCGTTGGCGGGCAGGCCGAGGGCGGCGGTGAGGATGCCGGCGGTGACCTGGTCGGGTTCGGCGTTGTCGGTGGCGACGTGCTGCAGCTGCTCGTTGCTGCCGTCCGGCCGGAGGGACGCGTGCACCCATCCCCTGGCGGGTGCCCAGGCGACGAGCAGGCCGTGCTCGTGGACGTCGGTGTTGACGAGCGGGTGCTCGGCAGGCCAGGTGAGGACGGCGGAGGGGATGGTGTCGCCGGTCTCGTCGTACTTGTCGTGCTGGTGAAGGTCGAGGAGGGCGGGGCGGAGGCCGGCGGAGGTGAGGCGGTCCTCGACGGCGGTGAGGTAGGTCTCGGCCTGCTCGGTGGTGATGTCGGTCATCGGGTCCTCGGGTTGGGTTGGGGCCGCCCGCGGTGGCGGGCGGCGGTCGGGCAATGCCGGGGTTAGCTCAGGGCGGCGACGACTCGTTCACCAATCCACTGCGCGACGTTGGACGACACCGCGTTGCCCGCCTGCATCGTCTGCTCGCCCTTGTTGCCGTGGACGATGTAGTCCTTCGGGAATCGCTGAGCGAGGAGCTGCTCCCTCGGCTGAACCATCCGGAAGTAGCAGTCCTCCGCCGATGGTGCGGGCTCCCTGGCGGTCTCCGTGGCGGCGTTCCGGTACGGGATCACCAGGCCGTGATGGTTGCCGCCAGCCGTCACGGTGGCCAGGGGGCGCTCGATGCTCTCTGCGGTCGCGTTGCGGCGGTACTCGACGATGAACGGCGACGACACCAGGGCCTCGAAGCCCTTCGGGTTCGCCATCCGCGTGCGCATCGGCTCACCCGTGCTGGTCGGCTCCGTGTTCCACGTGCCACCGGACGGCACCAGCAGACCCTCGCCGATCTTCACGGTGCGGGACGGCAGCGGCGACTGATCGGCGGGGAACGGCCGGCCGTCATGCCCGGAGTGGTTGACCGTCAGCACCGTGCGGGTTTCCGGGAACTTCGCCAGCCCTGCGTGGATCCGATCCATCGTCGACTTCGCCAACGGCCGGTCCCGGTCCCCGATCCGTTTCCCGGTGTGGCTCCAGTCGATGATGTCCGCCGCCGGGCGGACGTACGGCTCCACCAGAGCGTGACGGCACGAGGTGTTCGGGCACCGATAGTCGTACTGCTGCTTGTACTTCCCGACCTGCCGACCGTTCCGCCAGGACTGCATCGCGTGCACGTCCTCGCCGCACTCCGGACACCACGCCAGCGGCCGCGGCTTCAAGTCCGGCAGAGGGATCCCGTGCCGCGTGAACACGATGTAGATCCGGTCCCGCCACTGCGGCGCATGGACGTTCCCCGGGCCTCCTATGTGCGCCGAAGACGCCGACACGACCTGCGAGTTGTAGCCGAGCATCTCCATGCCCTTGCGCCACCAGTCGAACAGCTCCCAGTCGACGGCGAACTCGACGACGTTCTCGCACAGCACGGCCTTGTATCGGTGGACCTCGGTGGCGCGGATGACGTCGTATGCGGTCGCCCTGGTGCGCTCCCACGCCGCGTCCGGGACGGAGCCGTATTCGAGGAGGGACATCTGGCCCTTGGTGCGCTTGCGGCCACCGGCGGGGCTGATCTCGGTGCAGATCGGCGACGCCCACAGGATGTCGGTGGTGGGCAGACGGCGCATGTCGTAGTTGTTGACGTCGGCGCAGATGTGGTCCGCAGCCGGGTGGTTGGCGGCGTGGGTTTCGATGGCGCGCTGCCAGTGGTTGGCGGCGAGGCGGAGTTCCATGCCGGCGGCAACGAGGCCGTTGCTGCTACCGCCGGCGCCGCAGAAGATGTCTGTGAAGGTAAGCGTCATGGTGGCGGTTCCTCAGCTGGCCGTGGCGCGGGCGGTCGGCGGGCACTGGGCCTTGTGACCGGCGACGAGCCGGATGTACTCGCGCTCGGTGGTGGCGGTGACGGTGACGAAGCAGCGGCCGCACGTGAATTCGGCGCGGTCCCAGCCCTGCTGGCTGGCGGGCGGCGGGGTGTCGGTCACCGGGCACCGCCGGCGGCCTCGATGTCCTCGGGGGCCATCCACGCGGACAGGCGGTCGACGGAGTCGTCGAGCATCACGCCGTAGCCGGCGGCCACGGACGGGTTGCGGTGTGACGGGTGGATGTGGTCGATGGTGCCGAGGGCGCCGGCCGGGATGTCGGGCTGCTCGGGGGCCCAGTCGGCGGAGGTGAGGTTGATGAGGGTGCGGACGCGGTCGCCGATGGCGAACTGGCGGTCGGTCATGATGGTCTCCGTGGTGGGTGTGTGTGGCGGCCGGTGGGTGCCGGCCGCCGGGTGGTCAGGTCATGCAGTAGCCGGAGGTGCAGGCCCCTTCGGCTTCGTCGAATACGAGCGGCAGCGGGTCGACGCCGTCCGGGATGGCTTCGCGCAGCGGCTGGTTGTAGGCCGTCAGCCAGACGTGGTCCTTGCCCAGCTCGTCGCGGCGCCGGTTCAGGAGGTCTTCGAGCTGGCAGGACTTCTCGAAGAGCTCGGGTTCGGTGCGGCGCATCTCGTGCCAGGTCTCGGGCCGGTGGAACGGGCAGAAGAAGCAGCTGCTCTTGGGCGGCACCGGGAGGCCAGCACCCCGGATGATGCGCGGGATGTCGGAGCGGCGGATGCCGAGGTCGAGCAGCGGGTACTCGATGCGTTCGTGCGGCTCGTGGCGGCGGTTGTTGGCGCGGTGGATCTCGTCGACGCTGATGCCGATGCCGACCGTGGCGGGGTTGTCTTCGGTGGCGCCGCGGCGCTTGAGTTCCTTGCCGATGACCTTGATCTTGAAGTCGGCGGTGCAGGAGCGGGTGCCGGGGGCGCCGTTGCTCATGCGGATCGGGATCGGCAGGGACCTGGATCCTTCCCTCGTGAGCCGTCCCCACAGGGTCTCGGTGGACCCGTCGCGGCGGATGCGGTCGAGGACGGTCAGTTCGATGCCGTGGTCGGCGGCGAACGGCTTGGCGTACTCCTCCAGGTAGCGGAGGGTGCCGGGGTGCTCGGAGTCGTCGCCGACGTTGGCGAAGAGGAACACCTGGTAGTCGATGAGACCTTGGGCGGCGAGGACGAGACTGGCCATGGACTGCCAGCCCCCCCCGAAGGAGAAGGTTCGAAGCTGAGTCACGGCGATACTCCCAGGGGTATAAGGCGAGGGGTGCGTGGGGCGTAACGGCCCTTCTGGGGCCCTGTGGGTGTTCGGGTGGCACACGGGGTGCGTGGGACCGTGCGCGGCCGTTGGTGGTCCGGTCCTGGCCGTGCACGGGGCCGCTACGTCTGCGGGTGGTAGGGCCAGCTCGCGTGGGGCCACGCGCCGACGTGGGCGGCGTGCCAGCCGGGGTGCTGGATGATCAGCTCGCACCGGGCCTCGGCGACGGTCGGGTGGGGCGCCTGGCAGCGGGGCATCTGGTTGAGCGTGGCCTGGAGCTGTTCGACGGCCTCGACGGCGCAGTCGCGCCCGTGTTCGGCGAGGTCGAGGTGCTCGTTCGCGGTGCTGGCGCGGGCCTTGGCGGAGTGCCAGGCGGTGCGGAGCCGGGCGGTCTCGGCCTCCAGCTCCCGGACGCGGTCGAGGAGGTCGAGCACGTTGGTGATCGATCCGGCGAAGAACGCGGCGAGGCGGAAGTCCGGCACGGTGGCGACGGTGCTGTCCTCGGGGTCGGTGGGGTCGTAGTGGATGAGCCACTGACCGTTGACCAGGTTCACGTGCCACGGGGGGCCGTAGCCGGCGGCCTGGGGCAGAGACTCCTGGATGGCGTCGAGGTCGAGGGGCGCGGCGGGCTGGGGCTGGCTCATCGGGTGGTCTCCTCGGTGGCGTCCGGGTAGTCGTAGGTGCTGGCGTCGTCGGGGTGCGGGCCGCAGTAGTGGTCGTCGTCGCGGCTGGGCCAGATGTGGATGGTGATCGGGCCGGTGACGTCGGGCCGGCAGGTTCGGGTGTCGTCGGCGAGGTGCTCGGCGAGGCCCTGCAGGGTGCCGGTCCAGGTCTCGGTGCCGTAGCGGACCTGGCGTCCTGCGGTGGTGATGCGGTAGGTGAACTGGCTCATCGGCTGGTCTCCTCGGCGTGCCGGACGGTCCAGGTGCCGTCGGTCTGGCGGGTGATGGTGTCGCCGAAACGGGCGACGGTGCGGGGCTGGCCGCGGTGGGCCCAGATGGTGAGGCCGTCGATCTGGACGCTGAGGTCGTACGGGCCCTCGGGGGTGCGCGGCGCGTAGTGCGGTTTGGCCTGACCGATCAGCTCCAGCAGCTCGACGAGGTTGTCCCGCGTGACGGTCCACTCGGTGATGTCCGGGCTGGCGCACACGGTGCACGGGGTGTGGCCAGCGGTGTCGGTGATCTGGAAGACGGCGCCGCGGTGGTTGAGGCGGGCGCTGTCGAGGGCCGGGCAGTCGGCGACGGAGTGGTACTTGGTGGTGCCTCGGATGGCGAACGCGGTGGTCACGGTGGTCTCCTCAGGCGGCGGTTCGGGTGACGATGGCGTAGTCGGGGAGGCCGTCGCGGACGGTGATGACGGCGATCAGGTCGTCGTCCCAAGCGGCCCGGCTCCACTCCGTGACGTGGTCGAGGGCGATGCCGCGCGCGGCGAGCTGGAGCTGGGCCCAGATCGGCATGGCGGCGATCGGCTGGGCGTTGGGCAGGACGGTGGGCATCGGGTTTCCTCAGGCGGCGGGTTGGGTGGTCTGGTGGGCGTGCCAGGCGTCGCGGCGGCTGCCGTGCGTGTCCGCCTTGATCTCGCGGCCGCTGGGCGTTCTGCACGGCTTTCCCGGGGCTGCTCGGCAGAGTTCCAGCGGGCAGGCGACGGCAAGTTCGGGGAAGCGCCCCGTGCGCCGCCCGAGGCCGGCGGCGGCGAGTTCCTCGCGGAGGTGGGCGGGCATCTGGCCGATGCCGGCGAGGGCGTCGGCGACGGTGGGGTGCGGTCCGCCGGTCAACTGCCGGTTGATCTCGGGTTCGATGCGGCCGTCGGCGATCGCGGTCACCAGTTCGCGGCGGCGCTGCACGTACTCGGCGCCGGTCTCGCTGGGGATGGCCGGGTAGATGATGCTGTCGGCGACCGGGATGCGCTCGGCACGGATCTCCTGGCGCAGGGCGCGGACGTGGTGGGGCTGGATCCACCGAGTCGAGTCGAGAGCCCCGTCGCGGGACGGCTTGGCGTAGAAGCGACTGACGGCGGCGTAGGCGTCCGGGTCGGCGGGGATGTCCTTGAGCGCGTCGGCCCAGGCGTTGTTGGCGGCGACGGACGGCTTGCGGTTGTCGAACGCGGCGGCGTGGGTGAGGAGCTGGCCGGCTTCGATGGGGGTCATCGGGTGCCTCCTTCGGCGGCTTCCATCTGGGCGAGTACTGCGAGGTGTTCGGCGATGCGGGCGTCGGTGCCGTTGAGCTGGATGCCGTCGCCGATGGTGGCGACGTCGTTGCGGGGCTTGTCGCGCATCGCCTGGAGGCGCATCTGGTCGTACTGCTGGCGGAGCTTGGGCATCGACCGGACGTTGGACCGCCAGAAGCTGTTGTTCTGGGACCAGTCGATGGCGCCGAGGATCTGGTCGACGGTCCGGCCGTCGATGTCGATGAGGCGGCGGGCTTCGTCGCGCCACTGCTTGGTGATGGTGGGCCGCTTGGAGCCGTTGGCTTCGACGGCGTCGGCGAGGGCCCGGCAGACGCGTTCGACGTCGGTCCTCGGCGGCTCGTCGTGGCCGGCTTTGCGGCGCGAACGTGAAGAAGTACGTAGTACTTCTTCTACCTCTGTCTCTGTCTCTGTCTCTGCTTCGGTTTTGCTTCGCGTTTGCTTCAGCAAATCTGAAGCAAGTGCTTCGCCGTTTGCTTCGCTCTTCGAGGCGGCTCGACGGGACTCGCCGGAACGCTTGCCACCTCGCTGACCTGCGGCGGAACGCTTCTCGCGGAGCGCGGCGACCTCCGAAGCGGACCGCTGGTGCTCGAGGTAGTCGTGCACGACGTACACATCGGGGCCCCCAACGGGGCATCGCGGGCAGTCGTGTTCGCCTTCGTGAAGCAAGCCAACGCGAAGCAGTGCCGAAGCACTTGCTTCAGGGTTGCTTCCGTCGGTCAGTCGGCGGATCAGTCGCTTCGGAACAAGGCCGTCGGTCAGCTGACGAGAGGAGTAGCACAGCGCGCTGACGTACAGCCACGCAGCTTCCCCGCCCACCTCGACGATCTTCGGGTGGTCCGTCAGCCCATCGTGGACACGGACGTAAGTGCGCCGGTCCTTCTCGGCCATGTGCTGGTCTCCGGTCAGTTGGTGCGGTCGGGGTTGGTGGCCTGGGGCGGAGGCGGTGACACCCCGCCCCAGGCGGTCAGCGGGTCAGTCGCAGGTGCAGCGGGCGCTCATGCCGGCGACGTAGGCGCACATCGGGCCCGTGTGCCCGCCGTTCGGCAGCCAGTCGGAGTCCGGCTCGGGGTGCGCGCAGTTCCCGAGGTGGCCGTGGCAGTCGTCGATGATCCGCAGGAACTCGGGGGCGTCGGACCGGTTCGCGATGGTGGTTGCGAGGATCTTGGAGTCTTCGGTCCAGTCGACCCAGTCGACGAGGTGGACGACCGCGCTGCGGGCGTCGTCGGCGGTGCGGAAGCGGGCGACCTGCACGCCGCTGTGGTGGCCGATCCGCCACCGGCAGGACGCCCCGACGTCGACGGTGTCGGGCTGCTTGTAGATGTACAGGCCCGGGGTGGCGGGCTCGGCCTGGACGGTCACGGGGCCGTCCTCGGCGAGGATGGTGTACTCCACCGTGGTGCTCATCGTTGGCGCTCCATCGGGGTTGAGGGTGGCTCGGTGTGGCCGGCCTGTGCGGCCGGGGTGTGGTCGGCGCATCTGGCGCCGCAGGGGTAGGGCCGGGCGGGCTGCCCGCAGTGCTTGCGGACCGCGGGCAGCCATTGGCCGCAGGTCACGCCGGCTGGTCGAGGCCGAGAGCGGCCAGCAGCAGGGCCTCATCGGCGGCGTTCCGGGCCCGCCGAGCCACGAACTGGCGAGCGCTCTCCCGGTCCTCCTCGGGCACGGGCGTCAGCGTCAGCGACGCGATCGTGGCGTCCGGCTTCGCGGCCGGGTCACGGCGGCTACGGGCCGTCACGCCGCGTCCTGAGCGGCACGCTTGGCCCGCCGGTTCGCGGTGTCGATGCGGTCGGCCTCGCGGCAGGCGTCACAGACCGCCTGCTTCAAACGGCGATGCTTGGCGGCTCCGGCGGTCGTCCCGCACCGGGTCGGGACACGGATCTTGATCGGGCGGTCGTGGCGGAATCGCACACCGGCGGCCTTGGACCGGGCGTGCTCGTCCACACCGCCCCACACCCCGAACTCGGCCGGCCGCGGTTGCTCACGGCACCACTCGGTGATCGGACACCGCTTACACAGCTGCTGGGCCAGCCAGACGCGGTTCATCTGGTCCGAGGACCCAACGCGCTCCCCGTCGGGCGGGAAGAACAGCTCCGGCGCCGACGCACACGGCACAGGCCCTTCGAGTTCGGGGGTCACGACGCCACCTCCTGCCGGGGGATGAGCGGCCAGTGCCCGTGGACGCCGGTGGCGTCGCGGCCCTGCCGGATCAGGTACTGCCGGAGGCCGTCCGCCTGCTCGCCCGCCCATGCGACCTGGGCCGTGTGGAGGTCCGCCAGCGAGGCCCCACCGATCGCGGGGTGGCGCTCGGCGATCTCGTACGCCACCTGTACGGCGGCGAGAGCGTCTGCGGCGGCCTCGTGCGCGCCGTCGAGGCGGACCCCGTAGTGCTCGGACAGGGCCGTTAGGTTGCGCTTGCCGCGCCGGTACCGGTCGACCTGCCGGTCCAAGACCAGCGGGTCCACCACGATCGGCTCCTGGCCGGCCTGGACCGCGAGCGGCTCGAGGCCGTGCCGCTCCAACTCCCGGTCCAGCATGGTGAAGTCGTACGGCGCGTTCATGACCACGATCGGAGTGAGCTCCACGATGTGCTCGGCCAGGACGATCGCGATCTCCTGCACCACCCGGGCCGCGGGTCGGCCCATCGTGCGGGCCCGCTCCGTGGTGATCCCGTGCACGGCGGCGGCGCCCTCGGGGATCTCCACCCCCGGGTCAGCGATCCACCCGTACCGGTCGAGCGACTGCCAGCGGCCGGCGTTGTCCTCGCGGGACCGCCAACGCTGCGGACCCACCCGCAGAACCGAGGCCGTCACGATCCGGTCCTCCAACGGGTCGACACCCGTAGATTCCAGGTCGAAGCCGACCAGCGGCCGGCAGTGCCAGGGGCGGATCATTCGGTACCCCCAGCGGTCAGCTCCGGCAGAACCAGCGCTGCCAGTTCGCCGGCCTGCCAAGCACGGGCCACCTCATCGCGGCCGGCCTTCTCCCACGTGGTCCGCACGTACGCCGCCCGCGGCTGCATCGCCACACCCGGCACCGCGTGAACCTCGCCGGTCTCCTGGTCGCACCACTGCGGCACACCGGCTGCGGTCATCTCCGCGAGGAGCGACTTCACGAACGCCTCCCGAACTCGGGTGACGACTTCGCGCTTGATCTGGTCGGCTCGGTGGTCGCGCACCCAGGCGGTGAACGCCTGCTCGTCGATCACCGTGGCAGCCGGGCTCGGGCTGACCAGGGTCACCCTGGCGACGGCCTGCCCGCCGGGCAGTTCGGCGCTGATCTGCCGTGTCCCGGTCTCCTGCTTGGCGGCCTTGAGGCCGGCAGCCTGCTCGGCCTTCGCGGCCTTGAGCTGCTCGCCGATCTCCTCGTACAGGGCCTGCAGTACGGCGGCCCGGCCGGCGGTCTCCTTCAGGCTCATGCCGCACCCGCCAGCAGCTGCGTCATCTCGGCGAGCTGCTCGGCCGTGGCCTCCGCGATCGACACGCCGTACGACTGGGCGAAGTCGGCCTCGATGGTGGCGGCAACGCCAGCCGCGAGCGCGGCACCCCGCAGGGCGTCCACTGCGGCGGTGTGCTCGTCCTCAACAACCTCCGCCTCCACCGGCTCCGGCTCTGCGACCGGGTCAGCCTGCGGCGTTGCAGCGGCCAGATCCCGGCCCACCTGGGCAATGCTCTCCAGGTAGTGGTCCGGACGGCCATCGGCCTTCGCCTCCTGCCAGAGGCGGCGCACGGTGTCCGCGTCAGCGGCCTTGTACGCCTCGTGCAGGAAGTCCCTGCCTCTGGCCGTCGGCGGCTTCCCGCTGACCGCACGCAGAGGCTGCACCGGGGCATCCACCGGGTTGCCGTCCTGGTCGACGTACGCGCCCAGTTCCTCGGGCGTGTAGTGCAGACCGAACAGCACCTCCTCGCACGCATCCCGGGCCACCTGCGAGATGGCGCGGGCCTTCAGCATCGCGGCGGCGTACTTCTTCCACACGTCCTTGCCGAGCAGCCCGGCGTCCTCCGCGGACGGGTTGCCCCGCTCGTTGCGCCGCAACTCCCACGTCACCTCGTAGGTGAAGTCCGGGTCGTCGCTTCGGATGATCTGTGCGGTCGCGCTCTGGCTGTTGCCCGTGACGCGGAGCTTGTGGCCGGCCTGCCGGACGAGCGCGCCGATCAGCGCGGCACTCGCGGACGGCTTGCCCTCGATGACGTGGATGCCGGTGATCGCGGCCAGCGGCGTGATGCCCAGGGTGCGGCCGTACTCCATGGCGTACAGCACGTTGGCGGGCTGCTTGCGGTACTGGCTGGGCAGCAGGTTCGCGTTGGCGAGGTGTTCGGCGTACCGGACCATGTCCGGCAGCGAGGTGGCGGGCGTGGCCCGCACGATGTCAGTGCTCATGTTGATCTCCGGTTGGCGGCCGCCGCCACTGCAGGAGGCGGCCGACTGTCGGGTGGTCAGGAGGCCTTGGAGGCTCCGGCGTCCAGGAGCGCCAGCTCCTGCGCGGTGTAGCCGATGGCGTCGTCGAGCTGGCGGCGTAGGCCGTCGCGGTCGCGCCGGAGCCGGTCGACCTGTTCGCGCAGCCGGGCGTTCTCGTCGTGCTGCCCCTTGTGCGCGGACCGGACGGCCTTGATCGCGCCCTCGTTCGCGGTCTCGGCGGCGACGGCTCGGGCGGCGAGGCGCCCGTTCGCCCGGCCCTGCTCGGCCAGGTCCGCCTCCAGCTCACGGACACGGTCACGAAGCCGGCTCATCGCGGCAGCCTGCTCGGCCTGCGCGCGGCGGGAAATCCACGGCATCAGAAGTCCCCCTTCTCGATGGCCTCGGACGCGGCCCGGATCAGGTCGCGGGTGTTCTCAGCCACCGCCGTCAGCTCCTCCAGCCGGGTGGTCGCCTGCTCCAGCTCCTCCCGGGTGGACTCCAGCTCGGAGCGAAGTTCGTCGCGTTCCGCCTCCAACTCGGCGATGCGGTCGTTCAGCTCGTCGGTGTCCATCACGCGGCCCTCCCGTCCCGCTGGTGGGGCAGCGCCGGGCCGATCATGGACAGCAGCACCTCGGCCAGCCGCCGCGCGTCCGCCGCCGCGTACCGCGTATCCGTCCCACCGAGGCGCCCCAACAGCCCCTCGATCAGCGCGTCCTGCCCCGGGCCCGACGCCTCGGCGATCGTCACCAGCTCGGCGATGACGTCCTCCGGACACTCGGCCACCTCGGCCGCGAGACCACGCACCAGCGCAGACACCAGCGGGTGCGCGTCCACCGCGACACCCAGGCCAGTCGGGCGAACCCACAGCGGGTACGGGCCGTTGATCCGCTCGGCCGGCCGCTGGAGCATCCCGGCCGCGTCGAGGACGGCCGCGATCTCCTCGGGGGCACCGCTGGTGTTGGCGATGAGGATGGCCGCCCGACGGGCGACGGGGTTCATGGAGGCGCTCATCGGGCACCGTCCTTCAGGGAGTTGGTGGCGCGGGCGGCCCGCCGGGCCTTCATCCGCGCGAGAGTCTGGGAGGAACGAGGCTGTACCCACGGGTGCCAGCCGATGCCGTCGGTCCACCGACGGGCGTGCTCACGCTCCGGGATCCCGCAGTGCTGACACCCCGAGGGAACCGCCCCGTTGCCCATCAGCACGTTGTGCTCGGCCATGTACAGGTCTTCCATGGCCTGGGACCAGGTGCTCGGGTCGCCGTGGTCGTCCATGAAGCGGCCCATCAGCAGGAGCTCCGGGTCCGTCTCCAGCCAGTTCTCGCCCGCCCGCAGAGCGGCGGCCTTCTCGTCCTGCGTGTACTCGGCCATCACCGGATCACCTCGACACCCAGCAGCTGCTCCAGGCCCCGCACCCGCAGACGGGACACGTACAGCTCGTGCATCAAGCCCTCGATCGTCGCGTGCATCGACCCGAACAGGCGCGCGGCCTCGATGGACGCCATGAACGCGCCCGGACGGGCCTGCAGCGCGTTCACCCGATCCACCACCGTCTGGGCCCGCGAGATCATGGAGCCCTCCAGCAAGCCGGCCTCGACGGCCTCCTGCAGCGACATCACCTGCGGCGCGTTCACCGGGCACCGCCCGTCCGCGCCGCGTACTCGGCCACCAGGGCCTTCGTCGCGGACGACCACGCCGGCAACTCCGGCAACGGGCCGTTCGTCACCGTGTCCAGCGCGTCCAGCCACGGGTCCTCGATCACCAGCAGCGCGACCGGCACGGTCAACTCCGCGACCAGCGAGTCCATCAGCACATTCAGCTCGGTGTCGCTCACGCCGCACCGTCCGTGATGCTCAGCTGGGCAGGGGACTGCGGGTACAGGGCCGCGTAGTAGCGGTTCCACGTTTCCTCGAACACCGGCAGCGCGGCGTACGTCCACGCCACCGTCTCCCGAACCGAACCCCGCGCCGTGTCCTCCGTGCGCGTCCCCGGCCGCTCACCGTGCTCCGCCTCGTACAGCGCCGCCGCACGCCGGCCGAACCACGACTGAACGCTCAGGATGTCGGCCTTCTTCAGGCCCTTCCCGCGCAGGAAGTCCGGCACGTACAGCGGCCGGTCCTCCGGCGCCACCTCCGGCTCCTCACCCAGCGCCCGAGCCGCCACGTGGCGAGCCTTCAGCTCCAGCCACTTCGCGTCGACGATCCCGCCGGCCGCCGCCAACACCCGCATCTGCAGGGCCGCGAGCTCCGCCCGGTCCACCGCCTCCGACCGGGCCACGGTCGACGCGGACTCCTCGACGTTCAGGAGGTACTCGCGGACCCGGTGAGCGACGTCCGACCCGGTCAGCAGCTGGCCGACGTTCAGGATCGTCCGACGGGTGAAGACAGCGAGGGCTCGTGCCTTCGGGTCCACCGCGTTTGTGAGGTCCCCGGAGGACCCGACAAACTCGCGGAGATCGGCGCCGCGCAGGACGCTGTACCCGTTCTCCGTGAACTCAGCCCGGTGGTCCTTCACCAGGGACTTGATGGTCTCGATGCCGACCTCGTAGTAGTTGGCGACCAGCTCGGTCGTCGCGTGCACGTCGTCCGGGAGCAAGGCGAGCGCCTTCACCTTCGTGAGGACATCCGTCCGCTCGACCGTCGCCGCGCGCATCGTGCGGGACTCGGTCAACACCTGCTCGGTGTTCTCTGCCAAGATGGACACAGGTCCACCTCTCCTTCTTGTTCGTGGTGTGGTGGTGGGCCGCTGGGCTCTCGCGGGCGGCATCCGGGTGCGACCGGGTGTGCCAGGCGGGGGCCCGACCCATGTCTGAGGGGTCAGGCGGCGCGACGGACGTGCGGCCGCTGGGCGCGGACCGGCTTGACCTCGGGGTTCGCGAGGCTGTCCCAGTAGCGCCTGATCCCCGACTTCGCGTAGATGAGGCGTCCGGCGTGCAGGGCGGCGGCCGGGCCGATTCCCCGGTAGCGCCACTTGTGGAGGGTGCTGACCTGGACGCCGAGCTCCTTAGCGGCATCCTCGATCCACATGAATCCGGCCGGGGCCGGCGTTCCCGCCTTGGGAGGCATATGCCAGTTCCTTCGCGTCGGTCTTGCTATCCGGTCGATTCGTCGAGATTCGTAGACGTCGGCAGCGCAAAAAGAGCTGCGGGTTCGCACCCGAGCGCCTCCGCTATGCGCCTGGCCCTCTCCTCGCTGGTTCGCCGGTACCGACCAGACAGCAGGTGTCCGATGGCGGCCGGCTTGCACCCAGCGGCAGCAGCCAGAGTGCGGACCGTGAAGGGGCTTCCGCGCCCGGGGCGCTTCATGATCCACCGGAGGGTGGCTGGGTCATGTAGCTGAGCACGGTTCGACAAGGGTGGTCGTCTCCAGACTTGGACGTTCCGTCTCTCGATGTCTCCATACTTGCACATCTTGAGACGTGGCGTCTACCGATCCGGACGGCGACTTAGGGGTGATTTCAGGCCCACCTAGGGTGACGGTCTCGCTGTATAGCCAAAGCGTCTCTAGACTGAGACGAAAGATGGTCTATGGCCTGCGACGATTCGACTCGAACGCAGGCACTATGCGCATACAGGAGAGGTGGCTGTGACTGGCATCAACGCCAAGTCGGAGCAGGTTCTGGCCGGCAAGCTGAGTGACATGGTCGCGGCAGCACAGCGGGCTGGCACGTCCTACGCGCGGATGGCCGCCGACTCTGTCGGCCCGGCCGGCGAGCGAGGCATGTCCAAGGCCTTCTTTCAGCGGCTCGCGACGGGCGGCGTCCTAACCGCACCCAAGCCCGAGGACCTCGAAGCCATCGCGCGAGGCATCAAGAAGCCCATCCGGCTCGTCAAGGAAGCCGCAGCCAGCCAATGGCTGGAGTGGGAGTCGGTCGAGCTCTCCGGCTACGACGACGACATGCGGCACATCATCGTCCGGGCTGCAGCGATGGCCCCACGTGACCGCCGACGCCTGCGCGTCATGCTCGACGCCGCCGAGGAAGCCGAACGCGAAAGCCCCGCCGCCAGCTAGCGGAACTGGCCATGTCAGATGCTGTAACAGCGCGTTTGTTGACATTTCTCCCAACCCTTGTTGCGGCGCTTCAGTGTGACTAGTGTGCATCTCTCCGCACACAGAAACGCCTGGCGAGCACAGCACGGGGAGTGGCGCGTGATCACGGTCAAGTACGAGCTGGTAGACCCCGACGAGATCGACGGCGTCGCTGTCGACGTCCAGGAGGACCGGGGCAGCCTCCTCATCAAAATCAACAACACTCTGACACCCATCCAGATGGTCAGTGCGCTCAACGAGGCGAGTCGCGCGATCCTCAAGCGCGGCCACTGGTTCCAGGAGTGGAAGGGCGACATCATCTCCGTCGACCCGTCCGAGGTCCGCGGCGCGGACGAACCGCGCGCCATCCCTGCCCAGCGCCCTACCCTCTACAACGTCAACGGTCCACAGACCGGCGCCGCGTAGCAGCAGAGGGCGGTCCATGCCTGGGTACATCGAAGACCGGTGGATGCGGAAGAAGCCCCACCCGGTCACAGGAGAGATGAAGAAGTCGACCTATGGGGTCGGCATGCGCTACCGCGTCTGCGGAATCCCGGGCGTCAAGGACGAGTCGTTCGTCAAGCTGAAGGACGCCAAGGACTGGCTGGCCTCAGCTCAGACAGACGCCCGCCGCGGCGTCTTCATCGACCCCGAACTCGGCCAGATTCTCCTGGCGGACTACTTCAGCACGGTGTACTGGCCCGGGGTTTCCGTGGCGGTCGGGACCGAGCGGACGATGCTCCAGAAGATCAACGCCCACGTCCTGCCTCATCTCGGCCACCTTCCCATCGCCACCATCGATGAGGAACACCTGCGCATCTGGGTGGCCAGCCTGCTGAAGAAGCTCGAGCCCTCAACGGTGCGTGTGATCTACGAGTACCTGTCAGCGATTCTCAGCAGCGCTGTGCCGAAGCGCATCACCCGCAACCCGTGCTCGACCCGCGGGATCAAACCCAAGACCCCCGAGGTCAAAGCGCGAGCCCTCACGAAGCTTCAAGGCGCAGGCGTGCGCGACGGCCTACGCCATCGCAGCCGAATCGCCTTTGACCTGGGCACAGGCGCCGGCCTGCGACAAGGCGAGGTGTTCGGCTTCTCGCCCAGCGACGTTGACAGGGTGTCGGAGGAACTGCATATCCGGCGTCAGCTGCAACTCGACAAGCGCGGTAGGCCGTACTTCAAGCTCCCGAAGGGAGATAAGGAGCGGCGGGTTCCCCTCTCCCTCGGGCTGGTCGCAGCCCTCGACGAGTACGTGGACAACTTCACGCCGGTCAAGGTGACACTCCCCTGGCGCGGCCCCGGCGGACCGGAAAGCGGCGAGCTGACCGTCACGCTCCTGATGACCACCCGGTTCGGCAACCCGATCAACCAATCGTCGTGGAACTACGACGCCTGGAAGCCGGCCCTGTGTAACGCAGGCCTCATCGAACCGTGGGACAGCACCCGCGCGTCGCACCACCGGGGCGGCTGGGAGGCAGCACGCGAGCTAGGCTTCCACATCACCAGGCACACGTACGCTTCCGTACAGCTGCAGGGCGGCGAGTCGATCGTCGCCCTGTCCCAGTGGCTCGGCCACGACGACCCCGGGTTCACGCTCCGCCGCTACACCCACTTCATGCCGGAGGACGGCCGCCGGGGCCGCTCAGCGGTGGATGCGTGGCTCGGCCTCGGGCCAGCGGCGAGTGCGCCTCCGTTTGAGGTTCTGGAGCCGCTGAACGGAAGCGAGCGCGTCGTGGCTGGCGACCTGGCCATGCTGTATCTGGTCGCGGTCCCTGCCGGCCAGGACTGGACCGTGTCACTACTGCGCGGGCCCGGGGAGCGTCCGCTCGGTAAGATCCTTGTGCGCCGGGGAACGGCTGAGCAAGTACTCGCCTCGGCCGCATCCTGGCTCCGGGGGAACGTCTCCGCGCTTGGCGGCCAGGT
The DNA here is from genome assembly GCF_042794375.1 of Kitasatospora sp. NPDC056531. Lineage (NCBI taxonomy): Bacteria > Bacillati > Actinomycetota > Actinomycetes > Kitasatosporales > Streptomycetaceae > Kitasatospora > Kitasatospora sp. NPDC056531. Next base: position 79,410 of record NZ_JBHTTU010000012.1, on the reverse strand, counting down.
CGTCGAGGTGAAGAATATGGACATCCCGTCGCAGCGTGGTGGAGCGGCTCTGGGCCGTGTGGTCCTGGCAGCCGACGTGGCTGGCGACTTCCTCGCATCCCTCGCGGCGTGAGTTGAAATGGATCTCTATCAGCGCTCTACGGGGCGCCGATAGCCCTTCCGGGCCGCAGAGCGGCTTAGACCAATCGAAACACCAAGCGGCGGAGCTGATTTCAGCTCCGCCGCTGGTCATGTGGCCTATGGTCAGTTGCGGGTGGCCATGGCGCGCAGGAAGAAGGTGAGGTTGGCGGGGCGCTCGGCGAGGCGGCGCATGAAGTAGCCGTACCACTCCTGGCCGTACGGCAGGTACACGCGCATGGTGTTGCCCTCGCCGACGAGGCGCAGCTGCTCCTCGGGGCGGATGCCGTACAGCATCTGGTACTCGAAGGAGTCCCGGGTGCGGTTGTTCCACTGGGCCAGCTGGCCGGCGATCTTGATCATGTTGGGGTCGTGCGAGGCGATCATCGGGTAGCCCTCGCCCGCCATCAGGATCTTCAGCGCGCGGACGTACGCGAGGTCGACCTCGTGCTTGCCCTGGAAGGCGACCGACTCGGGCTCCTTGTAGGCGCCCTTGCAGAGCCGCACGCGCGAACCCGGGCCGGAGAACTCGCGGCAGTCGGCCTCGGTGCGGCGCAGGTAGGCCTGGAGCACGACGCCCAGCCAGGGGAAGTCCGCCCGCAGCTCGCGCGCGATGGCGAGGGTGGAGTCGGTGGTGGTGTGGTCCTCCATGTCGAGGGTCACCGTGGTGCCGGCCTCGGCGGCGGCCTCGCAGATGCGGCGGGCGTTCTCCAGCGCGATCTTCTCGCCGTCCACCGGCAGGAACTGGCCGACGGCCGACAGCTTGACCGACACCTCGGCACCGGCGGCGAGGCCGGTCTCCTTGAGGGCCTTGAGCAGGTGCTCGTAGGCCTCGGCGGTGCCGGCGGCCTGGGCGGCGTCCTGGGTGTCCTCGCCGAGGTGGTCCAGGGTGACCTTGCGGCCGGTGGCGACCAGGTCGTCGCAGGCGGTGACGGCGTCGTCGAGGGCCTCGCCGGCGACGAAGCGCTCGACTATCGCGTGGGTCGGGGGGAACTTCTCGACCACGGTGCGGACCTGCGGGGACCGGGAGGCCGCGAGAAGGGCGGAACGGAGCATCGTGACTCCTGGAGCTGGTGTTTCCAAGGGTGGCAGAAAGGAGCCGGGGCGGCGGTACGGGGGTAGGCCGCCGCCCCGGCGGGCGACGCCCGGCTGCGGGACCGGACGTCGCGGGTGACCGATGGCTTCTACAGCGGACCGGCCGGCATCAGGGCTGGTCAGCCCATGTGCGGGTAGCGGTAGTCGGTCGGCGGGACGAAGGTCTCCTTGACCGAACGGGTCGAGGTCCAGCGCGCCAGGTTCTGCTTGGCGCCGGCCTTGTCGTTGGTGCCGGAGGCCCGGCCGCCGCCGAAGGGCTGCTGACCGACGACGGCGCCGGTCGGCTTGTCGTTGATGTAGAAGTTGCCGGCCGCGAAGCGCAGCTTGTGCATCGCGTCCTGGGCCGCCGCGCGGTCCTGGGCGATGATCGAACCGGTCAGGCCGTAGGCCGACACGGACTCCATCTGCGCCAGCATCTCGTCGTACTTCTCGTCCTCGTAGACGTACACGGCGAGGATCGGGCCGAAGTACTCGTCGCGGAAGTACTCCGAGGCCGGGTCCTGGCAGACCAGGACGGTCGGGCGGACGAAGTAGCCGACCGAGTCGTCGTACGTGCCGCCGGCGAGGACCTCGACGGAGGCGTCCGCCTGGGCGCGGTCGATGGCGGCCTTGTTCTTGGCGAAGGCGCGCTCGTCGATGACCGCCGACATGAAGTTGGACAGGTCGGTGACGTCGCCCATGGTGAGGCCGTCGACCTCGGCGGCGAACTCGTCCTTCAGACCGGCCCACAGCGAGGCCGGGACGTAGGCGCGGGACAGCGCCGAGCACTTCTGGCCCTGGAACTCGAAGGCGCCGCGGGTCATCGCGGTCTTCAGGACCTTGGGGTCGGCGGACGGGTGGGCGACCAGGAAGTCCTTGCCGCCGGTCTCGCCGACGATCCGCGGGTAGGTGCGGTAGCCGGCGATGTTCTCGCCCACGGAACGCCACAGGTGCTGGAAGGTGGCGGTGGAGCCGGTGAAGTGGATGCCGGCCAGCGCCGGGTGCTTGAGCGCCACGGCGGAGACGTCCAGGCCGTCGCCGGTCACCATGTTGATGACGCCCTTGGGCAGGCCGGCCTCCTCCAGCAGCTGCATCAGCAGGTGCGCGGAGAACTGCTGGGTCGGGGACGGCTTCCACAGCACCACGTTGCCCATCAGCGCGGGCGCGGTCGGCAGGTTGCCGGCGATCGCGGTGAAGTTGAACGGGGTGATCGCGTAGACGAAGCCCTCCAGCGGGCGGTGGTCGCTGCGGTTCCACACGCCGTCCGAGGAGATCGGCTGCTCGGCCATGATCTGGCGGGCGAAGTGCACGTTGAAGCGCAGGAAGTCGACCAGCTCGCAGGGGGTGTCGATCTCGGCCTGCTGGGCGGTCTTGGACTGGCCGAGCATGGTGGCCGCCGCCAGGGTCTCGCGCCAGGGGCCGGCCAGCAAGTCGGCGGCCTTGAGGAAGATCGCGGCGCGGGAGTCGAAGGAGAGCGCCTGCCAGGCCGGGGCCGCGGCCAGGGCAGCGTCGATGGCGTCCTGCGCGTCGGCCTGGGTGGCGTTGCGCAGGGTACCGAGCCGAGCCGCGTGGTTGTGCGGCTGGACGACGTGGATCTCGGTGCCGCCGCCCATCCGGCGCTCACCGTTGATCGTCATGGTCAGCTGGACCGGCTCCTGGCCGCCCAGCTCCTTCAGCTTGGCCTCCAGACGGGCCCGTTCCGGGCTGCCGGGGGCGTAGCTGTGGACCGGCTCGTTCACCGGCGCGGGGACCTGGGTCACAGCGTCCATGGGGCGCACGCTCTCCTTCGTTCAGTGCGGGGGGATTGCCGGCGCGGGTCGCACGCCGGCCACAGCACGAACGCTATTCCTGCCCGCCCGGCCACATGATTGGCCGGGCGGCTAAATTCCCCCGTACGGCGTTGTCCGGCCCGACGAAACCGGTCACGCGACGGTCACGACCGCCCGTCAGGCGGCCCGCCCCGCGCGCCTCGCCGGCGCCACCGGCACCACCCGCCGCTCCCAGTCGATCCGGTAGCCGTGGACCGGCCGGAGCATCTTCTCCGGGCTCATGAAGGTCCGCATCGCGATCGGCGCGACCACCCGGAACAGCATCCGGGCGAGGGGCCCGGAGACCTTCTGGTTGTTGGTGCGCGCCGCGTCGGTGGCGATCTTCTCGACCCGGGGCCGGCGCATCGCCTCGTACGCGGCGAACGCGGCGGTGTGGTCGGGCAGGTCGCGCAGGCAGCGGGCGAGTTCGACGGCGCTCTCGACGGCCAGCGAGACGCCCTGGCCGGAGCTGTTTGACGGTGCGTGCACCGCGTCGCCGACCAGCACCATCCGGCCGCGGTACCAGTGCGGGACGGACGGCATGATCTCCAGCCGGGGGAAGACCTCGACGGTCCCGGCGTCGGCCGCCCGCAGCACCTCGCGGGCGGGCAGGTCGTCGGCGTGCAGCTCGCGGCACCGGCGCAGCCACTCCTCCCCGCCGATGGCGCGGACCTGTCCGTAGCCCAGCTGCTCGGGCTGCGGGATGTTGCTGAACCAGGCGGTGCCGCTGCCGTCGGCCAGGCCCCAGTAGCCGAAGAAGGCCCGGGCGCCGTTGGCGAAGTGCACCGACTCGCCGCGGCCGGGCCGGCCGGGCAGCCGGTGGGAGCTGTAGCCGCCGACGCCGAGCAGGCCGGTGTACTGGGCGTCGGGCGCGGCCGGGTCGATCAGGGTGCGGACGGTGGAGCGGGTGCCGTCGGCGCCGATCAGCACGTCGCCGGTGGCACTGGTGCCGTCGGCGAAGCGGGCGGTGATGCCGTCGGCGCCCTCCTCGGCGCCGACCAGCCGTTTGCCGTACCGGACCTCGATGCCGGTCTCGCGCAACCGCCGCTGCAGCACCCCGTACAGTTCGGCGCGGCGCATCAGCCGCCCGCGCGGCAGGTCGGGCAGGCCGCGGAACTCGCCCAGCGTGCCGCCCTTTCCGTCCTCGATCACCATCGGTCCGACCGGCTGCCCGATCCGGCCGAGCTCCGCCTCCAGGCCGAGGACGGCCAGCGCGCCGAGCCCGTTGGGGGCGATCATGAAGGCTCCGCCGATGCCCTCGGCGGAGGTCTCGTAGGCCTCGAAGACCTCGACGTCGAGGCCCGCCTTGCGCAGGGCCAGCGCCGTCACCGGACCGGCGATGCCGCCGCCGATGACCAGGGCCTTCTTCGACGTACGCGGTGCACTCATTGCAGACTCCCGAAGTACTCCTGCCAGGTCCGGATGAAGTCCGGCTCCTGGAGCTGCGTGACGAGGCGTTCGACGAAGGCGATCTCGGTCTCCAGTCCGCCGACCCGGTACTCCTCCTCGATCAGGAAGAGCCAGCCGACGCCCTCCTCCGTGGCCTTGCGCAGCGTCGCCCGGATGGCCGCCACCTCGGCGGTCAGGGCGGCCAGCCGCCGCTCCAGGAGCTCCACGGCCTCGGCCGGCGGGAGCACCATGAGCAGCGACAGCGAGACCCCGAAGGCGGGGTACTCGTGCTGCGGTTCGGCCACGAGTTCGCGCATCCAGTCGAAGAGCTCCGTCCTTCCTTCCGCCGTGATGGCGTAGACGGTGCGCTCGGGCCGCTGGGTGTCGCGGACGGTTTCCTGTTCGGCGACGAACCCGGCCTTCCGCAGCTGCTCCACGACCATGTACAGCGAGCTGCGGTTGTACTTGATGTTGCGGTCCTTGGCGTGCTCCTTGAGCCTGCGCCCCATCTCGTACGGGTGCATCGGCTCGGCCAGGAGTTCGGCCAGGACCGCCAGTGCCAGCGGGTTCGACACCTTGCGTCGCTTCGCCACGAGACGTCCTCATCTCTTGGTCAGTACTGACTATCCGCTCCTGAATAGTCAGAGTCAACTATTTACGAGTGACGAACCAGAACTCTGTCCGCCCGGCTAAAATCAACCACACGGCGTTGTCCGAGCGGATGAAGGAGGCCCGGAGTGCCCACCCCCGGTCTCCCGCTCCGCCAGCTGCTGATGTCCCTGGGCGAACCGCTGGTCGAACTCCAGGCCGCCCCCCAGGGGTTGGACGTCCCCGTCCGCGACGTCGCGATCCTCGACCCGGAGGACCCGCCCACCGCCGCCCCCGGCGAACTCGTCCTCGCGATCGGCGCCCGCGGCCGCGCCGCCCTGCCCGCCCTGCGCGCCGCCGGCCGGGCCGGGGCCGCCGCCGTCGCGATCAAGCTGGACGGTCCCGGCCAGGCCGACGCCCTGCGCGAGGCCGCCACCGACGCGGGCGTCGCCCTGCTGTCGGTGCGCCGGGAGACCCGCTGGGAGCACCTGGACTCGCTCGCCCGCGCGATCATCGCCGGACCGGACGCCCCGGACGCGCCCGGCGCCCCCGAGCCCAACGCGGGCGACCTCTTCTCCCTCGCCCAGACCGTCGCCGTCCTCACCAACGGCATCGTCTCGATCGAGGACACCTCCAGCCGGGTGCTCGCCTACTCCCGCTCCTCCGACTCCGACGAGGTCGACGACCTGCGCCGGCTGTCCATCCTCGGCTGGCAGGGCCCGGAGCCGTACCTGTCCAAGCTGCGCGAGTGGGGCATCTTCCAGCACCTGCGCAGCTCGGACGCCCCGATCGCGGTCGAGCCGCACCCCGAGCTCGGCCTGCGCCGCCGGCTCGCGGTCGGCATCCGGGCCGGGGCGCAGCCGCTCGGCACCATCTGGGTCCAGGAGGGCGCCCAGCCGCTGGCCCCGCTCGCGGAACAGGCCCTGGTCGGCGCCGCCCGGGTGGCCGCCGCCCAACTGGTGCGCCGCCGACGCGAGTTGTCCGCCGACGTCCGGCTCACCCAGACCCTGCTCACCGGCCTGCTGGAGGGCTCCACCGGCCCCCAGTCGCTCGCCACCCACCTGGGCCTGGACCTGCGCCGCCCGGCCACCGTGCTGGCGTACGGCGCGCACACCACCGAGGCGCTGCACCGCTCCGACGTCACCGGCCTGATCTCGGTGCACACCGCCGCCCGGCACCGCACCGCGCTGCTCGCCCCGATCGAGTCCCGGGTCTACGTGCTGCTGCCCGAACTCCCGCCCGGCCTGCCGATGGCGACCGTGCGCGACTGGGCGGCCGAGGTGGTCGCGGCCGCCCGGGAGCACCTCGGCGTCCCACTGCGCGCCGCCATCGGCTCCACCGTCGACGGCCTGTCCCAGGTGCCCGACTCCCGCGCCCAGGCGGACCGGATCCTGGACGCGATGGGCCGCGGCGGGGTGGACCTCGACGTCGCGGCACTGATCGACGTCCAGGCCGAGGTACTGGTCAGCGAGATGCTGGCGCTGCTCCAGGACCGCACCGGCCTGCGCGACCCCCGGCTGACCGCGCTCACCGAGTACGACCACCGGCACAACACCCGGCTCGCCGAGTCGGTGCTCGCCTGGCTGGACGCGCTCGGCGAGGTCCGGGTGGCCGCCGACGCCCTGCACATCCACCCCAACACCCTGCGCTACCGCGTGCGCCGCGCCGAGCAGTTGACCGGCATCGACCTCGCCCAGCCGCAGCAGCGGCTGCTGGCGATGCTGCAACTGCGGCTGCCCGCGGACGAGTAGTTTGCGGGCAGCCGGTTCGGACGGGACGTCAGGACGTCACCCGCGCCCCGCCCGCCACTGCTCCCAGGCCGACAGCCACAGCTGCTCGGCCAGCAGGTGCTCCTCCCAGACGTCGGCCCCACCACCGCCCGGCCGCTCCCGCCACAGCTGCTCCCAGGCCCGCTGCGCCGACAGGCTGGCCACCTCGCTGGCGAACACCGTGTACCGCACGACCTCCTCCACCGCCGCCTCGCCCGCCGGTGTACCGATCAGCCAATGCGTCTGCTGGGACAGCCGGTTGAGGTGGTTGACCATCGAGGTCACCGCCGCCACGGCCTCCTCCCGGGTCTCGGTGGCGAGCCGCATCTGCTGGCGCACCGCCGCCTCCCAGCGGACCGCACAGGCGTCCCCGCGCAGTGCGCGCGGCAGCCTCGGCGTGCGCCCGACCCGCACCTGCGCCTCGATCGCGGCGGTCTCCGCGATGCTCTGCGCTATCAGCTCCCGGTGCGCCTCCAGCCCGGTCACGGGCGGCAGTTCGCGCTCCTCGACCGGCACGCACCGGGCCCGCCGGGAGGCGAGGTCGCGCAGCAGGTCGGTGCGCCCGCGCAGGTAGCGCTCGAAGTCCGCGATCCCGCCGAGCTCCACGCCGCCGGGGGCGACCCCGCGCCCGCACACCGTGACGGTCAGCCCGCCGACCCGCAGCCGCCCGGCCCAGACCGGCCCGGCCGACTGCGCTCCACCCGGCTGGGCTCCGCCCGGGGCCATCGGCTGGTCCTCGTGCACCTCCACCGCGTAGGGCTCGCCGTCCACGGTGATCCACTCGCGCAACGCCCGCACCCGGCCCGGCCCGTCGCCCTCGTCGATGCCCAACTGCTCGTAGACGCGGTCCCGTTCGTCCTCGACCACGTCCTCCAGCTCGGGCAGCAGCTCGGCCCGCTCGGCGCCCGGCCGGTAGGTGCGCACGGTCACGTACGGTCCGGCCGCGGAGGTCCAGTCGCCGCACTGCACCTCGACCCAGCGCAGCTCGCTGCCGCAGGTCTCGAAGGCGGCCAGCGCCCCACCGCGGCGGGCCGGTCCGGCGGCCACGCCGTACACCGGGAAGTCGAGCGCGGCCAGGGTCCGGCGGGGGAACTCCTCCTGGTCGGCGAAACGATCCTGCCCGTCCAACCGAGTCGGGCCGGGCCCTCCGTCGTTGCGCCCCTGAGGCCTTCCGCCGCTCTCCCGCACCATCCTGTGCCGCACCCCCGAGTCCCTCGCGCCCGCACCGCTGACGCCACCTTACGTGCCCGGAGCTGCCGGGTCATCAGCTCGGCCGCCGCGCACGGCCGGTGGCCGTGTCAGAGGGCCCGGTTGTCAGCCACCCTCCCTACGCTGGCCGCATGACCGCACAGAGCACGCCGGAGCACGGCTTCCCCGCCCGGATCAGCATCGTCACCCTCGGGGTCTCCGACCTCGACCGCAGCGCCCGCTTCTACGAGGACCTCGGCTGGAAGCGCTCCGCCGCCTCCAGCCCGGAGATCGTCTGGTTCCGCACCGCCGACTCGGTGCTCGGCCTCTTCCCCAGCGAGGAGCTGGCCGCCGACGCGGGCGTGCCCGCGACCGGCGAGCCCTCCTTCCGCGGCGTCACCCTCGCGGTGAACCTGGAGTCCCCCGCGCTGGTGGACGCCGCACTGCGGACGGCGGTCGAGGCCGGCGCCGTGGTCGTCAAGCCGCCGGTCCCGACCAGTTGGGGCGGCTACTCCGGCTACTTCGAGGACCCGGACGGCCACCTGTGGGAGCTGGCCCACAACCCGTTCTTCCCCTTCACCGAGGACGGCTCGCTGGACCTCCCGTAGCCCTAGTTCCGGGAGCGCGCCTTGAAGGCCGCCTTGCGCGCCTCCTTGGCCAGCGCCCGGTCCGGGTGCAGCTCGCCGATCGCCTCCAGGACGTCCGCCGTGTACGGGTGGTCGACCCGCCACAGCTCGCCGAACCACGCCGCCGGATCGCCGTTCACCGGCAGGTCGGTGATCAGCTCGCGCAGCAGCTCGGTGTCGCCGCCGCTGTCCAGCAGCTGGGCGGCGAAGGTGTCGACCACCGTCCACAGCGCCATCGCCCGGTCCGGCACCGGCACGTCCGAGGCGCCCTGCGCGGCCAGCCAGGCCCGCGCCGCGCCGCCCAGCTCCGGGTCGTCCAGCACCTCCCGGACGGCGGGCTCGGCACCCGGCCCCAGCAGGTCGAGCGCCGAGACGGACAGCATCCGGCGCAGCGGCGCGTACCCGTCGGCGCCGCGGGCCGCCGCCAGCAGCTCGCGGGCCGCCGCGAGCGGCTCCCGGCCGGCCACCCAGACCTTCAGCTCCTCCTCCGGCAGCACGTTGGCCGACTCGCACACCCCGCGCAGCAGCTCCGCCGCGTCCCCCTGGGCCAGCTCGCCGACCAGCGGCGCGTCGTAGCCGTCCTCCAGCAGCCACTGCCGGATGCCGTACTGGCCGAGCGGGGTGAGCCGGACCAGCCCGAAGCGGGCCGACTCCTCCTCGTCCAGCGGCGCCTCGCCGACGAGGGCGGGCTCCTCGCCCTCCTCCTCGTCGAACAGCTCCGGGTCGATCGGGCGGTAGTCCAGCAGGCCCAGCTCGGCGAGGTCGCCCAGCATCGGGTCCAGGGCGACCATCACATCGGTGATGTCGCCGAGCAGCTCCTCGCTCGGCTCCTCGCCCTCCGGCACCACCAGCAGCGCGGCCAGCACGCCCAGCGGCACCGTCTCGTTGCCGGGCTCGGCGAAGGCGGTGGTCTCGTACAGCACCTGCAGCGCCTCGTCGAGCAGCTCGGCGGCGGCGTCCCGGGCCTCCTCGACCTCGTTCAGTCCGTCCTCGTCCTCGCCCTCCGCCTCGGTTTCGGTCTCCTCCTCCGGGAGCGAGTCCGCCTCCACCGCCAGCTCCCGGACGATCCCGGCGGCGGTCAGCCACAGCTCCAGGACGGTGTCCGGGTCCCCCTGCTCGGCGGGCTCCAGATCCGGCCCGGGCACCGCGACGTGCTCCCCGGCCGCGGTCGTCCCCAGCTCCACCAGGTCCAGGTCGCAGGCCAGCGACCAGGCCCGCAACGCCTCGACCTCGGCCTCCTCGGGCACCTCGCCCTCGGCCGGGGCCAGGCCCAGCAGCCGCGCCGCCGCGGGGCGGTCCTCCTCGACCAGGTCGCCGAACTCGTCCACCGCCCGGTGCGGGGCGGCCCAGCGGGCCAGCGCCAGGGCGTAGCCGAACATCGCTACGGCCTTCGCCTGCTCGGCCAGCTCGCTCTCGGCCGGCAGCTTCACCGGCGGTACCAGGACGGCCGCGTCGTCCAGGTCCTCGTCGTCCAGACCGTGCGCGGCGAACGCCCCGTAGAGGTCCTGGAGCTCCATGTCAGCGGGCAGGACCGCTTCGGCCGCGCCCTCTCCCGCCGAAGCTCCTGCGTTCTTCCGACGTCGTCCGGCCATCGTCGTGCGCTCTCCCTCAGCCAGCGGTCAGCCCAAACAGCTCCGCGTACCGATCTACCACCTCAGCGTATAGGCCGGGCACCCCCGATGCCCGGCCTCAAGGGGCGCGCGCAGGGGCGCGCGCCGAAACCGTGCGCCCACCCCTTATCCTTCGCAGTGGTACCGCGCACAACCCCGCGCGGGCCGTAGGGCAACGAAGCCCTCCTCTCTCAGCTCATCCGCTCCACCAGGGAGCCCCGCACCGCGGCCACCACCACAGCGCCTCAGGACGGGCGCGCCGGCACACCCCGCCGACCCCGGTGGTGCCCTGCCACAGGAGACCCCTCACATGGCGGACCTCTCCCCCGCCGGCTCCGGCCTGCGCACCGCGCAGTTCGACGGACGCCGACTGTCGGAGGCCCTGCTCCCCCTGGAGCTCGCGCCACGCGCCCAGCTCCAGCTCGCCGCGATCAGCCGCTGGAACGCGCTGCGCGGCGTCCGCGTCGGCCTGGTGGCCGCCGCCCTGCTGTTCATGCTGATCGGTGCCAACCTGGCGACGCCGATCTACCCGCTGCTCCAGCAGCGCCTCGGACTCGGCCCGCTCGACACCACGATCCTCTTCACGATCTACGTGTTCGCGCTGGTCCCGGTGCTGGCCATCGTCGGCCACTGGTCCGATCACCTGGGCCGCCGCGCCCTGATCCTGCCCGCGGTCGCGCTGGCCGCCGCCGGCGACGTCGTGTTCGCCACCTCCGGCAGCTTCTGGCAGCTCGCCGCCGGCCGGGCGATCCAGGGCATAGCCGTCGGCCTGTCCACCGGCGCCGCCGGGGCCGCCCTCGGCGACCTGCTGCCCGACCACCCGACCCTGGCCGCCAAGCTCACCCTGGCCTGTTCCGCCGGCGGCGTCGCGCTCGGCCCCGTGGTCGGCGCCCTGCTGTCCGGCGGCTCCGACCCACTGCTGACGCCCTTCCTGCTGCACGCCATCGCCCTGCTGGCGCTCTGCGTGCCGCTCGCCGTGGTCCACCCCCGGATGCCCGGCCGCAACCGCCCTCCGGCCTCCCCGCCCCGGATCACCACCCCGGCCCACCTGCGCCCGCAGCGGCTCGCCCTGCCGGTCGCCGGCCGCCGCGAGTTCCTGCTCGCCGCATCCGCCGGGTTCATCTCGTACGGGGTCTTCGGCGTCTACCTGGCCCTGGCCCCGGCCTTCTCCGCCAAGCTGCTGCACACCCCCTCGCACCTGACCGGCGCGATCGTGGCCGCCCTGCTGCTCGGCTCCTCGGCCGCCGCCCAGCTGATCGTCCCGCCGACCGCCGACCGCACGGTGATCGCCCTCGGCATGACCGGACTGGCCACCGGCCTCGCCCTGGTCGTCGCCGCCGGGTACACCGGCACCCCGGCGCTGCTCTTCATCGGCAGCGTCCTCGGCGGCATCTGCCAGGGCGTGGCCTTCCGCTCGCTGTTCACCACCGCCGTCGCCGCGATGAACCCGGAACGCCGGGGCTCCGAACTGAGCGCCCTCTGGATCATCGTCTACCTCGGCAGCTCCGCCCCCATCATCGGCGTGGGCGCCCTGGTCCAGCAGTACGGCCTCCTTCCCGCCGTCAGCGGCTTCGCCGCCCTCGCGGCGCTCCTCTGCGCCGCCCTCGCGGTGGCCGTCGCCCGCTCCCCCCAGCGCGCCTGACCAGCACGAAACACCGCTGCCCGGGACTTCTTCGGAAGTCCCGGGCAGCGGCATTTCACCCCGAACCCACCGAACCCACCGAGCGCACCGAGCGCACCGTCAACCACCTCCTCGGCCGGCAAGACCTTCTCCTTCACCGGCCGGGAGGTCGGCTGGGTCAAGCCGTGTTCGCCTATCGACAAGGCGTTGATGTCAGCTTTTCACCGGCAGATCACAGCCCTTGCGGTCGGCGGCATACTGCTCGTCGCTCGGGGTGCCGCAGGCCCCCTCCAGATAGCCCTGCGCGAGAGCAACACAGAACTGCGCACCCCGATCACCCCGCGCACCCGACTGCGCTGATCAAGAAGCAATCGGCGTACACCCCCTGGTTCACGCCCGCCGATGGCATTGCCCAGGCACACATTTCCCGAGCGGCGCTGCCGAGTTGATGCCAGCGCCCGGGTCCAATGATCACAGCCAGAACCAGCCGATTATTATCGGACAGTAATCATTTCCGGGGGGACGCTGGTTACGGACGACACCCCTGGGCCGACTGCGGGGGGAACACATGTCGGACCCTGATCTGTCCTTGGAGTTCAAGGTCAAGCCAGCCGAGCTGGACGGCTGCGGACAGAGCGCCCAGCACACGGGCGGTCTCATACCGGGCGAGACCTCGAAGATCACCGAGCCGTGCAGCCAGGCCGCCTCCGGCCTGCAGGGCTTTCTCACCGCCACCGCCATCACGAACTGCGGCACGAACTGGAAGACGCTGCTGGACAAACTCGGCGGCGACATGGGCGACGTCGGTACCAAGCTCGCCACGACGGCCGCCTACTACCGCCAGGCCGAGCAGAACGCCCACAACAGCATGCGGAACCCGAACGCGCCCGCTCCGACCGAGCCGGACCCCTTCGACACCACCGTCGTCCCGGGCCCGGTGAAGCCCGCCAGGGCGAAGGCGGCCGAGTAACCCATGGACATCAAGACCCTCCACGACGCGGACGTCATCGGCATCACCACCGCAAAGACAGCCTTCGACACCCTGGCCACCGCCTTCGGCCAGCACGTCGAGAACTGGCAGCACGAGGTCATCGACCGGCTGAGCCACTCCGAGTGGACCGGCACCGCCGCCGGGCACGCCAACACCCGGATCCAGACCCTGCACAACGAACTCCAGGCCGCCCAGCAGGAGATCGGACTCGTCAGCCGGGCCCTGCAGGACGCCTACGACGGCTTCGCCGCCGCCCAGGCGCACCTGATCAGCGCCCTCGACGACGCCAAGACCCACAAGCTGACCGTCGCCGACGACGGCGGGATCACCTGGGACAAGGACCCCAACTCCCCGAACTTCGCCGGCAACGACGCCGATTCACAGGTCCAGCAGATCCAGGCCCGGATCACTGCCGCGCTCAACGAGGCCGACCACGCCGACCAGACCATCAACGCCCGACTCGCCCACCTGGCCACCAACGCGAGCAACGGCACCGGCCTCGACTCCGCCACCGCGAAGGCCGACACCGACGCCGCGAACGCGCTCCAGCAGGCCCCCGCCGCCGGCACCGATCCGAACAGCGTCAAGGCCTGGTGGAACAGCCTGACCGACGCTCAGCAGCAGCGGATGATCCTCAACCACCCGGACCAGATCGGGAACCTCGACGGCATCCCCGCCGCCGTCCGGAACAAGGCCAACCAGACCAACCTGAAGAACCTGATACAGAACTACAACCTCCAACTCACCAACCTCGGCCCCGAGCCGAAGAAGATGCTGAGCGTCGCCGAGACCAATGGCGGGCCGGTGGAGAACCCCGACTACACGGAGTGGAAGCGCAAGCGCGACGCCCTGCAGGAGAAGCTCGACGGCTTCCAGAACATTCAGAAGCGGCTCGACGGCAAGTTGGACGATGGTTTGGGCGGGCCGGGCTCCAACCCGCCGCTGCTGTTGCTGGGGATCGGCGATCAGGGGCAGGGCCGCGCGATCATCTCCTGGGGTGACCCGGACAAGGCCAAGAACGTCTCGTCATTGGTGCCCGGGCTGAACAGCACCCTGGCCGGCGTCGGAGGGGGCGATGCCAAGACGGCGAAGCGCATCTACGATTCCGCGGTGAAGAGTGCGAATGACAACCTGGAGCCGGCGCCGAGCATCGCGTCCGTGTTCTGGCTGGGGTACGACGCGCCGCAGTTGGACGGCCCCTCGGTGCTCATGAAGGACCGGGCGGTCGAGGGCGGGGCCGCGTACAACCAGTTCCTGGCCGGGCTCCGGGCCACCCACGAGGGGGCGCCGGCGCACGTGACCGCGCAGGGGCACAGCTACGGGTCACTGGTCGTCGGGCAGGCGACCCAGCACCCCGGCGGTCTGGCCGCCGACGACATCATCCTGGTCGGCAGCCCGGGTGTCGGGGTGGACAAGGCGTCACAGCTCGGGGTCGGTGCGGATCACGTGTACGTCGGCACGGCCAAGAATGATCCCGTCGCGGCCGCGCCGGCCCCCGGGATGTTCGTTCCCGGTTGGGCTGCGTACGAGGCGATCACCAATCCCGACGGGTTGTGGCACGGCACGGACCCGGCAAGCCAGGGCTTCGGCGCGCAGCGCTTCTCGGTAGCGGACGGGACCATTACCGACTCCCATGACAACTACTTCGGGAAGGACCACAAGGGCGGCGACTCGCTCCCCAACATCGGGAAGATCGTCAGCGGTCACGGGAACACGATCACCCGGGAGGATCCGAGGTGAGGGTCGCGATACGGCGCATGACCGTGCCGGGGGTACTGCTGGCGCTCCTGGTCGGCTGGTACGCCTGGCCGGAGTCCGCAGAACCCACCGCGCCGGTCGACCAGGCGCAGCACCGGATCGAGGCCGAACTCGCCGACGTCGCAGGGGCCTTCCACCCGGAGCTCCAGTGGGCCGAGGCCAGGTACGAAAGCGACCCCGACTTGACCGGATTCTGCGGTACGTCCGGGTGCAAGAAGACGGGTCGGTCGGAAATGATCGCCAATCAGGCGGCCCGAGTCCGGATCACTTCCGAGCGGATTCAGGAGCCGCTCGACATCATCCAGGCGCTCTGGACCGGAAAGGGCTACTCAGTCGATCGCCACAAGGGCTCGGTGGAGGTGAAGGGCTCGGGGTTCACCCTTTGGTTCACCGTGGGTGTGGAGGGTTGCGCCAAGGTCCGGGCCACTGTGGCCGATGTCACCGACATCAGCAATCCCGACGGGACCGGCGGGTTCGGCCAGGGACCGCTGGACTACGCCGCCCAGTGCGCGACGGTCGACGACCCCTACTGGTCGCACTGACACCGCAAACCCGCCCGGCGCGCAGCGCTTCTCGGTGGCGGACGGGTCAGTGGACGACTCCCATGACAACTACTTCGGCAAGGACAACAAGGGCGGGCGGCGACTCGCTCCCCAACATCGGGAAGATCGTGAGCGGCCACGGGAACACGATCACCAGGGAGGATCCGAGGTGAGAGCCGCAGCATGGCGCACGACCGTGCCGGCGGTCCTGCTGGCACTCCTGATCGGCTGGTACGCCTGGCCGGAGCCCGAGGAACCCACCGCGCCGGTCGAGCAGGCGCAGCACCGGATCGAGGCCGAGCTCGCCGACGTCGCGGGGGCCTTCCACCCGGGACTCCAGTGGACCGAAGCGAGGTACTACAGCCTGGCCGACACCGCTGGGTTCTGCGGTACCCAGGGATGCAAGAAGACCGGCCGCGCGGAACTGCTGGCCGAGCAATGGGGCCGGGTCCGGATCGGGCCGGGGAAGCAGAATGAGCGGCTCGACGAGGTGCAGAAACTCTGGACCGCGAAGGGGTACGTGGTTCGACGTGAGCAGCGGCTGCTGGAGGTGAAGGATTCGCAGCAGCACCTCCAGTTCCTGATGGGCGCGGACGGCTGTGCCGAGCTGCATGTCTCCGTGGTCGATGTCGCCGACTCCACCGAGCCCGACGGCTCAGGCGGATTCGCGCAGGGGCCACCGGAGTCCATCAAGGCGGAGTGCGCGACGGTCGACGACCCCTACTGGTCGCACTGACACCGCAACCTCGCCCGGCCCGAGGAAGTCGGGCCGGGCGGGCTTGGCCACCGGATACACCACTGCCGCGCAGCCCCCGTCCCCGGAAGGGAAGGACGCGCGCGGCACCGAGTTGACGCCACTGCCCTCGCGGCCCGACTACCCCGCGCCGGCGACCAGCTGCCGCAACCGCGTCGGAGCCGGCAACCCCAGCTCCGCCCGCAGGCGCCGCTCGTAGCGTTCGACGTCCTGCAGGGCCTCGCCGGGGTTGCCCTCGGCGAGGTGGGCCCGGATCAGCGAGGCCTGACTGCTCTCGCGCAACGGGTCGGCGCGGACGGCGGCGCCGGCGGCGGCCACCGCCTCGGGGAAACGACGGGCGCCGACGAAGGCGCGGGCCAGGGCCTCAAGGGCGTGGACCCGCAGGCGCCGCCAGTTGTCGGCCTCCAGCAGCGTCCAGTCCTCGTACCAGCCCGGCAGCAGGTCCGCCGAGAGGTCCTCGACGGCCGCCAGCCCGAGCCCTGCCCGGGCGGGGCCCGCACCGGGCGCCAGGATCCGGTGGGCCAGCGTCCTCGCCTCGCGGATGTCCACGCCGACGCCGTCGGCCAACCTCAGCTCGGTCGGGCCGACCTCCAGTGCCTCCCGGCCGGCCCCCGGGAGCCGGGACAGCGCCGAGCGCAGGCTCGCGTACGCGCAGCGCTCCGCGGCGTCCGGCCAGAGCGTTCCGGCCACCAGCGCGCGCGGCACCTTCCCGTTGCAACACAGCGCCACGAAGGCGAGTAAGCGCTCCGCCCCCGCGGACAGGGCCACCGACGCGTCACCGACCGAGAGGTCGAAGCCACCGAGCAGAGCGAGCCGCACGCCCGGCCCGGGAGCCGGGGAGCGCCGATCGTCGCTGGCCATCGCATCGCCGTCTCTTCGCGTACAAGATCCGCCCCTTTTCCATGCTGCGCCGCCCGCTCTGCACTGTCGACCGCAAACGCCACGTGCTCGGCGGCCCGGTCCAGCCCGTTGATCCCCGTCGGCGGCGCGGGCGGCGTCACCCGTTCGTGAGCGTGGTGCTGATCGCCGGACCCACCGGGCCCGGACCTTCCGGGCACAGCGGCGTCACGGCTGCGTCACGCCCCCAGTCACGGCTGCGTCACGCCCCCATCGGAAAGATCGCAGGTACGAGGGCGGACGGGCGGACGGATCCGCTGGGTGCACGACTCATCGCCGTGGAGCAAACGGTGCCGAGAGCGCCCGCACCCCCGCCACGGGTGGCGGCACGAGGGGCATGCCTGCGCCCTCCACAGCCCCGAGCAAGCCCGAGAAAGCCCGAGAAAGGGACCACGATGCATATCAACATCCGCACCGCGCGGCGCCTGTCAGCCGTCCTCGCCGTCCCCGTGCTGGTACTCACCGGGGGACCGATCGCCGTGGCGGTTCCCGGCACGGCGACCGTCGCACCCGCCCTCGCCCCCACCCAGGGAGACACGGGCAGCATGCTGACCCTGGTCAACCAGGCACGGGCCACTGCGGGCTGTCCGGCCCTCACCGTGAACTCCCAGCTCGTCCAGGCGGCCCAGACCCACAGCAACGACATGGCGAAGACCGGGAAGCTGTCCCACACCGGCTCCGACGGATCCAGCGCCTCTGACCGCATCACCAAAGCCGGTTACAAGTGGAGCGCCTCGGCCGAGAACATAGCCCAGGGCTACGGCAGTGCGCAGGCCACCTTCGACGGCTGGATGAACAGCTCGGGCCACAAGGGCAACATCCTCAACTGCGGCTACAAGGACACCGGCATCGCCGACACGAACGGCTACTGGACCCAGGTCTTCGGCACACCCCAGTGACCACCCGGTACCTCCCCCGCCGCCTCCACCACGTCCTCTACGAAACGGAGAACGCCGCTGCCCGGAACGGAGAACCCGTCCCGGGCAGCGGCGTTCGTACAGAACTCGGTACAGAAAAGACCTCAGACGTTGAAGCCCAGCGCCCGCAGCTGCTCGCGGCCGTCGTCGGTGATCTTGTCCGGGCCCCACGGCGGCATCCAGACCCAGTTGATCCGCAGGTCCTGCACCAGGCCGTCGGTGGCGGTCTTGGCCTGGTCCTCGATGACGTCGGTCAGCGGGCAGGCCGCCGAGGTGAGCGTCATGTCGATGGTGGCCACGTCGGACTCGTCGATGTGGATGCCGTAGATCAGGCCCAGGTTGACGACGTCGATGCCCAGTTCGGGGTCGACGACGTCCATCAGGGCCTCGGTCAGGTCCTCGACCGACACGGTGCCGGCGGTGGTGCCGACGATGACGCCGTTCGGCTGCTCCTCCGCAGTGGAGGCCTGGGCGTCGGTGGTGGTGTTCTCGTCACTCATGGTCTGTCCTCCTTCGCGGGGTCAGTCGTTGGCGGGGTGGGCGAGGGCCTGGGCGGTGGCGTCCTTCCAGGCCATCCAGCTGAGCAGGGCGCACTTGACCCGGGCCGGGTACTTGGAGACGCCGGCGAACGCGACCGCGTCCTCCAGCACCTCCTCATCGCCCTCGCCCTGGCCCTTGCTCTGCATCAGCTCCAGGAAGGCCTCCTGGACCGCCTGCGCCTCACCGACGGTCTTGCCGACCACCAGGTCGTTCAGCACCGAGGCGCTGGCCTGGCTGATCGAACAGCCCTGGGACTCGTACGAGACGTCGGCGACCGTCGCGCCGTCGAGCTTCACCCGCAGGGTGATCTCGTCGCCGCACGTCGGGTTGACGTGGTGCACTTCGGCGTCGCCGTCCCGCAGCCCCTTGCCGTGGGGATTGCGGTAGTGGTCCAGGATGATGTCCTGGTACATCGAGTCGAGCTTCATGTCCTGCGCGTCCCGTCAGCCGAAGAAGTTCCGGACGTGGTGCAGGCCGTCGATCAGCGCGTCGACCTCGCCCGGCGTCGAGTACAGGTAGAACGACGCCCGCGTGGTCGCCGGAATTCCGTACCGCAGGCAGACCGGCCGCGCGCAGTGGTGCCCGACGCGCACGGCGATGCCCTGCTCGTCCAGTACCTGACCCACGTCGTGCGGGTGGATGTCGCCGAGGGTGAAGGAGATCGCGGCGCCGCGGTCCACGGCCGTGCGCGGGCCGATGATCCGCAGGTCCGGCACCTCCAGCAGGCGCTCCACCGCGTACTCGGTGATCGCGTGCTCGTGCGCCGCGATCTTCTCCATGCCGATGCCCTGGAGGTAGTCGATGGCCGCGCCCAGCCCGACCGCCTGGGCGATCGGCGGGGTACCCGCCTCGAACTTGTGCGGCGCCGGGGCGTAGGTGGACGAGCCCATGGTGACGGTCTCGATCATCTCGCCGCCGCCCAGGAACGGCGGGAGGTCCTCCAGCAGCTCCTGGCGGCCCCACAGCACGCCGATGCCGGTCGGGGCCAGCATCTTGTGGCCGGTGAAGGCGACGAAGTCGGCCTCCAGCGCCTGCACGTCCAGCACCATGTGCGGCGCGGCCTGCGAGGCGTCGATGACGACCAGCGCGCCGACCGACTGGGCCTTGCGGACGATCGTCTCGACCGGGTTGACCGTGCCCAGCAGGTTGGAGACCAGGGTGAAGGAGACCACCTTGGTCTTCTCGGTGATCAGCTCGTCGATGTTCGACAGGTCGAGCCGGCCCTCGTCGGTCAGCCCGAACCACTTGAGCTTCGCACCGGTGCGCTGCGAGAGCAGCTGCCACGGGACGATGTTGGAGTGGTGCTCCATCTCCGTGATCACGATCTCGGAGTCGGCGTCCACCTTGTACGGCTCGTCGGCCCAACCGAGCATGTTGGCCACGAGGTTGAGCGACTCCGAGGCGTTCTTGGTGAAGATCACCTCGTTGCGGCTCGGCGCGTTGATGAACGCCGCGACCTTGTCCCGGGCGCCCTCGTACATCGCCGTGGCCTCCTCGGCGAGCACGTGCACGCCGCGGTGGACGTTGGCGTTGTGCCGCTCGTAGTAGGCGTTCAGGGCCTCCAGCACCTGGCGCGGCTTCTGCGAGGTCGCCGCGTTGTCCAGGTAGACCAGCGGCTTCCCGTCGTGCAGCACGCGCTGCAGGACCGGGAAGTCCTTGCGGATCGCGTCGGTGTCGAGCAGACCGGTCAACGGATGCGTCACTCGGATGCGCCGCCCTTCACATACGCCTCGTAGCCCTCGTTCTCCAGCTTGTCGGCCAGCTCGGCGCCGCCGGACTCGACGATGCGGCCGCCCGCGAAGACGTGGACGTAGTCGGGCTTGATGTACCGCAGGATGCGGGTGTAGTGGGTCACCAGCAGGGTGCCGACCTCGCCGGTCGAGCGGACCCGGTTGATGCCCTCGGAGACGATCCGCAGCGCGTCGACGTCCAGGCCGGAGTCGGTCTCGTCGAGGATGGCGATCTTCGGCTTGAGCAGCTCCAGCTGGAGGATCTCGTGGCGCTTCTTCTCACCGCCGGAGAAGCCCTCGTTGACGTTGCGCTCGGCGAAGGCCGGGTCCATCTGGAGGGCGGCCATCGCCTCCTTGACCTCCTTCACCCACAGCCGCAGCTTCGGGGCCTCGCCGCGGACGGCGGTGGCGGCGGTGCGCAGGAAGTTGCTGACCGAGACGCCCGGGACCTCGACCGGGTACTGCATGGCCAGGAACACGCCGGCCTTGGCACGCTCGTCGACGGACATCTCCAGGACGTCCTCGCCGTCCAGCAGCACCGAGCCGCCGGTGACGGTGTACTTGGGATGACCGGCCAGCGAGTAGGCCAGGGTGGACTTGCCGGAGCCGTTCGGACCCATGATGGCGTGGGTCTCGCCCTGCTTCACGGTCAGGTCGACGCCCTTCAGGATCTCGCGCGGGCCGTTCTCGGCCTCGACGGAGACGTGCAGGTCGCGGATTTCAAGGGTTGCCATGTGTACTCAGGACTCCTGGTTGACGGAGACGAGCACATCGTCCCCTTCGATCTTTACGGGGTAGACAGCGACCGGCTTGGTGGCGGGCAGGCCGGAGGGCTTGCCGGTGCGCAGGTCGAAGCTGGAGCCGTGCAGCCAGCACTCGATCATGCAGTCCTCGACCTCGCCCTCGGAGAGCGAGACGTTCGCGTGCGAGCAGGTGTCGTTGATCGCGAACACCCCCTCGTCGGTGCGGACGACCGAGACCGGCACGCCGTTGAGGTCCACGCGCTTGGGCACGTCCTCCTGGAGGTCGCTCAGCGCACAGGCACGGAGGAAGGTCATCGTGGTCAGACCGCCGCTTCCAGCTCGGCCTCGATCTTCTCCATGAGCTGGTCCTGCACCTCGGCCACGCCGATCTGCTGCAGCAGCTCGGCGAAGAAGCCGCGGACCACCAGGCGGCGGGCCTCGTCGGCCGGGATGCCGCGCGCCATCAGGTAGAACAGCTGCTCGTCGTCGAAGCGGCCGGTAGCCGAGGCGTGGCCGGCGCCGACGATCTCGCCGGTCTCGATCTCCAGGTTCGGGATCGAGTCGACCCGGGCGCCGTCGGTGAGCACCAGGTTCCGGTTGAGCTCGTAGGTGTCGGTGCCGAGCGCGGCGGCGCGGATCAGCACGTCGCCGACCCAGACCGCGTGGGCGTCCTGGCCCTGCAGCGCGCCCTTGTACGCCACGTTCGACCGGCAGTGCGGCGTGTCGTGGTCGATGACCAGGCGGTGCTCCAGGTGCTGGCCGGCGTCGGCGAAGTACAGGCCGAACAGCTCGGCCTCGCCGCCGGGGCCCGCGTAGTTGACCCGCGGGTGCAGCCGGACCAGGTCGCCGCCGAAGGTGACGACGACGGACTTGAACGAGGCGTCCCGGCCGACCAGCGCGTTGTGCTGCGCGACGTGCACGGTGTCCCGGTCCCAGTCCTGGACGGAGACGAAGGTGAGCTTGGCGCCGTCGCCGACCAGCAGCTCGACGTTGGCGGCCCGGGTGCCGGTGCCCGCGTGGTTGAGCACCACGACGGCCTCGGCGAACGGCTTGACGTCGATCACCACGTGGGCGAAGCGGACCCCGCCCTCGGCGCGCACGTCGATCTTGACCGGCTCGGTCAGCACCGCGTCCTTGGGGACGGTGACGACGAGCGCCTGCTCGAAGGCGCTGAAGGCCTGCGCGGCGACCCGGTCGACCGGCGTGCCGGCCTTGCCCAGGCGGGCGTCGTCCCGGCCGACGGTCTCGGCGGTGACGCCGTCCGGCAGCGTGAACTCGACCTTGTCCTCACCGCGCTCGGCGGCAACGGCCGTCCCGTCGTGCAGCCCGCCGAGGCGGTGCAGCGGGGTGAACCGCCAGTCCTCCTCGCGGCCGTGCGGCACCGGGAAGTCGTTCACGTCGTACGAGGGCTTGACCGCGACGCGCGCGTCGATCGGCTGCTGGACCCCGGTCCGGCCGGTGCCGGGGCCGGCGAGCTGCGCGCCCGCGCCGGCGGTGCCGACCTCGATCGAACCGGCGGTGGTGGAGCCGGTGGTGTTCTGAACCTCAGCCATGGCTGTTCGTTGTGCTCTCTTCCTCAAAAGTCGGACGGGGTCGCGTGCGGCTGGACGTCAGCCGACGGCGCCCTCCATCTGCAGCTCGATCAGCCGGTTGAGCTCCAGCGCGTACTCCATCGGCAGCTCACGCGCGATCGGCTCGACGAAGCCGCGGACGATCATCGCCATCGCCTCGGTCTCGGTGAGACCGCGGCTCATCAGGTAGAACAGCTGGTCCTCGCTGACCTTGGAGACGGTCGCCTCGTGGCCCATGGACACGTCGTCCTCGCGGACGTCCACGTACGGGTAGGTGTCCGAGCGGGAGATGGTGTCGACCAGCAGCGCGTCGCACAGCACGTTGGACTTGGCGCCGTGCGAGCCCTCGCCGATCTCGATCAGACCGCGGTAGGAGGTCCGGCCGCCGCCGCGCGCCACCGACTTGGAGACGATGTGCGAGGAGGTGTTCGGCGCCATGTGGACCATCTTGGCGCCGGCGTCCTGGTGCTGGCCCTCGCCCGCGAAGGCGATCGACAGGGTCTCGCCGTTGGCGTGCTCGCCCATCAGGTAGACGGCCGGGTACTTCATGGTGACCTTGGAGCCGATGTTGCCGTCGACCCACTCCATGGTCGCGCCCTCGTACGCCACGGCGCGCTTGGTGACCAGGTTGTAGACGTTGTTCGACCAGTTCTGGATGGTCGTGTAGCGGCAGCGGCCGCCCTTCTTGACGATGATCTCCACAACCGCCGAGTGCAGCGAGTCGGAGGAGTAGATCGGCGCGGTGCAGCCCTCGACATAGTGGACGTAGGCGTCCTCGTCGACGATGATCAGCGTCCGCTCGAACTGGCCCATGTTCTCGGTGTTGATCCGGAAGTAGGCCTGCAGCGGGATGTCGACGTGCACGCCCTTCGGCACGTAGATGAACGAGCCGCCGGACCACACGGCCGTGTTCAGCGCGGCGAACTTGTTGTCGCCGGCCGGGATGACGGTGCCGAAGTACTCCTTGAACAGCTCCGGGTGCTCGCGCAGCGCGGTGTCGGTGTCCAGGAAGATGACGCCCTGCTCCTCCAGGTCCTCGCGGATCTGGTGGTAGACGACCTCCGACTCGTACTGGGCGGCGACACCGGCGACCAGGCGCTGCTTCTCCGCCTCCGGGATGCCGAGCTTGTCGTAGGTGGCCTTGATGTCCGCGGGCAGGTCCTCCCAGGACTCGGCCTGCTTCTCGGTGGAGCGGACGAAGTACTTGATGTTGTCGAAGTCGATGCCGGAGAGGTCGGAGCCCCAGGTCGGCATGGGCTTCTTGCCGAACAGCTTCAGGCCCTTGAGCCGCAGGTTCAGCATCCACTCGGACTCGTTCTTCTTCGCGGAGATGTCGCGGACGACCTCCTCGCTGAGCCCGCGCTTGGCCGCGGCACCGGCGGTGTCCGGGTCGGCCCAGCCGTACTCGTAATTGCCCAGGCCCTCGAGCTCGGGGTGCGAAACGGTGTCAGTCATGCGAGCTTCCTAACGCGCGGACGCTGAATCTTCGGTGGACGTACCGGCAGTCGGCACTGCATCGGAGCCGCGGCCCGCCGGGGGCTGGGCAGGCGACGATGCGGCACCGGGTGCCGGCACATAGGTGGTGCAGACCCCGTCGCCGTGGGCGATGGTGGCCAGCCGTTGCACATGGGTGCCCAGGAGCTGGGAGAAGACCTCGGTCTCCGCCTCGCAGAGCTGCGGGAACTGCTCGGCGATGTGCGCGACCGGGCAGTGGTGCTGGCAGAGCTGGGCGCCCGCCGGGGCCTTGGCCACGGCCGACGGGACACGCCGCACCGTGGCAGCGTACCCGTCCGCGCTCAGCGCCTGGGCGAGGGCCTCCGGGCGTTCCTGCGCCTCGGCCCGGGCCAGGGTCTCCTGGTACTTCTCGCCCTGCTTGCCGAACCGGGCGCGGGCGAAGGCGGCGACCGCCTCCTCGCCCGCCTTGCCGCCGCCGACCGCGTCCGAGATCCAGCGCAGCGCGTCGGCCGCGAGCTGGTCGTAGGCCTGGTAGAAGGCGTCCCGGCCGGCGTCGGTGAGGGCGAAGACCTTGGCCGGACGGCCGCGGCCCCGGCTGCCGTAGACCCGCTGTTCGCGGGACTCGACCAGGCCGGTGGCGGCCAGCCCGTCGAGGTGGCGGCGGACGGCCGCGGCGGTGAGGCCGAGCCGGTTCGCCAGGTCGGCGGCGGAGGAGGGGCCGTGGTCCAGGATCGAGCGGGCGACCCGGTCACGGGTGGCGCGGTGGCCCTCCAGCAGCACCTCGGCCGCCGTCACGGGCACGTCGCAGTCGGGGGCCGACTCGGCCTCCCGCTGCGTGTCGTGCTCGCGCATGTTTTTCACAACACCAGTGTTGCGTAATTACTCGCGCCGGGACAAGCCGTGATCCAGGCCTCACTGGTGTCATCTATCACGCAGGTAAGGCTTACCTGGCCTGCGTAAACGATCACTGAGGGCGATGTCCGGCCTGCGTGTTCGCCCCTCTTAGACTCGCCGGTATGCACTCCGAACCCGCGGTCCAGATCGCCGGGCTGGTCAAGCGCTACGGCGACAAGTCGGCCGTGGACGGTCTCGACCTCACCATCGCGACCGGCGCGATCACCGCCGTCCTCGGCCCCAACGGCGCCGGCAAGACCACCACCATCGAGACCTGCGAGGGCTACCGCCGCCCCGACGCCGGCACCGTCCGCGTCCTCGGCCTCGACCCGGTCGGCCAGAACGCCCAGCTGCGTCCCCGGATCGGCGTCATGCTGCAGTCCGGCGGCGTGTACGCGGGCGCCCGCGCCGTCGAGATGCTGCGGCACACCGCCAAGCTGCACGCCCACCCGCTGGACGTGGACGCCCTGGTCGAACGCCTCGGCCTCGGCTCCTGCGGCCGCACCACCTACCGCCGGCTCTCCGGCGGCCAGCAGCAGCGGCTCGCCCTGGCGATGGCCGTGGTCGGCCGCCCCGAGCTGGTCTTCCTGGACGAGCCCACGGCCGGCCTCGACCCGCAGGCCCGCCGCGCCACCTGGGAGCTGGTTCGCGACCTGCGCCGGGACGGCGTCACCGTGGTGGTCACCACCCACCACATGGACGAGGCCGAGCAGCTCGCCGACCGCGTCGCCATCGTCGACCGCGGCAAGGTGATCGCCGACGGCACGACCGAGGAGCTGTGCCGCGGCGGCGCCGAGAACGCCCTGCGCTTCGACGGCCCGCCCGGACTCGACCTCGGCCCGCTGCTCAAGGAGCTGCCCGCGGGCGCCACCGCCGTCGAGACCGCCCCCGGCAGCTACCGCGTCGAGGCGCCGGTGGACCCGAAGCTGGTCGCCACCGTCACCGGCTGGTGCGCGGCCTCCGGCGTCCTGCCCGAGCGGCTGTCCGTGCAGCGCCGCAGCCTCGAAGACGTCTTCCTCGACCTGACCGGACGGGAGCTCCGCTCGTGACGACCGACTACTCCCCGAAGCCGGGGGCGGCCCCGGTCGGCCGGATGCTGCTGGCCCAGACCGCCTTCGAGACCAGGATGCTGCTGCGCAACGGCGAGCAGCTGCTGCTCACCGTGGTCATCCCGACCGTGCTGCTGGTGCTGTTCTCCGCCGTGGACATCGTCGCGGTGGAGGGCCCCGGCAAGCGGGTCGACTTCCTGGCGCCCGGCCTGCTCGCGCTCGCCGTGATGTCCACCGCCTTCACCGGGCAGGCCATCGCGACCGGCTTCGAGCGCCGCTACGGCGTGCTCAAGCGGCTCGGCGCCAGCCCGCTGCCGCGCTGGACGCTGCTGACCGCCAAGACCGGCTGTGTGCTGGTCACCGAGGCGCTGCAGGTCGCCCTGCTGTCGGTGATCGCGCTGGCGCTCGGCTGGTCCCCGCAGGGCAACCCCTTGGCCGTCGCCGCTCTGCTGGTCCTCGGCACCGCCGCCTTCTCCGGGCTCGGCCTACTGATGGCCGGCACCTTGAAGGCCGAGGCCACGCTGGCCGGCGCCAACTTGGTGTTCATCCTGCTGCTGCTGGCCGGCGGGGTGATCGTGCCGCTCAGCAGGTTCCCCTCGGCCGTGCAGTCGGTGCTGGAACTGCTGCCGATCTCGGCACTCTCGGACGGCCTGCGGTCGGTGCTCCAGCACGGCGCCGGGGTGCCCTGGTCGGACCTCGGCATCCTGGCCGGCTGGGCCGTCCTCGGTCTGGCCGCGGCCGCCAGGTTCTTCCGCTGGGAATAGCCCGCGCCAGCCAACGCACAACGCCCCCCGGCCACGTGAGGTCGGGGGGCGTTGGCGCTTTCAGCCGACGGTGCGTCAGCCCTGGCTGCCGCCGCGGCGCTTGCGGGCGAGCAGCACGAGCGCGCCGCCGACCAGCAGCACGCCGCCGCCGACCGCCGCGATCAGCGGGGTGGCATCGCTGCTACCGGTCTGGGCGAGCGCGGGGGCACTGGTGGCGGGCGCCGGGGCGGCCGGGGTCTTGCTCGGGGTGGGGGTGACCGACGGGGTCGGGGTGGCCGAGGAGGTGCCCGACGGGGTGGTGCTCGGCGTCGGGGCCGGGGTCGGCGTCTGGGTGGGCGTCGGCGTGGGGGTGGGGGTCTGGGTGGGGGTCTGGGTGGGAGTGGGGGTCGGAGTCGGCGTGTGGCACGGCTCGATGGTCTTGGTCTCGTTGATGTTCCAGCCCTTCTCGTTCGGGTTCTCCGTGGTGGAGACCACCAGGTTCGCCTTGATCGGGGCCGTGTGGTCCTTCACCGGGAAGGTGCCGTGGTACTCCGCGGGGAAGGTCTTGGCGTCCAGGACCTTCTCGCCGTCGATGGTGAGGCTGACGGTGTTCTTCACGTCAGGCTTGGGGCTGTAGTTGATCAGATCGATCACGACCTTGTCGCAGGTCACCGACCAGGTCGGTACGTGCGCCGAGGCATTGGTGGCCAACGCCAGGGGCAGGAGAAAACCGGCCGCCGCCGTGCCGGCGAGTGCCGTCGCACCGATCCGAATGTGCCGCTGCTGTCGCGCCATTACGCTGTTCCCCTCCGAACGGTCTTGCGCAGCAGGCGTGTTGAAGTGGATCGCGGTGGCCCGCTACGGATGTCCGGCGGACTCTACCGGCACTCCCGCACCTCGCCACACCCCGCCGCACGACCGGATTTCGTCTGTCGGCCCGTTCCCGGATGTGCTTGACCAGCCCATCACACCCGCCACCTCGCAGAACGCGGATTCGGCAAACTTGAATGAACTTCGTCACCTTCCCGACAGAACGGCGCCCTCGGTGATCGGGTTCAATCACCGAGGGCGCCTCGGCAATCAGTCGACGAACATTCGGGCTTTTCGGGTCGATTCGGCCGCTCAGGCCTGACCGCCTTGCCCGAACAGTCCGCTTTTCGCCCCGGCCACCACACCCGCGCCCCGCGCCAAGATCGCCTGTAAGGGCACCTACGATTGACCGCGTGCGTACCCCCTTCTCCCTGCTCGCCGACCGCTGGCAGCCGTCCGCCGCCATGGTCCGGCGCGCCACGTTCGCCGCGCTGGTGATGAGCGTGGTGATCGTCGTCACCGGCGGCGCCGTCCGCCTCACCGCCTCCGGCCTCGGCTGTACGACCTGGCCCCGCTGCACCGGCGACAGCCTCACGCCCACCCCCGAGATGGGCTTCCACGGCATCGTCGAGTTCACCAACCGGATGCTCACCTACGTGCTGAGTGCTGCGGTCGGCTGGGCGATCCTCGCCGCCCGCTGCCACCGGCCGTGGCGGCGCGGCCTGACCAAGCTCGGCTGGGCACAGTTCTGGCTGGTGATGAGCAATGCGGTGCTCGGCGGCATCACCGTGCTGACCGGCCTCAACCCGTACACCGTCGCACTGCACATGATCGCCGCGATGGCCCTGGTCTGGGTCGCACTGCTGATGTGGGAGCGCAGCAAGGAAGGCGACGGCCCGGCGAAGTTGTCGGTGGCCCGCCCTATCCACCAGCTCTCGTACATCCTGGTCACCGTGGTCGGCCTGCTGGTCGCGGCCGGCACCCTGGTTACCGGCGCCGGCCACCACCCGGGCACGCCTCAGGACAACAAGATCGTCCCGCGCATCCCGATCGACTACGACCGCCTGGCGCAGTTCCACGCCGACTTCGCGTTCATTTCGGTCGGCCTGACCATCGCGATGATCTTCGTCTTCGCCGCGGTGAAGGCTCCGCAGCCGGCCAAGGCCCGCGCCAAGGAACTGCTCGCGGTCCTGCTGCTCCAGGGCGTACTCGGCTTCATCCAGTACTTCACCGACGCCCCCGAGCTGATGGTCGGCCTCCACATGCTCGGCGCCACCCTGACGTGGATCGCCGCCCTGCGCATCCCCCTCGCCCTGCGCGTACGCGAGGTCGAAGCGGCCCCCGAGCAGCTGCCCACGCAGACCCCGCAGGCTGCCACCGTCTGACCCTCGGCGAAGGCCCCCCATCCTCGCTTGGGTTCTAGGAGTCGTTGCAACATCCCAGTTCAGGGGGGTGCATTGGACTTCGAGATCCGCGGGGACCGGACGGCTCAGGGGCCTGTGAAGCTGAGCCGGGAGCGGGAGGCATACTCCCGGCTCATGCAGCAGGGCTACACCAACGCCGAAGCGTGCCGGATCCTCGGAATCAACGACCGGACCGGCAGGCGTTGGCTCTACGGGCGCAATTCGTCCGGCAGGAACAAGGCGGCGCCACCGCTCGCCGCGGTGGCGCCACCTTGCGGGCGTTCGAGGTACCTCGGCGAGGACGAACGGATCCACATCGCTGACCGGCTGCGGGAGCAGGCCTCCATCCGCGAGATCGCGGCCGAGCTGGGCCGCAGTCCGTCGACGGTCAGCCGGGAGATCCGCCGAAACCGCACCGCCGGCAGCCGCGACCGGTGGCACTACCGGCCGCACGCGGGCCAGGCCCGCGCCGACGCCCGCCGGCCCCGGCCCAAGCCCCGCAAGATCCCCTCGAACCCGGAGCTGCGGGACGCCGTCCAGGCGATGCTGGACGAGCGGTGGAACCCGGAGCAGGTATGCCACGCTCTGCGGGCACAGTTCCCCGACCGGCCGGAGATGCACGTGGTTCCCGAAACCGTCTACCAGGCGCTCTACGTCCAGGGCCGAGGGCAGTTGCGGCGCGAGCTGGCCGGCGCCATGCGGAGCGGACGCACCCGCCGCAAGCCCCAGCGGCAGGCCAACCGTCGCCAGCCCCGGTTCGCCGACCCGATGATCACGATCAGCAAACGTCCCGCCGAGGCCGAGGACCGGGCCGTCCCCGGGCAGCCTCTGCTGCGCAGACGAATGCCGCGCAGACGAAGCCCGGCGGACCGGACGAGCCGTCGGGGTCAGCTGCCGAGCGCGGGCGGGAGCTCGTGCAGGGAGCGGATCACCTGGATGCCCTCGCCGGCCTCTCCGTTCGCGCCGGCGCCGGTGCGGTCGAGCCAGTAGGAGTGCAGCCCGGCGTCACGTGCACCGACGGCGTCGATCGCGTACATGTCGCCGACGTAGGCAACCTCGTCCGGCGCCAGACCGAGCAGCGTGCAACCTGCGTGGAAGATGCTCCTCGCGGGCTTGGCTTCTCCGTGTTGGTCCGAGCAGACGAGGACGTCGCCGAAATAGTGGAGCAGGCCGATGGCGTCGAGCTTGCGGCGCTGGTGGCCGACGGACGAGTTCGAGACCACGCCGAGACGGTAGGTGGGAGCGAGGGCCTTGAGTACGGGTTCCGCGTCCGGGAACTCGGCCCAGGCGGCATTGCGGTGGGCTTCGTAACCGGCGAACCAGGCGGACGCGTCATCATCGGACAGACCGCAGGGAGGAAGGCTGCCGACGTGGGCGAGGAACCGCCGGGTCCGCGTGCGCCGCTGCTCGGCGAAGGTGAGTTCGCCTGCCGTGAAGCGGGCGACCTCCTCGTCCATGATCTGCCGCCAGAGCGCGAGCGCTCGCGCGGGTGAAGGGAACAGGTCCAGCAGCCGCTGCTCCGCCAGGTGTGCGACCACGCCGCTCTCCGCGGATGCCGTGTAGTCGAACAGCGTGTTGTCGACATCGAAGAGGACACCGCGGATCGGCATGTGGCTGACCTGTCTCTCGGTTGGCGCAATGATCACAGCACCGCTGAGCATTCCATACCGCTCGGCGTGCGAATTCAGTCAGTCACCGCCACTGACGGAGAGCCACCAACTGGCTTGGGCGACAGCCTCGTTGTGGAACGCATGCCGACGTAGTATGTCCCCGGTCGAACGGCACTCACCGGCACCCGTACATCGGCGAGCTCGGCCGGGTGTGAATGACATAACCTCGGACTTGACAAATCCGTCCACAAGGTTGCAATCTTTCAGTAAAGCTGGCCACATCAGTCTGTCGATACGATCGACGACCCCCGGCCCCGCCGAACGCCGCTACTCGGCCGCGCGGGCAGGCACCGCCCTGGCACGTCGCCGAGCGATCCGACGGGAGCCGGGCAGGCCGGAAACCTGTGCGCTATCACCGATGACGAGGAACCGTGGAATCGCATAAAGCTCCCCGGCTCGTTCGGCAGCCCCCGGTCGGCCCCGACAGGGAACTGATCCCGCAGCCGGAGTTCGGCGGGCTGGTGAAGAGCCGGCGTGTCGCGCTGGGCATGACCCAGCGGGATCTGGCGTGTCCCGGGCTGTCGATGAGCTACATCTCGCTCCTGGAGTCGGGGCAGCGCCATCCGACCCGCGGCGCGGTCCAGGCGCTCAGCGCCCAGCTGAAGGTGGACCCCGAGTACTTCCTGGCGGAAATCCGGCCGGAACCCAGCACCGAGTCGACGGACGTGGTGCGGCGCATCGTCAACAGCCTGACCATGGCAGCCGTCGGTGAGGACCGGCTGGCGGAGGCCGGGCTGCGGGAAGTCCTCGCCGCCCCGGACACTCCCCCCGCCGTGGGCTGGCAGGCGAAGTGGGAGCTCGCCCAGCTCCTGCACTCGACCGCGCACCGGGACGCACGCGTGGAGCTGCTGGATCTCATCAACGATCCCGCGAGCCAGGACACGCCCCTGGTGAAGGCCCTGGCGTACGTCATGCTCGCCCACGCGGAGCGCGAGTACGGCGCCCTGCGCCAGGCCATGCAGTACGCCCGCAGCGCCCTCCAGGAGCACACCGCCGTCTCCTCCGGTGGCGCGGCCGACACGCTGCATGCTCGCGCTCTCACCCAACTCATCGCCGCGCTCTGCGAATTGGGCGAGGTCGAACAGGCCCAGCCGCTGGCCGAGGAGCTTGCCGGGATCGTGGACAACGTCCAGACCCCCGAAGCCCGGGCCATGGGCCAGTCCGCGATCGCCCACGCCCTGATGCGCGGTGGCGACCACACCCGTGGCCGGGTTCATCAGGACCTGGCGCTGCGGGAGTTGAGCGTCGAGGCCGATGTCCGGCTCTGGGGCCGACTGCGCAAGTCCGCCGTCACGGTCGCTCTGGATACCCACCCGGAGCCCGACGTGGCCCGGCTCTCCGACCTGTTGGACGAGGCGACGCACGCGCTCACGCTCGTCGGCACGGCGGCCGACCGGCTGGAGGTGTCCACCAACGCGGCAGCTCTCGACCTCCTTCGGGAGCATCCGCAGGAGGCCGTCCGCAAGGTCTCGGAAGCCCTGGAGCGGACGTCGGACGCCTCGGGGTGGGACCTCGGCCGAGCGCACCTGGTCCTGGCCCGCGCGCACCGGAGCCTGGGCGAGGCCGACGCCGCCGCCGCCGACTACCGCGCCGCGGCGGACGACTTCGAGCGGGCGGGTGCCTACCAGCGGGCGCTCGCCGTCTGGCGGGAGTCCGTTCCGCAGTAGCCCGGTGGGCCCCGAACCGTTGTGATCATGGTGTGCCATGCTCTGCCTGAACGGCGCGGGGTGGCGGTGCCCCGACCGACGGTGATGACGGGTCCGAAAGGGATGTGGGACATGCGGCGGGTGGCGGTACTGGGCGGAACCGAAGCGGTCCTGGAGGCAGCAGCCGAAGCGGGAGTGACCGTCGTCCTGCTGCAGCATCCCGGCCTGGTCACGCCGCGAGCGCGTCAGTTGTGCGAGCAAGTGGTGGAGGCGGATCTCGACGACGTCGCGGCCGTGACGGCGGCCGTGGCAGGTCTCCATCGCCGAAGACCCTTCGATCGGGTCCTGTCGCTCACCGAGCCGTGCCTCGTCCTCGCCACCGAGCTCAACCACCTGCTGGGGCTGCCGGGCAACCTGCCGCAGGTCTCCAGGGCGCTCAAGGACAAGCACGCCATGCGCGTGCTGATGGCGGCCGCAGGGCTGAGCCCGGTGCGCTTCCGGATCGTGTCGAGCCTTGCCGAGTGCCGGGACTTCCGTGCGTCGGTGGGCGGCCGGATCGTCGTGAAGCCGCCCCGGGGGGCCGGGAGCCTGGGCGTCTGCGAGATCGCTTCCGACGAGGCCGAGCGAGGCTACTGGCAGCACGACGGCGCGGCGTGCGCGGGGCCCCGCCTCGCCGAGGAATTCCTCGTGGGCCGCGAGATCAGCGTGGAAACCGTGTCCCACCGCGGGCGGCACCTGGTCCTGGCCATCACCGAGAAGGAGCTCGGCCCCGGATTCGTCGAGATCGGGCACTACGTCCCGGCACGCATCAGCCGGCCGGAACACGAGGCCGCAGCCGGGGCGGCCGTGCGGTTCCTCACCGCCGTGGGCCTGAGTGAGGGGCCCGCCCACACCGAGATCATCCTCACCGCGGACGGGCCGCGGATCGTGGAGTCGCACGACCGGATCGGGGGCGGGAACCTCGCGACCGTGGTCAGGCTCGCCCACGGCGTCGACCTGGTCCGCTGGGCGTTGACCGTTCCGCTGGGTCTCGAGGCCCTGCCGGAGCACGCCCCCGAGGCCACTGGTGGCGCGGCGGTCCGCTTCATCGTCCCCGAGCCAGGAGTGGTCAGCGGCATCGCAGGGCTCGACGCGGCCCGGGGCGTCCCCGACACGACGCTGCACTTCCCCCTGGCCGTCGGGGCAACGGTCCCGCAGCTGCGGTCGTCCCTGGACCGGGTCAACGGCCACGTCATCGGACGTGGCCCCGACACCAGGTCGGCCGTGTCGCGCTGCGAGGAGGTCCTGGCGGCCCTTCGCGTGGACACCGCACCGGGGCCCCGACCGGCCGCGGCGACCGGGGCCCGGCCGGCCGAATGACAGCGGCCCCGGTCGACTGGGCGACCGGGGCCGGCTGGACGGCGTCCGGTCAGCTCACCGGCACCAGCGGCTCACAGACCAGCCGGAAGCCCTCGATGGTCCGGTGGACCGCTGCCTCGACCTCCGCACTCGTTTCACCACGGAAGCGGAACCGGCCGCCGACGTGCTCGTAGTAGGCGTCCGCGGCCGGGATGACACCCCCGGGCGCAACGACCTTCTCGGCGTACGGGCCCTCCGGCCCCACCATGGAGCTCGACTCCACGACCCGGCACGGACGCTCCACGGTCAGCGGCATCATCAGGAAGCCGCCGACGCCGCCGTTCTCCTGATGGTCAGCCAGCTCGGGCAGGACCGGGATGTTCCCGAGCTGCAGGGCGACCTCGGCCCACATCAGGTCGATGCCGTGCACCTCGCGCCAGATCCACGGGATGTCGCCGCCGCCGACCCGCGAACCGACCTCGAGGAAGGCGCAGTTCCAGTTCCCGTCCTCGTCCTGGTGCAGGAAGAGCTCCAGGTGGAAGACCCACGGCTCGTCGCACAGGCCGGGCATCAGCCGCGTGAGGAAGGCCTCGATGGCCGCCAGCGCCTTGGGATCGTCGATCTCGACCGAGCCGAGCGGCGTGCCGGTGGTGAACGACAGGCACGTGCTGACGTAGCCGGACGCGCGCCACGGACCGAGGCCGGTGCCGGTGCACAGGCCGTCCACGTGGATGACCGGGTGCGGCAGGAAGCTCTGCACGATCATGGGCCGGGTGAGGTCCAACTCCGTGGCCTCGGCGGCGTTCTCCAGCTTCCGTACGCCGTGGCTGGCGCTGCCCCGGAGCGGCTTGGCGATGACCGGCCAGCCCACGTTCCCGGCGAACTCCAGCACGTCGTCAACCGACGAGGCCAGCCGGTGCGCCGGCATCGCCAGGTCGCCCAGCTCCGCAACCGCCTCGGCCATGACGTACTTGTCGAGGAACCGGGCGAGTTCGGCGGGGCGGCGACCGGCGGTGTCGTAGTCCTCCCGCAGCTGGGCGACGACCGGCAGGTCGCCCTCTTTGAGGGCCACGATGGCCGCGGGCGTGCCGTACTTGTCCGCGAGCGAGGCGACCGCCTCGCGGATGGCCTCCGGGGAGGTCTCGGCCAGGATGACCACCTCGGCGGCCTCGGCCGGCACGGACTCGGCGCCGACCTCGGTGGTCACGTAGGTGACCGGCCTGGCCCCGTGGTCGAGGTAGGTCGTGTAATGCGCGTACTGGTCCTGCCACCGATGGACGACCACCACGTGCCCGGTCCCCTCGTCGGAGAATCCGCCATCGACATACCGGACTTGACGCATAGAACACTCCTCAACTGGTGTGCGGCATGCGACACATCGACGACGACAGCCTCACACATCACTGGACTTCACAGATTACTTACAGCATGATGCGCCTTCATGACAAGCCTTGTAAATTCTCCCCT
This sequence comes from Kitasatospora sp. NPDC056531, assembly GCF_042794375.1. Taxonomy (NCBI): domain Bacteria; kingdom Bacillati; phylum Actinomycetota; class Actinomycetes; order Kitasatosporales; family Streptomycetaceae; genus Kitasatospora; species Kitasatospora sp. NPDC056531. Next base: position 44,702 of record NZ_JBHTTU010000012.1, on the reverse strand, counting down.
GGGGACTGGAGCTGCACCGTCCCGACGGCTCCCGAGGAGCTTCTGGCTGCTCTGGTCGGGCACCGTGGTGAACCGGCTCGGCTACCTGCAGGCCTCGTTCCTGACCCTCTACCTGGTGCACAGCCACCTGACCACGCCGGCCCAGGCGGGCACGGTGATCGCCGCACAGGGCGGCGGCTCGGTGGTCGGCGCGCTGATCGGCGGCGCGGTGTCCGACCGGGTCGGCTCCCGCCGGACGATCCTCGGCTCGCAGCTCGCGGCCTGCCTGGCCGCCCTCGCCCTGCTGCTCTTCGACAGCCTGGCGCTCCTGGTGCCGCTCGTGGTGGTGCTCGGAGCCCTGTCGACGATCCACCGCCCCGCGGGCGCGGCACTGATCGCCCGGAACGTCGACGGCGAGCGGCTGCCGCGCGCCTACGGGCTGCTGTACTGGGCCACCAACATCGGCTCGTCGTTCGCCCCGGTGATCTCCGGCTGGACGACGTCGATCGACCCGCAGTCGATCTTCGCGCTGAGTGCGGCAGGGTCGGCCGGCTACCTGCTGATCGCCTGGCGACTGCCCGATGACCCGCCCCCGGCGGCGGACGGTTCCCAGGGGCGGGTGGACGTCCCGGGCCTCGTCAGGACCGTGTTCGCACCGTTCAGCACCGTCCTGATCGGGCCGTTCCTGGGCCTGGCGTTCATCCTGGCGCTCGTGTACTACCAGTGGCAGTCGGCGCTCCCGATGGACATGTCGCTCCACGACGTCGACGGGCGGACGATCGGCCTGATCCTCGGGCTCAACGGCCTCCTGGTGGTCGCGCTCCAGCCGCTGGTCTCGGTGTTCGCCGCCCGGCTGCGGATGCGGACGGCGTTCCTCCTCGCCGCCGTGCTGCTCGGCACCGGCTTCGGGCTGCACGGAGTGTTCCACCAGGTCCCCGGCTACCTCGTCGCGGTGGCGATCTGGACCTGCGGGGAGGTCGTCCTCGCGCCGATGAGCGCCGCCTTCATCGCCTCGCACTCCGACACCGAGCGCCAGGGCACGTACCAGGGCTCCTACTACTTCGTCTGGAACCTTGGCCTCGCGGTCGGCGCGCCCCTGGGCGGCTGGGGACTGGCCGCGTTCGGCTCCACCGTCCTGTGGGGCACCGTGATGGCGCTGGCCCTGCTGGCCGGCCTCGGGCACCTGGCGCTGTCCCGTCGGCACTCGTACGACTGACGTGTTGTCACATCTGCGCGCGGGCCCCGTCGGCCGAAATGACAGCGCGCCCTGTAAACAATTCGACAACACGTGACAACGAGTGTGAAAGATCATTGACATGAACAGCAGAAAGCTGTGAAGATTTCGGATCGAGCGCCCGGGCCGGCACGCCACCGAGCAGGAAACGCCTGACCACAGGTTCCTGACTCGAGGCCGGTCCGCCCCCAGTCAGCGCTCCCTCCATCACTCTCCGACCAGGGAAGGAGTCCTCGTGGCCACCATCGAGCTCGGCGCGCGGGACCATGTTCTCGGGGCCGGCCTTGCGGAGCAGTCTGCTCCCCGCGAATCCATGCGGGTGCTGCCCCGGTCCACCCAGTACCTACTGACCATCTTCACCGGCCAGCCGCTGGCCGGGCAGCAGCCCCTGCGCTGGTGGACACCCGGCTTCCACCTGCTGACGGCCGTCTCCTCCATGGTCGTCGGAACCGCGGTCAGCGTGGCCGCGTGGTGGCTGTCCGGCGCCTGGCTGCTGCTGCTCGTACCCGGGTGGGCCATGAGCCTGCACGGCATGCGGAACCTGCGCATGATGATCTACCACCAGTGCTCACACCGGAACATGTTCCGCCGGCGCCGACTCGACACCGCGATCGGCATCGGGATATCGAGCGTTCTGGTCATCCAGAACTTCGCGCGGTACAGCCGCGAGCACGTCAGCGACCACCACGCGGCACACCACATGACCCTGCGCGACCCCACCGTGCAGGCCATGCTGATCAGCCTCGACGTCCACCCGGGGATGACGCGCCGCCAGATGTGGCGCAGGCTCCTGGGCAAGCTGGTCAACCCCTGGTTCCACGTGACGTTCGCCGTGGCCCGTGCGCGCTCGTTCTGGCACGACTCCGCCTCGGCGGAGAAGGCGACGGCCACCGTCGTCTACCTCGGTGCCATCACGGCCACCGTCCTGACGGGCACCTGGCCGGCGCTGCTGGTGGTCTGGTTCGTCCCGCTGGTGCTGCTGTTCCAGATCAGCAACACCCTGCGGCTCTGCGTCAAGCACACCTTCCCGGCCCCCGGTATCACCGAGAAGCGGGGCAAGCAGTACTTCGGCAGCCTGACCAACGCCATCTTCATCGGCGAGGCCGTGCCGTCGCCCGGCCTGCCGCCCCTGCGGCGCCTCGGCGCGTGGTCGAAGTGGTGCGCCCGAATGCTGCTGGTCCACGCCCCGACCCGGTACCTGGTGCTCACCGGCGACACGGTCGTCCACGACTTCCACCACCGCTACCCCTCGACCCCCGAATGGGCGAACTACATCTTCGCCCGCCAGGCGGACGCGGAGAAGGGCAGTCCGGGATGGCCGCCCTACACCGCCGAGTGGGGCCTGATACCGGCCATCAACCGCGTCTTCGATTCACTCTCCGCCGCCGACCGGGAGGAATTCGACGTGGCTCGCATCCGCGACGTGAGCAAGCGCGAGCTGTTCGCCGCGTTCGACGACTGACTCCCGATACTCCCGATGACTCCCGATCGTCCAGGCAAGGGCCTCTCATGACCACCAACCGCACCGTCATCCTGGGCGTGGCCGCCAGTGACAGCCATGCCGTAGCCAACCACCTTATCGCCCACGCCCTGCGTTTCAGTGGCTTCCATGTGGTCAACCTTGGTACCTGCACACCGGTTTCGGAGTTCGTCACCGCCTACCGGGAGCACCCCGAGGCCGAGGCCGTCATCATCGGCAGCCTCAACGGGCACGCCTTCGAGGACCTGCACGACCTCCCCGAGGCCCGCCGGGACGGACTGCTCGACTGCCCGGTCATCGTGGGCGGCAACCTCTCGGTCGGCAGCCACAAGGACTCCAACGACATCACCCGCCTGTACGCGCTCGGCGTCGACGTGGTGCTGTCCGACCCCGAGCAGATCCCCGCGGTTCTCGACGAACTGCGTGAGCGCAGGGCCGCGGCGGACGTCGTCCCCGCCCTCACCGCATCATGAGCGACACGTCGGTCATCGGCCTCCCGAGCAGTGACGGCCCGTCCGGGACGGGCGATGCCGTCCCGCTCGAGCCGCTGGAACTCCCCCCGCTCAGCGACTCCGTAGCCTATGTGCGCGAGCTCGGCAAGCCGACCGTCGCCGAAGTACTGCGCGAGGCCCGGCAGGCCGGGCGGGTGGCACTCCAGCCGCGCTGCGGAGTCGGGTCACACGCCCAGATGGCGACGCTGCTGCGGGATCTCGAACGGCATGCCGCACCGGACATCCTGACGCTGACCATCGACTCCCACACTCGGCTCAAGAGGTTCGGCAACGCCCGGGCCGCGCTCCTGCGCAATCCGGCCGACCTCAACGGCTACCCGCTGGTCACCCACGGCTGGCAGCGGGGCCGGGAGTTGAACGAGGCGGTGTCCGCTCCACTGGAAATCAGGCACGGCTCCCCGGACGCCCGGTTGCTGTTCCAGACCGCGGTGGCCTCGGGCATCACCTCCTTCGAGGGCGGCGGGATCTCGTACAACCTGCCGTACTCCAAGGCGGTGCCGCTCTCCGAGTCGCTGGCCGCCTGGCGGGACGTCGACGCGCTCTGCGGCGACCTGGTGGGTCGTGACCTGGTCATCGACCGCGAGTTGTTCGGGACGCTGACCGCCGTCCTGATACCACCGTCCATCAGCCTGGCCATCAGCGTGCTGGAGGCGGTGGCGGCGGCCAACGAGGGCGTCCGGTGCATCTCGATCGCCTACCCGCAGGGAGGCCACGTCGAACAGGACGTGGCCGCCCTGCGGGCGATACCCGCGCTCGCCGCGCGGTACCTGCCGGCCGAGGTCGAGGTCCACCCGGTGCTGCACGAGTTCATGGGCGTGTTCCCGCGTGCGCGCAGCAGCGCGGAGGACCTGATCCTCTACGGCGCGCTGGTCGCCCGGCTCGGCGGCGCCACCAAGCTCATCACCAAGACCTACCAGGAGGCGTACGGCATTCCCGACACCCGGGCCAACATCGACGGCCTCCTGCTCGCGTCGCGCGCCAACTCCCCGCTCCTGAGCTGCCTCTCCATCAACGAGGACCGGGCAGCCGAGGAGTTGGAATGGATCCTGCAGGAGGTCGCGGAGATCGTCGAGCCGGTGCTGGAGGCTCCCGACCTGTACGCCGCGATCATCTCGGCCTTCGCGGACGGCAGGCTCGACATCCCGTTCAGCGCCAGCCGTTACGCTTCCTCCGAGGTCATCCCGCGGCGTGCACCGGACGGCGCGATCCGCTACCTGTCCACCGGAGGCCTGCCGTTGTCCGACGACAGCCGGCAGCGCAACCAGCGCAGCCTCGGCATCCACGCCGACGGTACGGACATCGGCGACATGGTGCGCGGGCTGACCGACGACATCAACTACTTCCTCAGGATCTTCCGAGAGACGCCCGGAGTGCCGTCGTGAGCAACCACATGCAGACCGTCCAGGTCTCCCAGCCCGGGTCGGCCGAGGAACTCCGGCCGACCCGGTCGGAGAAGCCCGAACCGGGACCGGGCGAGGTGCTGGTCCGCACTGCCGCGATCGGCGTGAACTTCATCGACGTGTACTACCGCAACGGCAGCTACGCCGCCGACTACCCGCTCGTCCCGGGCCAGGAAGCCGCCGGCACGGTCGAGGCGGTCGGCGAGGGAGTCGAGGGCTTCCCGCCCGGCACCCGGGTCGCCTACGCGACCCACCTCGGCGCCTACGCCGAGTTCGCGGTCGTGCCGGCCGACAAGCTGGTGCACGTCCCGGACGGCGTCGAGTCGCACGACGCGGCCGCCGTCCTGCTCCAGGGGCTGGCAGCCCACTACCTCACCCACGACACCCACCCGATCGCGCCGGGGGAGACGGTCGTGGTGCTCGCGGCCGCGGGCGGCCTCGGCCGCCTGATGTGCCAGCTGGCCGCCAACCGGGGAGCGACGGTGATCGGCGTGGTGTCCAGCGAGCTGAAGGCGAAGGCTGCCCTGGAGGCGGGAGCGCACCACACGGCGGGCTACGAGGACTTCGACAAGGAGGTGCGCCGGATCACCGACGGCGCCGGTGCACACGTCGTCTACGACTCCGTGGGCGCCGCCACCCACCTCCAGAGCCTCCGCAGCCTCCGCCGCCGAGGCACCCTGGCCATCTGCGGGCTGTCCAGTGGCGCGGTACCGCCGCTCGACATCGAGCTGCTGCGCGGCGGTGGCTCGCTCTTCCTCACCCGGCCGACGATGAAGGACCACGTTCCCGACACCGCAGCACTGCGCGAGAACGCGGCCGCGGTATTCGGCTACCTGGCCGACGGGGTGATAAGGCCGTCCATCCATGAGGCCCTGCCGCTGGAGCGGGCCGCCGATGCGCACCGGCTACTGGAGAGTCGCACCACCACGGGCAAACTACTGCTCGTCCCTTAGCACCGACACACCGAGAGACCAACGCCGCCCGGGCTCATACCCGGGCGGCACTCGGGTCCGTCGGCCCTTGGTTACGAGGGAGGATTGCCTCAGGACGTCTGCGGCCGTCCCCGGACAGCCAGACGAACAGTTGGAAAGCGTGTTGGCAGTTGAAGGCCCCGACCGGATGGGGGGCCTTCGCCGTCACAGCAGGTGTCGGCCGTCGTGGGTTCGGATGCTTGGTGCCGTATCGTCCCGGAGCGCGTCCAGGATGCGTACGGCATAGACCTCGGCCATGCGGTCCGAAACCTCGGCCGGTGCGAGCCAGACGATTTCGACCGATTCGTCCGAGAGCCGCTCCGCCCCGCTCTCCGGACGGCAGCGGAAGACGAGGGCGACGATCCCCCGGCTCATGTTTTTGTAGACGCCAGTCAGCCGTTCACGCCGACCTTGATCCCGGTCTCCTCGTAGACTTCCCGTCGCACACCGTCCTCGACGGTCTCGTCCAGCTCCAGTACCCCGCCCGGCGGCTCCCAAGTCCCGTTGTCAGACCGACGGATGGCCAACACCCGACCGTCCTCGCGCACCACCACCCCCGCGACGGACTCCGAGTGGAGCGGCGGCATCCCTACCTCCTGTGGATCTCGCTTCGCGGTATCGCTCGTCACGTGGTCCGCTCGGAAAGGCTGCTGAGGGTAGGACGGAGCAGGTCGAGGACGTGGGTCCAGTTGTACTTGTCGCGTCCTCCGCCGGACTTGGGCTTGTGGGGCACGTAGTCGCCGATCAATACATCCATCGAGCGCAGTCGGGCCAGGCTCTCCGAATAGGCCGGGTGGGCAGCCTGGGCGGAGTTGACGTAGGGCTGGACGGCAACCGGGATGCCGAGCCCGTACGCCTCACAGAGGATGCCGAGCGCAAGCGTGTCGGAGATGCCGGCGGCCCACTTGTTGACAGTGTTGAACGTCGCGGGAGCGACGGCGACGGCATCTGCCGGGGGCAAGGGTTGCGGGACGCTCGGCGTGCGCCAGGCGGAGCGGATCGGAAAGCCGGTCTGGGCCTCGATTGCTTCCTGGTCTATGAAGCCGAGAGCGCTGGGGGTGGCAATCACGCCGACCTTCCAGCCCTCGACATGGGCTGCGGAGATCAGTTCGCCCACACCGTCGGCTATTCCCGAAGCGCAGACGATGACATAGAGAAAAGGCTCATGGTTCTCAGTCAAATCCGAACTCCCAACTGATGGCAGAAACGGCAGAGTTCCGGGACTCTACCGCGTCGGTCCCGCGCGGCCATGTCACCGACCAGTTCCAGCACACTGGGACGTCGGCGAATGTCCTCAGAAGCACAGCTCTCCGCAATCCTGAGTGCTTGGTATCCCTCACCCAGTCTGCCTTGTTGACTGTAGGCCCGTGCAGCATCCACCCAGAGTGCGGCCCGCCGCTCAGGAACAGGGATGCGGCGCCGCATCAGAGGTTGAGCAGCTTCCAAAGCCGCGCCGGCGTCGCCGAGAACCACGGCCGAGCTGACTGCATGGAGTGCCACGTTGGTGGGGCTGAAGTTCGCCCAGGAATCCGGGCCGTCGAGGGCAACGTGGCACGCGACAGTCCGGGCCTCGGCGAGAAGTTCCGCTGCGGTCGCCCGGTCGCCACCTGCACTTGCTGCGGTCACGCCTCGCAGGAGCATGAGCCCGAATGCGGCAAGGTACTGAGGCGATCTCCGGTCATAGCCACCGCCGAGTTGGTCTGCGGTGTGATGAATGAGGCTAATAGCGGGTGCGGTGTGCCGGTCTCGCGCGAGAACGTGGACCTGAACGCGAACACTGGAAGCCATCACCACCGGATCACAGCTCCGCTCAGCCTCAGCCATGGCCCTGCCGACCGCGAGCCAGGCGTTGCCCTGATCACCGAGTTTGAGCAACAGACTCACAGCGGTCTGATAAGCCGTCGCAAGCATGCCGGAGAGAGTCGGATCGTCACCTCGCTCCGCGCTCTGGGCGTGCCGAAGGTCGGCGATCAGCTGCGGCAGAGACGCTTCGAGTTCAGCGTACCGGCAGGAATAGAAGTGCCTGCGTGCCTGAGACAGCCGGGCTGCAAGTACCGTCGGCGACTGCAGTGGGCGATCGGAGAGTACCGGCCCGGGCAGAAGTTCGCGGACGAGTTCCATCCCCGCGCGGGGCGGTCCTGCCGGGGCCGCGAGCGTAACAACGCTCGCGGCCAAGAAGTTGCGCCGGTGCATGTCGTCCGTCCTGCTGTCCGTACTGGTGGAAGAGGCAAGCCCGAGGTTCTCCGGAGGAATCCCGAGCACAGCTGCAACCGCCCGTAGGACACCCACGTCCTGCGTTCCCTTACCGCTCTCCAGCCGACTGATCTTCGACTGGTGGTAACCCAACTCGGAAGCCACATCGGCCTGAGACCGGCCGCTGAGCACTCGCGCCCGGCGAATCACTTCGCCGGGCGCGAGTTCCACGGAGTGCCCTTTGGCCATCCACGACATGGATCCTCCTGCCGATGCCGATCACACCCGATCTGTCGAGCGTAGCCGCACGAGGACAACCCGTGATGCACGATCTGCATGAATCATGCGCAGCGGGCTTGGGGCCCGGCCACCCGGCCTCGAAGTGCAGTTGGCTATTCGTCAGCAGCCTTGCCCCCGTCGCCAAGGAGAAGCGCCGATGACCCTCCTCTCGAACGTTGTGAGAGGCGACGCCGTGCTCCAACAGGGACCGGACGCGAGCGTCCACCCGCCTGCCGAACTGGCGACCATCTGCCTGCCGTACCGGCCCGAGTCGGTGGGCGCCGCTCGGCGCTTCGTGTGCGCGAAGTTGCAGGAGTGGGGGCTGAACGACCTAGTGGACGACGCCGCCGTGCTCGTCAGCGAGTTGACCACCAACTCGGTCGAGACCGGCTGCCAGACCCGCATGCTCGTCGGCGTCCGCCGACCGATCGACCACGTCGTCCGCATCCTCGTCGGTGACGGCTCCCGCTCGATGCCCGTGATGATCCAGGCCGGGCCCGACGCCACATCCGGCCGGGGCCTGGCGATGGTCCACCGGCTCACTCACGGCCGCTGTGGCGTCACGCTCCTCCCCTTCGGGAAGGTCGTCCACGCCGACCTCGCGTCGCCCGGACCGATCTCCCGGTGAACTGGCAACCGCCGGAGGACGGTTACGACTCCGACGATGCGCCGCCGCCATCCATCCCTGATCCCGCGCGGGTCTGGGCCGCCTACGGGGTGTCCGCCGCTGCCGGGCTGCACGTCGTCGTCGCGGCGGCCCTGGTGTTGATCAACCGCTCCCACTGAACTCCCGTCCGCGCCGCCGACCCGGCGGCGCGGACGGGATCACCCAGCAACTCGGTTTGCCTGCCAGGTTGTTGATCCTGATCTCAACCACCAATTCCCAAGGAGGAACAGTCCAGATGACCACCGCACCGTGGGGCACCACCCGCATGGGCCCGTACCCCGAGTCCAACCCGATCCCCGCCCTCACGCCCGTGATCGACCCCGAAACGCAGATCGCCGTGTTCGTGGACGAACACGGCCGCACCGTCGAGATGGGCGCGCACGGCACCAGCACCGAGACCAGCACGCCCACGAACACGGGTGGCGGCGACGGCCAGAGCGGGCAGCAGAACGCGCCCACCGACATGGACAGCATGCCCGCGAACGACCAGGACCAGGGCATCGGCTGACATGACACCGGATCGACACCGGGCCGCCGTCCTGGTCCTGACCAACACCTACGACGTGACAGCCGACGTAGTTCTGCGCATCCTGGCTGACCGCCGAATCCCGGTCGTCCGGGCCGACCCCGGTGCCGATCTGCTCGAAGGTGCCCCGCTGACCGCCCACTACCGCACGGGCGAGCAGCGGGGCACCCTCCGCGCGTCGAGCCGGGAGCTCGACCTCGCCCACGTGCGATCGGTCTGGGTCCGCCGCCCCTCGCCCTACGAGGCACCCCCGGGGCTGGACGAGCACACGGCGAAGTTCGCCAGCTCACAGGCATTCTGGGGCTTCGGCGGCATCATCGCCTCGCTCCCCGGAGCCCACTACGTCAATCACCCGTGGCACATCCGCAATGCGGAGTACAAGCCCGCACAACCCGCCGTGGCGAGCCGGACCGGGTTCCTGGTCCCGAACACGGTCATCACCACCGACCCCGGCGAAGCACGCCGGTTCTGCACCGACCAACCCGGCGGTGCCGTCTACAAGTCACTGTGGGACAGCCGCTACCGCACTGAGGACGGCACCGCACAGACGGTGTGGGTACGGGAAGTCGACCCGGCCGAGATCACCGACGCCGTATCCGTCTGTCCGCACATGTTCCAGGCCAAGGTTGACAAGGCCTTCGACGTACGGGTCACCGCCGTCGGCGACAGACTGTTCGCGGTCCGGATCGACAGCCCGGATCTCGACTGGCGCCACCGGCAGAACCTGCTGACCTGCACACCGATCGAGGTACCCAAGCCGGTCGCCCGCGCGATCACCGCCTACCTCACCGGCCTCCGTTTGACCTTCGGTGCGTTCGACTTCGCCGTGACCGCCGGCGGTGACTGGTACTTCCTTGAGTGCAACCCCAACGGCCAGTGGGCGTGGCAGCCCGCCGAGGCCACCGCCGCGATCGCCCAGGCCATTGCCGACCAGTTGGAGAGAGGTCCCGACTCATGAGCACATCGGCTCAGCTCCGCGCAGCCCTGGTGGACAGCCTCACCGGGGACGACAAGATCACCGACCCGGCTTGGGAGGACGCTGCCAGAACGGTCCCCCGGGAGCTGTTCGTCGGATCGTTCTTCGTGCCGGTTCCGGGAAGCAACCCGACTGCCTACCGACCCGTGCGCAAGGACGAGCCCGGATGGCTGGAGCACGTCTACACCAACGAAACGCTGATCACTCAGCTCGACGGGCGGACCCGCCCCGAGGACGTGCCCGATGGGACCGCGACCGGCACCCCGTCCTCGTCGTCCACCCTGCCGTCGCTGGTCCTGCGCATGTGGCACCAACTCGGTGCCGAGCCTGGGCACCGGGTGCTGGAGATCGGCACCGGAACCGGCTACTCGACCGCCCTCGGGGCGCACCGCCTCGGGGACGCCAACGTCACCAGCGTCGAGTACGACCCGACGGTGGGCGCGGCCGCGGCCGCGGCCATCACAGCAGCGGGCTACGCCCCCCGGCTGGTCATCGGTGACGGACTGCTCGGCGATCCTGGCGGCAGCGGCTACGACCAACTCATCGCCACCTGCTCGGTCCGCTACGTTCCACCCCCGTGGCTGCACCAGGTGAAGCCCGGTGGTCGGATCCTGGTCACGCTGTCCGGCTGGTCCTTCGGCTTCGGTCTCGCCCTGCTCGTCGTGACCGGCCCCGGAGAAGCCACCGGCCGCTTCCTGCCCGGTTACACCAGTTTCATGATCGCCCGCCCCCACGACCGACCGCCCCGCCAGAGCCTTTCCCTCCTCCCCGGAGACGAACGCCCGACCCTGATCGACCCCGAGATCATCAGCACGTGGACGGGCAGCTGGGTCGCACAACTCGCAGCGCCCTCGGCCGAGCGAATGGGAGTCGGCGGACAACAGATCCTCACGGACGTGGCCACCGGCTCCCAGGCCCGGACCGCACCCAACCCGGCCGGCGGGTGGACCGTGATCCAGCGCGGCCCGCTCCGACTCTGGGACCAGGTGGAAAGCGCCGTCGAAGCCTGGCAGGAGGCGGGCGAGCCACATCAGGAGGGCTTCGGGATCACCGTCTCGGAATCGGGGCAACGCGTCTGGATCGGAAGCGAGGACGGACCGAGCTGGAACCTCCCCATCTGAAGACAACGGCCCGGCTCCCCCACCAGGAGGAGCCGGGCCGTTCGTCGTACGCGCCGAAGCGGTCAGCCGCCGAGCTGGATCCCGGCCATCCGCTTCCACTCGTACGCGCCGGTCTTGACCTTGAGGCCCAGCTCGCCCTCGAAGTCGTCGTGCAGGGTCAGCCCGGCCAGCTCGGCGGCCCGGCGGCCGACGGCGTAGCTCGGGGCCACCTGGTCGCCCCAGGCGCCGTCCGCGCCGACCACCACGATCCGGGTGGCCGCGGCGCCGACGTACTCGACGACCGCGTCGGCGCTGCCGCCGTGCTGCTGGGCGAAGCTGGTCAGGTGCTTGGCGATGCGCTTGGCGCGGCGCTCGGTACGGGCGTCCGGCGCGGCGGCGGTGGCGGTCTCTGCGCTGCTCATGCCCGCATGCTACCCACCGGTAGACGCCCTGGCGACGGGAGCGGCCTGTGCACCGGGCCACATACTAGGGACGTGACGTTCCAAGGCTGGCCGACCGAGGCGCTCGACTTCTACGAGCACCTGGAGGCCGACAATTCGAAGACCTTCTGGCAGGCCCACAAGGACCGGTACGACGACGCCGTACGGGCCCCGATGGAGCTGCTGCTCGCCGACCTGGAGCCCGAGTTCGGGCCGGGGAAGATCTTCCGCCCGAACCGCGACGTCCGCTTCAGCGCCGACAAGTCCCCGTACAAGACGCACATCGGCGCGCACCTGGAGACCGGCGGCTACATCCAGCTCTCCGCCGACGGTCTGGCCTGCGGCAACGGCATGTACCGGCTCGCCCCGGACCAGCTGGAGCGCTACCGCGCCGCCGTCGCCGAGGACGTCAGCGGCGCCGAGCTGGAGCGGGTGATCGCCGCGGTGGAGAAGGACGGCCCCCAGGTGTCCGGCCGGGACTCCCTCAAGTCCACCCCGCGCGGCTTTCCCAAGGACCACCCGAGGATCGAGCTGCTGCGCCACAAGGGCCTGGTGGCCTGGCAGGAGTGGGCGCCCGCGAAGTGGCTGGGCACCCGGACGGCCTACACCCGGATCACCGGCTTCCTGCGCGCCTCCCAGCCGCTCAGGGACTGGCTGGACGGCCACGTCGGCCCCTCCGAGCTGCCCGCCCGCTGAGACGCTTCAAGAACTCGAAAGCACCCCGGAACGCGGAAGAGCCCCGGTCCACAGGACCGGGGCTCTTCCCTCAAAGCCTCTTACTTCACGAATGGGTCGATCGCGCACACCACGAACAGCAGCGACAGGTAGGTGATCGACCAGTGGAACAGCCGCATCTCCTTCAGCTTCGCGCCCACGACCCCGGCCTTGGCCCGCGCGTACAGCGCGTGCGCCTCGCGCAGCCAGGCCGCGCCCAGCACCACTGCGGCGACCGGGTACAGCCAGCTCATGTGCCCCAGCGGCCACACGGCCAGCGAGGTCGCCACCATCACCCAGGAGTAGGCGACGACCTGCTTGCCGACCGCGACGTTGCCCTTGATCACCGGCAGCATCGGCACGCCCGCGCGCAGGTAGTCGTCGCGCACCTTCATCGACAGCACCCAGGTGTGCGGCGGGGTCCAGAAGAACACCACCAGGAACAGCGCGACCGCCGCCCAGGACACCGAGTCGGTGACCGAGGACCAGCCGACCAGCACCGGCATGCAGCCGGCGATGCCGCCCCAGACGATGTTCTGCGAGGTGCGCCGCTTGAGCCCCAGCGTGTAGACGAACACGTAGAACAGCAGCGCGCCCAGCGCCAGCCCGGACGAGAGCCAGTTGACGCCGAAGCCCAGCAGCAGGGTCGAGACGACCGCCAGCACGATGCCGAACACCAGCGCCTCGCGCGGCGACACCATCCCGGTGACGATCGGGCGCCGCTCGGTGCGCGACATCAACGCGTCGATGTCGCGGTCGATGTACATGTTGAGGGCGTTCGCGCCGCCCGCCGAGAGGTAGCCGCCGACCACGACCTTCAGCACCAGCAGCATGTTCGGCACGCCCTGCTGCGCCAGGAACATCACCGGCACGGTGCTCATCAGCAGCAGCTCGATGATCCGAGGCTTGGTCAGTGCGACGAAGGCGCCGACCCGGGCCCCGATCGGCCGGTGATGCGCAGGCGTCGCCCCGGTGACCCCGGCGGGACGGGTTTCGACGGCGGTCACTAACACCCCAACTGAAGATGAATCCTCGCAGGCGTCCACAGGAACGAAGGGTCCCGAAATCGTCCGCTCTGCGCGTACCACGACACCATAGACGCTCCATACATCCCATCCGGCTCCGGGGTCCCCCGGCGGGGCGGATGGCGCACCCCCGGGTGCACCGACTGGGTGAACCCACGAACCGCTTCCGGCGCGCCCTCGCGACCCGCCGCGACCGCCCGAGCGGCGCGGGGCGGCAAACCGGGGGAGGCTGGGACAAAATCGGCCAGAACGCCCTAGTGGGAATCACCATGCGGAAATCCCGGTTGTCCCGGCACGGAGGGTGAGCCCCGGGCCGGACGGTAGGCTCGCACGCAGAAGCGGGATCTACCCTCCGTGACCGGCACCACCCACAGTCGGGACCACAGCGCCGTGGCCGACCCGGTCCCCATTCACGGGGTCACTCTTCACAATGGAAGGAGCCCTGAGACAGGGTGAGCACTGCGCCGACGAACGCATTCGAGTGGACCGAACTGGACGAGCGCACGGTTGACACGGCGCGCGTCCTGGCCATGGACGCTGTCCAGAAGGTCGGCAACGGACATCCCGGGACGGCCATGTCACTGGCCCCCGCGGCGTACCTGATCTTCCAGCGTTTCCTGCGCCACGACCCGACCGACCCGGCCTGGGTCGGCCGCGACCGCTTCGTCCTCTCCCCCGGGCACACCAGCCTGACCCTTTACACCCAGCTCTACCTCTCCGGCTACGGCCTGGAGCTGGACGACCTGAAGGCCTTCCGCGTCGCCGGCAGCCGCACCCCCGGCCACCCCGAGCACGGCCACACCGCCGGCGTCGAGACCACCACCGGCCCGCTCGGCCAGGGCATCGCCAACGCGGTCGGCATGGCGATGGCCGCCCGCTACGAGCGCGGCCTGTTCGACCCGGAGGCCCCGGCCGGCGAGTCCCCCTTCGACCACACCATCTGGGCCATCGTCTCCGACGGCGACCTGGAGGAGGGCATCTCCGCCGAGGCGTCCTCGCTGGCCGGCCACCAGAAGCTGGGCAACCTGGTCGCCCTGTACGACGACAACCACATCTCGATCGAGGGCGACACCGAGACCGCCTTCTCCGAGGACGTCCTCAAGCGCTACGAGGCCTACGGCTGGCACGTGCAGCGGGTGACCCCGAAGGCCAACGGCGACATTGATGTCGAGGCCCTCGCCGAGGCGCTGGCCGTCGCCAAGGCCGAGACCTCCCGCCCGTCGATCATCGCGATGCGCACCATCATCGCCTGGCCGGCCCCGAACGCCCAGGACACCGCCAAGGCGCACGGCTCCGCGCTCGGCGCCGCCGAGATCGCCGCCACCAAGAAGGTCCTGGGCTTCGACCCGGAGAAGACCTTCGAGGTCAGCGACCAGGTCATCGAGCACGCCCGCCTGGTCATCAAGCGCGGCAAGGCCGCCCGCGACCAGTGGCAGCAGTCCTTCGACGCCTGGCACGCCGCCAACCCGCAGCGTGGCGCCGAGTTCGACCGCATCCAGGCCGGCGAGCTGCCCGAGGGCTGGAAGAAGGCCGTCCCGTCCTTCCCGGCCGGCAAGGACGTCGCCACCCGCAAGGCCTCCGGCGAGACCCTCAAGGCGCTCGGCGCGGTGATCCCGGAGCTGTGGGGCGGCTCGGCCGACCTCGCCGAGTCCAACCTCACCACCATCGACGAGGACAGCTCCTTCCTCCCCGAGGGCAACCCGCTGAAGTCGGCCAGCCCGTACGGCCGGACGATCCACTTCGGCATCCGCGAGCACGCCATGGGCTCGACCATGAACGGCATCGCGCTGCACGGCAAGACCCGCGTCTACGGCGGCACCTTCCTGGTCTTCGCCGACTACATGCGCCCGGCCGTCCGCCTGGCCGCGCTGATGAAGCTGCCGGTCACCTACGTCTGGACGCACGACTCGATCGGCCTCGGCGAGGACGGCCCGACCCACCAGCCGGTCGAGCACATGGCCTCGCTGCGCGCCATCCCGGGCCTGGCCATGGTCCGCCCGGCCGACGCCAACGAGACCGCCGTCGCCTGGCGCACCGTCATCGAGCGCCAGACCAGCCACCCCGGCCCGGTCGGCCTGGCGCTCACCCGCCAGAACGTCCCGACCTTCGACCGCGAGGTCTACGCCTCCGCCGAGGGCACCGCGAAGGGCGGCTACATCCTGGCCGAGGCCTCCAACGGCGACCCGCAGGTGATCCTGCTGGGCACCGGCTCCGAGGTCCAGCTGGCCGTCAAGGCCCGCGAGGCGCTGGAGGCCGAGGGCATCGCCACCCGCGTGGTCTCGGTCCCGTCCTTCGAGTGGTTCCAGGAGCAGGACCAGGCCTACCGCGACAGCGTGCTGCCGCCGTCCGTCAAGGCCCGCGTCTCGGTCGAGGCCGGCATCGCCCAGGGCTGGCGCGAGCTGGTCGGCGACCACGGCCGGATCGTCTCGCTGGAGCACTTCGGTGCCTCCGCCGACTACCAGGTGCTCTTCGAGGAGTTCGGCCTGACCGCCGAGCGCGTGGTCGCCGAGGCCCACAACGCCCTGCGCTCCCTCGAAGCCGTCAACCGCTAGCAGTGCCCACGGCCGGGCCCGAGACCCGCACGTCGACGGCCCGGCCCCCTCTGACTACCCCACGAAGCAGAAGACGAAGGACTGAAGCACCATGACTGACGCACTGAAGCGCCTCAGCGACGAAGGCGTTGCGATCTGGCTGGACGACCTCAGCCGCAAGCGGCTGAACTCCGGCAACCTGGCCGAGCTGGTGCAGAACAAGCACGTGGTGGGCGTCACCACCAACCCGACCATCTTCCAGAAGGCCATCGCCGGCAGCGGCGACAGCTCCTACGACGGCCAGCTGCGCGACCTCGCCGTCCGCAAGGTCACCACCGACGAGGCGATCCGCATGATCACCACCTCGGACGTGCGCGACGCCGCCGACGTGCTGCGCCCGGTCTACGACGCCTCCAACGGCCGCGACGGCCGGGTCTCCATCGAGGTCGACCCGCGCCTGGCCCACGAGACCGCCCCGACCGTGGCCGAGGCCAAGCAGCTGTGGTGGCTGGTCGACCGCCCGAACGTCTTCATCAAGATCCCCGCCACCAAGGCCGGCCTGCCCGCCATCAGCGAGGTCATCGGCCTGGGCATCAGCGTCAACGTCACGCTGATCTTCTCCCTGGACCGCTACAAGGCCGTCATGGACGCCTACCTGACCGGCCTGGAGGCCGCCAAGGCCAAGGGCCTGGACCTCTCCCAGATCGAGTCGGTCGCCTCCTTCTTCGTGTCCCGTGTGGACACCGAGATCGACAAGCGCCTGGACAAGATCGGCGGCGACGCCAAGAACCTGCGCTCCAAGGCCGCCCTGGCCAACGCCCGGCTCGCCTACCAGGCGTACGAGGAGGTCTTCGGCTCGGTCGACGGCAAGACCGCCGGCAGCGCCCGCTGGCGCTCGCTGGAGGCCGCCGGCGCCAAGCCGCAGCGTCCGCTCTGGGCCTCCACCGGTGTCAAGGACCCGGCCCTGCCGGACACCCTGTACGTCACCGAGCTGGTCGCCCCCGGCACCGTGAACACCATGCCCGAGGCCACCCTGGACGCCACCGGCGACCACGGCGTGGTCACCGGCAACACCATCGTCCCCAACTACGCCGACGCCAAGGCCGTCATGGACGCCGTCGCGGCGGCCGGCGTGGACTACGACGACGTGGTCCAGGTCCTGGAGGACGAGGGCGTGCAGAAGTTCGAGCAGTCCTGGCAGGAGCTGCTCGACACCGTCACCGCCTCGCTGGCCTCCTTCGCCAACGAGAAGTGACCCCCCGCTCACACAGCCAACGCACGAAAGCGGAGCACACCAAGTGAGCACTGATTTCCCCGAGTTGACGCCGGAATCGGACGCGGACGACCTCCCACCCACCCCCGTCAACCCGCTTCGTGACCCTTCCGACCGGCGGCTCCCGCGCATCGCGGGGCCGTCCGGCCTGGTCATCTTCGGGGTCACCGGCGACCTGTCCCGCAAGAAGCTGATGCCTGCCATCTACGACCTGGCCAACCGCGGTCTGCTGCCGCCGGGCTTCTCCCTGGTCGGCTTCGCCCGCCGCGAGTGGGACGACGAGGACTTCGCCAAGGAGGTCCACGACGCGGTCAAGGAGCACGCCCGGACCCCGTTCCGGGAAGAGGTCTGGCAGCAGCTCGCCAAGGGCATGCGCTTCATCCACGGCACCTTCGACGACGACGACGCCTTCGACAAGCTCCGCGAGACCATCGAGGAGCTGGACAAGGCCCAGGGCACCGGCGGCAACTTCGCCTTCTACCTGTCCGTCCCGCCGAAGTTCTTCCCCACCGTCGTCCAGCAGCTCAAGAAGCACGGCCTGGCCGACCCGCCGCAGGGTTCCTGGCGCCGCGCCGTCATCGAGAAGCCCTTCGGCCACGACCTGGAGAGCGCCCAGGAGCTCAACAAGGTCGTCCACGAGGTCTTCCCCCGGGACGAGGTCTTCCGGATCGACCACTACCTGGGCAAGGAGACCGTCCAGAACATCCTGGCGCTGCGCTTCGCCAACCAGATGTTCGAGCCGATCTGGAACCGGTCGTACGTCGACCACGTGCAGATCACCATGGCCGAGGACATCGGCATCGGCGGCCGGGCCGGCTACTACGACGGCATCGGCTCCGCCCGTGACGTCATCCAGAACCACCTGCTGCAGCTGATGGCGCTCACCGCCATCGAGGAGCCGGCGTCCTTCCACCCGAAGGCGCTGGTGGCCGAGAAGCTCAAGGTGCTCAGCGCCGTCAAGCTCCCGGCCGACCTCGGCCGGCACACCGTGCGCGGCCAGTACGCGGCCGGCTGGCAGGGCGGCGAGGAGGTCGCCGGCTACCTGGACGAGGACGGCATCAACCCCGACTCCAAGACCGACACCTACGCGGCCATCAAGCTGGAGATCAACAACCGCCGCTGGGCGGGTGTCCCGTTCTACCTGCGCACCGGCAAGCGGCTGGGCCGTCGGGTCACCGAGATCGCGGTGGTCTTCCAGCGCGCCCCGTACCTGCCGTTCGACTCCTACGCGACCGAGGAGCTGGGGCAGAACGCCCTGGTCATCCGGGTCCAGCCGGACGAGGGCGTGACGGTGCGGTTCGGCTCCAAGGTGCCGGGCACCTCCTTCGAGGTCCGGGACGTCACGATGGACTTCGCCTACGGCGAGTCCTTCACCGAGTCCAGCCCGGAGGCGTACGAGCGGCTCATCCTCGACGTTCTGCTCGGCGACGCCAACCTGTTCCCGCGCCACCAGGAGGTCGAGCTCTCCTGGCAGATCCTCGACCCGATCGAGAAGTACTGGGACACCCACGGCAAGCCGGCCCAGTACGCGGCGGGCACCTGGGGCCCCGCCGAGGCGGACGAGATGCTCGCACGAGACGGCAGGAGCTGGCGCCGGCCATGAAGATCGACCTGACCAACACGACGTCCAGCAAGATCAACGCCGCGCTGATGGCGGCGCGCCGGGCCAGCGGCTCCACCGCCGCCGGCATGGTGCTCACCCTGGTGGTCGTGACCGACGAGGGCAGCGCCTACGACGCCCTCAAGGCCGCCAACGACGCGTCCCGCGAGCACCCGATGCGCACCCTCGCGGTGATCAAGCGCGCCGGGCGCTCGCCCCGGGCCCGCGCCGAGACCCGCCTGGACGCCGAGATCCTGGTCGGCTCCGACGCCGGCTCCGGCGAGACGGCCATCCTGCGCATGCACGGCGAACTCGTCGCGCACGCCCAGTCGGTGGTCCTGCCGCTGCTGCTGCCGGACGCCCCGACCGTCGTCTGGTGGCCGGACAACGCGCCGCTGCACCCGGCGCAGGACCCGCTGGGCTCGCTCGCCCAGCGCCGGATCACCGACGCGGTCACCGCCGAGTCCCCGGTCGGCCAGCTCGCCCAGCGGGCCGAGAGCTACACCCCGGGCGACACCGACCTGGCCTGGACCCGGATCACCGGCTGGCGCTCGATGCTGGCCGCCGCGCTGGACCAGCGGCCGGCCCGGATCACCTCCGCAGTGGTCGAGGGCGAGTCCTACAACCCCAGCGTCGAGCTGCTCGGCCTGTGGCTCACCAACCGGCTGCACGTGCCGGTCGAGCGGGTCGTCACCGGCGGCCCGGGCATCACCGCGGTGCACCTGCGCACCAAGGACGGGGACATCACCCTGGACCGCCCGGACGGCCTGATGGGCACGCTCTCCATGCCCGGCTCGCCGGACCGCCAGGTGGCGCTCAAGCGGCGCGAGACCTCGGAGCTGATCGCCGAGGAGCTGCGCCGGCTGGACCCGGACGACATCTACGCGACGGCCGTGCGCACGCCCGTCGAGCGGCTGCACGAGCCCTCCACCGTCGAGATGGCGGCGGCCGAGGAGATCGCTCACGCGGTCGAGTCCCCGTTGGCCAACCCGGACCGGGTGACGGCCGACGCGGAGAAGAAGCCCTCCGCCAAGAAGGCCGTCGGCAAGCGCACCACCGCCAAGGACGGCGCATGACCAACGCGATCCCGCAGCTGGTCGTCCACCGGGACAAGGAGCTGATGGCCCAGGCGGCCGCGGCCCGGCTGATCACCCGGATCGTGGACGCCCAGGCCGCCCGCGGCACCGCCTCGGTGGTGCTCACCGGCGGCCGCAACGGCAACGCCCTGCTGGCCGCGATCGCCGCCTCCCCGGCGCGCGACGCGGTCGACTGGGGCCGGCTGGACCTCTGGTGGGGCGACGAGCGCTTCCTGCCCTCCGCAGACCCGGACCGTAACGCCGTCCAGGCCCGCGCCGAGCTGCTGGACGCCGTCCCGCTCGACCCGGCGCGGGTGCACGAGATGCCCGCCTCGGACGGGGTGGACGGCTCGGACGTGGAGGCCGCCGCCGCCCGCTACGCGGAGGAGCTGGCGAAGGCCGCCGGGCCGGGCGACCGGCTCGGCGTCCCGGCCTTCGACGTGCTGCTGCTCGGCGTCGGCCCGGACACCCACATCGCCTCGCTCTTCCCCGAGCACCCGGGCGTGCGGGAGACCGAGCGGACCGTGATCGGCGTGCGCGGGGCCCCCAAGCCCCCGCCGACCCGGATCTCGCTCACCCTCCCGGCGATCCGGGCGGCCCGCGAGGTCTGGCTGCTGGCCGCCGGCGAGGACAAGGCGGGCGCGGTCGCGCTGGCCCTGTCCGGCCCCGGCGAGCTCCAGGCGCCCGCCTCCGGCGCGTACGGCCGCAGCCGCACCCTGTGGCTGCTGGACCGCGCCGCGGCGGAGCGGATCCCACCGCAGCTGTACCCGCCGGCCTCGGCATAACGGGCCCGGCGAACGCCGAAGGGCGCCACCGTCACTCGACGGTGGCGCCCTTTCTGCTTGTCTGGAGTTCGGCTCGCTCGCGGGTTGGCTCGCTCGCGGGTCGGAACTTCGCGTCAGATCTCGCCGCGCAGCTTGGCCAGCGCCTCGGCGAGGATCGCCTCGCCGTCGGCGTCGGTGCGCCGCTCACGGACGTAGGCGAGGTGGGTCTTGTACGGCTCGTTGCGCGAGGGCGCCGGCGGGTTGTGCTCGTCCTGCCCGGCCGGGAAGCCGCAGCGCGGGCAGTCCCAGGTGTCCGGGATGACGGCCTCGGCGGCGAAGCTGGGCCGGGTCTCGTGCTTGTTGGCGCACCAGAAGGAGATCCGGTTGCGCGGGGCGGACTCGCCGCGCTCGGCCTCCCCCATCGGGCCGGCCCCGACCCTGCTGCCACGGATGGCGTTGCCACTTGCCACGGTCTGACTCCCTGCGTGCTGGTGCGCCGACCCGCCGCGGTGCGCGTCGGTGGCGAAAGTCGTCCTAGTGTAAGCAGGACTTAAGCCTTCGCCACCATCGCCTCCGCCCCCGACCGTCCCAGGATAGGCGCTCGGGCGACGGGGCGTCAGGGTTGTGTCAGGCCTGGTTCTTGAACTTGAGGACCAGGCCCAGCACGAGGATGCAGGCGAACCAGCCGAGGCCGACCACGATGGTGATGCGGTCCAGGTTGCGCTCGGCCACGGCCGAACCGCCGCCGGTGGACATCGCGCCGCCACCGAACATGTCCGACAGGCCGCCGCCCTTCCCCTTGTGCAGCAGCACCAGGAGGATCATCAGCGCGCTGAAGACGATCAGGGCAATAGAGAACCCGAGAACCACGACGGGACCAACTCTCTCGTATCTTCGGCGAAGGGGCCGGGCCGCGTACGGCGGTCCGGCCCCAAAGCCTACGTTGCTGCGGCGGCGTTAGCCTACTGCCTGCTCACGGTAGCGCACGATCTTGACGAACTCCTCGGCGTCCAGCGAGGCACCGCCGATCAGGCCGCCGTCGATGTCGGGCTTGGCCATCAGGCCGGCCGCGCTCGACGACTTGACCGAACCGCCGTACAGCACGCGGACCTTGTCGGCCAGCTCGGCGTCGTACAGCTCGGCGATCCGCCGGCGGATGGCCGCGCAGACCTCCTGCGCGTCCTCCGGGGTGGCCACCTCGCCGGTGCCGATCGCCCAGACCGGCTCGTACGCGACCACGATGGACTCGGCCTGCCCGGCCGGGATGCCCTCCAGCGCGCCGTCCAGCTGGGCCAGGGTGTACTCGACGTGGGTGCCCGCCTTGCGGACCTCCAGCGGCTCGCCGATGCACAGGATCGGGGTGACCCCGGCCCGGTAGGCGGCCTTCACCTTGGCGTTGACGATCTCCTCGTTCTCGCCGTGGTACTGGCGGCGCTCCGAGTGGCCGATCACCGCGTAGGTGCACTGGAGCTTGGCCAGCATCGGGCCGGAGACCTCGCCGGTGTAGGCGCCGCCGTCGTGCTGCGAGATGTCCTGCGAGCCGTACTTGATCTTCAGCTTGTCGCCGAAGACCAGGGTCTGCACCGAGCGCAGGTCGGTGAACGGCACCAGGACGGCGACCTCGACGGCCTCGTAGTCCTTGTCGGCCAGCGCGAACGCCAGCTTCTGGGTGTGCTGGATGGCCTCAAGGTGGTTGAGGTTCATCTTCCAGTTGCCCGCCATCAGCGGGAGACGCTCAGTCATCGTTTTCAGTCCTCCAGAGCGGCGAGACCGGGGAGGGTCTTGCCCTCCAGGTACTCGAGGCTCGCGCCGCCGCCGGTCGAGATGTGTCCGAACGCGTTCTCGTCGAAGCCCAGGATCCGGACGGCCGCGGCGGAGTCGCCGCCGCCGACCACGGTGAACGCGCTGCTGTCGATCAGGGCCTGCGCGACGGCCTTGGTGCCGTTCGCGTAGTCCGGGTGCTCGAAGACGCCCATCGGGCCGTTCCAGAACACGGTGCCGGCGTCGGCCAGCTTCGCCGCGTACAGCTCGCGGGTCTTCGGGCCGATGTCCAGGCCCTCCTTGTCGGCCGGGATCGCGTCCGAGCCGACGAGGTCGGGGTTGGCCGGGGTCTTGCCCTTGAGGTCCGGGAACTCGGCGGAGACCAGGACGTCCACGGGCAGGACGAACTCGACGCCGCGCTGCTCGGCCTGCGCCAGGTACTCCAGGCAGACCGGGATCTGGTCCTCCTGCAGCAGCGAGATGCCGACCTCGTGGCCCTTGGCCTTGAGGAAGGTGTACGCCATGCCGCCGCCGATCAGGATCCGGTCGGCCTTCTTCAGCAGGTTGTCGATCACGCCGAGCTTGTCGGACACCTTGGCGCCGCCGAGCACGACCACGTAGGGGCGCTTGACGTCCTCGGTGAGCTTCTTCAGCACACCGACCTCGGTGGCGATCAGGTCGCCGGCGGCGTGCGGCAGGAGCTTCGGCAGGTCGTAGACCGAGGCGTGCTTGCGGTGCACGGCGCCGAAGCCGTCGCCCACGTACAGGTCGGCCAGGGCGGCCAGCTGCTCGGCGAAGGCCTTGCGCTCGGCGTCGTCCTTGCTGGTCTCACCGGCGTTGAAGCGCAGGTTCTCCAGCAGCACGACCTCGCCGTCGGCCAGCGCGGCCACGGCGGCACCGGCGCTCTCGCCCACGGTGTCGGCGGCGAAAGTGACGCTCGTGCCGAGGATCTCGCCGAGCCGTGTGGCGACCGGGGCGAGCGAGAACTTCGGGTCCGGCTCGCCCTTGGGGCGGCCGAGGTGGGAGGCGACGACGACCTTGGCGCCGCGCTCGAGGAGCTTGGCGATGGTCGGCGCGACGGCGCGGATCCGGCCGTCGTCGGTGATCGTCTCGCCGTCCAGCGGGACGTTCAGGTCGGCGCGCACGAAGACGCGCTTGCCGGCGACGTCCAGGTCTTCGATGGTCTTCACTGGTTCTTCGGTCTCCCGGGGAGATGGTTGATGCGCAGAGGCGGCACGGCGCAGGGGCCGCCTGAGAAGTCCTTGTACGCGGAGCGAGGGCCCGGTCGGCTCAGTTTCGCCGTCCGGGCCCTCGCCCCTACATCACGTCAGCTCCCACTGCGTCAGAGCTGCTCACCGACGAGGGCGGTCAGGTTGACGAGGCGGTTGGAGTAGCCCCACTCGTTGTCGTACCAGCCGAGCACCTTGACCTGGTTGCCCTGGACCATGGTGAGCTGGGAGTCGAAGATGCAGGAGGCCGGGTCGTTGACGATGTCCGAGGAGACGATCGGGTCCTCGGTGTAGGCCAGGATGCCCTTGAGCGGGCCCTCCGCGGCCTTCTGGAAGGCGGCGTTGACCTCGTCCTTGGTGACCTCGCGCTCGAGGGTGACGACCAGGTCCGTGATGGAGCCGGTCGGGACCGGGACGCGCAGCGAGGTGCCGTCCAGCTTGCCCTTCAGCTCCGGCAGGACCAGGGCGGTCGCCTTGGCGGCGCCGGTCGAGGTCGGGATGATGTTCTGCGAGGCCGCACGAGCACGGCGCAGGTCCTTGTGCGGGAAGTCCAGGGTCACCTGGTCGTTGGTGAACGCGTGGACGGTGGTCATCAGACCCTTGACGATGCCGAAGCTCTCGTTCAGCACCTTGGCCATCGGCGCCACGCAGTTGGTGGTGCAGGAGGCGTTGGAGATGATGTCGTGCTTGGCGGCGTCGTACTTGTCGTCGTTGACGCCCATGACGATGGTGACGTCCTCGTCGGTGGCGGGCGCCGAGATGATGACCTTCTTCGCGCCGGCGGCGAGGTGCTTCTTCGCGGCCTCGGCCTTGGTGAAGATGCCGGTGGACTCGACGACGATGTCGGCGCCCAGGGCGGCCCACGGCAGGTTGGCGGGGTCACGCTCGGCGGTCACCTTGAAGGTGCGGCCGTCGACGGTGATGCTGTCCTCGGTGTGCGAGACCGTGCCCGGGAAGGTGCCCAGGGTGGTGTCGTACTTGAGCAGGTGAGCCAGGGTCTTCGTGTCGGTGAGGTCGTTGACACCGACGATCTCGATGTCCGCGCCCTGGGCCTTGACCGCGCGGAAGAAGTTGCGGCCGATGCGGCCGAAGCCGTTGATGCCTACCCGGATCGTCACGAACCGATCTCCTCGTT
The DNA here is from genome assembly GCF_042794375.1 of Kitasatospora sp. NPDC056531. Lineage (NCBI taxonomy): Bacteria > Bacillati > Actinomycetota > Actinomycetes > Kitasatosporales > Streptomycetaceae > Kitasatospora > Kitasatospora sp. NPDC056531. Next base: position 19,837 of record NZ_JBHTTU010000012.1, on the reverse strand, counting down.
AGGTACGCCGGCGTGAAGCCGACGGGGGTGAGATTTGGGAAGTCCCCGACCGCCTATGACCCTACCCCTCCCGGCGCTGGGAGGGCACATCGCGCCACCTCGTGAGACTTGGCGTGGCGCACCGTAAACCCGGTTCCAGGCTGTCCGGCCTTGGCCCGGCGGGCAGTTGGTCCCGGGCCAGTGGTCTCTACCAATTTGGGGCTTCCGGGCCGGCCCGGAAACGACCGCGGCCGGTGTCCGTCATCCGGACACCGGCCGCTGTGATTCGCCTGTTACTCGCCCGATCGTCTCCGGGGCGGGAGCTCTCACGGAGCGTGATCGTCAGTTGAGCGCCATCTCATCGGTCAGGTTGGCCTCGGTGCTCGGCAGGCCGAGCTCGGCGGCGCGCTTGTCGGCCATCGCGAGCAGCCGACGGATCCGGCCGGCCACCGCGTCCTTGGTCAGCGGCGGGTCGGCGAGCGCGCCCAGCTCCTCCAGCGAGGCCTGCTTGTGCTGCATCCGCAGCTGGCCGGCCGCGGCCAGGTGCTCGGGCACCTCCTCGCCGAGGATCTCCAGCGCGCGCTGCACCCGGGCGCCGGCCGCGACCGCGGCGCGGGCCGAGCGGCGCAGGTTGGCGTCGTCGAAGTTGGCCAGGCGGTTGGCGGTGGCCCGGACCTCGCGCCGCATCCGGCGCTCCTCCCAGGCGAGCACCGACTCGTGCGCGCCGAGGCGGGTCAGCAACGCGCCGATCGCGTCGCCGTCGCGGATCACCACCCGGTCCACGCCGCGCACCTCACGGGCCTTGGCCGGGATGCCGAGCCGACGGGCCGCGCCGACCAGGGCGAGGGCGGCCTCGGAGCCGGGGCAGGTGATCTCCAGCGAGGAGGAGCGGCCCGGCTCGGTGAGCGAGCCGTGCGCCAGGAAGGCCCCGCGCCAGGCGGCCTCGGCGTCGCAGGTGGCACCGGAGACGACCGCCGGGGGCAGGCCCCGGATCGGGCGTCCGCGGCCGTCCACCAGTCCGGTCTGGCGGGCGAGCAGCTCGCCGTCCTTGACGACCCGGACCACGAAGCGGCTGCCGCGCCGCAGTCCGCCGGGGGCCATCACCACGAGGTCGGAGGAGTGCCCGAAGATCTCCAGCAGGTCCTTGCGCAGCCGCCGTGCCGCCGCCCCGGTGTCCAGCTCCGCCTCGATCACGATGCGGCCGCTCACGATGTGCAGTCCGCCCGCGAACCGCAGGATCGCCGACACCTCCGCCTTGCGACAGCAGGCCCGGGTGACCGGGAGCCGGCTGATCTCGTCCTTCACCGCTGGAGTCATCGCCATGGCCCGATCCTTCCATGTGTCCGGAAAATCCGGTCGTACGCGGCCGCCAACAGCTCCGGGTCGTGTCGCGGGGTGCCGTCGGTGCGGGCCACCGTGCCGAGCACCAGAGCGGCGCCCATCCGTTCGGCCGCCTTCTCCAAACCGGCCAGGTCGGCCTGGCCGAAGGCGCCGCCCGAGACGGCACGCTCGTCCACCAGGATCGCATCCACGGCGAGCTCCGGAGCGTGGTCGGCGATGACCTCCAGGTGACGCTGCGGGGTGAAGCCCTCGGTCTCCCCGGGCTGCGGGGCCAGGTTGAGGGTGAGCAGCCGGCGCGCGCGGGTCTCGACCAGCGCCTTGGCCAGCTCGGGCACCAGCAGGTGCGGCAGCACGCTGGTGAACCATGAGCCGGGGCCGAGCACCACCCAGTCCGCCTCGCGGACCGCCGTGACCGCCTCCGGGACGGCCGGCGGCCCGTCCGGCAGCAGCCGGATCGACTGCACGGTGCCGGGGGTGACGGCCACGTTGGCCTGGCCCCGGACGGCCGAGACCTCGCCGGGGCGGGCCGGGTCGTGGCCGCGCACGCTCGCCTCGATGTCCAGCGGCACCGCCGACATCGGCAGCACCCGGCCCTGGACGTTCAGCAGCCGGCCGACCCAGTCCAGCGCCGCCACCGGGTCGCCGAGCTTCTCCCAGAGCGCCACGATCAGCAGGTTGCCGACCGCGTGCCCGCCCAGCTCGCCGTTGCCGGTGAAGCGCTGCTGGATCACCTCGGACCAGGTGCGGCCCCAGTCGTCGTCCCCGCACAGCGCGGCGAGCGCCTTGCGCAGGTCGCCGGGCGGCAGCACCCCCAGCTCCTCGCGCAGCCGGCCGCTGGAGCCGCCGTCGTCGGCGACGGTGACCACGGCGGTGAGGTCGCTGGTGAGCCGGCGCAGGGCGGACAGCGAGGCCGACAGGCCCTGGCCGCCGCCGAGCGCGGTGATCCGGGGTGCCGGATTGGCCCGGGCGGGACTACTGCGCGGACGGCCCGGCGCCGGGCTGCCCGCCCGTTCGCCGGTCCTGCTCTGCGGCTGCCGCCCGGGCACGTATCCCGCCACACTCACCTCGTGTTCCTCGGCCCCGCCACCGGCTCCGCCGGGGGCCCGGCAGGGAAGGCGGCGGTTACTCCCGTCCCATGTCACGGTGGACGAGCACCGTCTCGACTCCGTCGGCGATGAGACGCTTGGTCAGACGCTCGGACATGGCGACGCTACGGTGCTTGCCACCGGTGCAGCCTACGGCAAGCGTCATGTAGCGCTTCCCCTCCCTCCGGTAGCCCTCGGTAACGATCCGGAGGAGCTCGGCGTAGCCGTTCAGGAACTCGTTGGCCCCGGGCTGCTGGAACACGTAGTCGGCGACGTCCGCGTCGGTGCCGGTCCGGGCCCGCAGCTCGGGCACCCAGTGCGGGTTGGGCAGGAAGCGGCAGTCCACCACGAGGTCGGCGTCGACCGGCAGGCCGTACTTGAAGCCGAAGGACATCACGGTGGCGCGCAGCTCGGGCTCGTCGTGGTCGGCGAACTGGGCGTCCAGCTTGGCGCGCAGCTGGTGCACGTTGAGGTTGGAGGTGTCGATCACCAGGTCGGCCTCGCCGCGCAGGTCGCGCAGCAGGTCGCGCTCCTGGGCGATGCCGTCGACGATCCGGCCGTCGGCCTGCAGCGGGTGCGGGCGGCGCACGCTCTCGAAGCGGCGCACCAGCGCCTCGTCGGAGGAGTCCAGGAAGACCACCCGGAGGCGGACGCCGCGCTTCTCCAGCTCGTCCAGCGAGGTGAGCAGGTCGTCGAAGAACTGGCGGCCGCGGACGTCCACGACCACGCCGATCCGGGCGACGTTGCCCTGGGAGCGGGCGCCCAGGTCGACCATGGTGGGGATCAGGGCCGGCGGCAGGTTGTCCACCACGAACCAGCCGAGGTCCTCCAGGCACTTCGCGGCGGTGGAGCGGCCGGCTCCGGACATGCCGGAGATGATCACCAGCTCCGGCGCGTTCTCGGCCACGTCTGACACGGTCACTTCGGTTCCCCGCTCTCGGTCTTTCTGCTGGGGAGAACGCGCACGGCACGGCCGCCCTTCCCCGTCCCGGACAGGCGGGCGGAGGCGGGGCGCGCCGACAGACGGGCGGCGTCGGCCGTCATGGCGTCTCCTGGGATGGTGCGGTCTGGGGTGCTGCGGCCACCGGCTCGGCGACCTGGCCGGCCCCGTCCTCGATGATCTCGCCGGTCGCGGTGTTGACCGCGGGTGCGGCAGGTGTACGGGACGACAACGCCGCCGCAACAGTCTCCGCGGTGCGGCGTCCGATGCCGGGTACCGCGCAGAGTTCGTCGACGGTGGCGGCCCGGAGCTTCTTCAGCGAGCCGAAGTGCTTGAGCAGCGCCTGGCGGCGAGTCTCGCCGAGGCCCGGGACGGAGTCCAGTTCCCCGGCGGTGAGTCGCTTGGAACGCTTGTTGCGCTGATAGCTGATCGCGAAGCGGTGGGCTTCGTCGCGGACCCGCTGGAGCAGGTAGAGGCCCTCGCTGGAGCGCGGCAGTACGACCGGGTCGTCCTCTCCGGGCAGCCAGACCTCCTCCAGCCGCTTGGCCAGGCCGCACAGCGCGACGTCGTCGATGCCGAGCTCGTCCAGGGCGCGCTTGGCGGCGGCGACCTGGGGCTGGCCGCCGTCGACCACCAGCAGCTGCGGCGGGTAGGCGAAGCGCTTGGGGCGGCCCTCCTCGTCCCGGGCGCCGGTTCCGGCCTCGGGCTCCTCCTCGGGGACGGCCCACTCGCCGGTCTGCTCGCGCTCCTGGAGGTAGCGGCGGAAGCGGCGGCTGATCACCTCGTGCATCGAGCGGACGTCGTCCTGGCCCTCGAAGCCCTTGATCTGGAAGCGCCGGTACTCGCTCTTGCGGGCCAGGCCGTCCTCGAAGACGACCATGGAGGCGACCACGTCCTCGCCCTGGAGGTGGGAGATGTCGTAGCACTCGATCCGCAGCGGGACGGAGTCCAGCTCCAGCGCGTCGGCGATCTCCTGCAGGGCGCGGCTGCGGGTGGTGAGGTCGGAGGCGCGCTTGGTCTTGTGCAGCGCCAGCGCCTGCTGGGCGTTGCGCTGCACGGTGGCCATCAGGTCCTTCTTGTCGCCGCGCTGCGGGATGCGCAGGTCGACCTGGCTGCCGCGCAGGGCGCTGAGCCACTCCCGTAGCGGGGCGACGGGTTCGGGCAGGGCCGGGACCAGCACCTCGCGCGGGACGGTCTCACTGTGTTCGCCCGGAGTGGCCCCGCCGTAGAGCTGCTGGAGGGCGTGCTCGACCAGGCCTGCGGTGTCGACGTCCTCGACCTTGTCGGTGATCCAGCCGCGCTGGCCGCGCACCCGGCCGCCGCGGACGTGGAAGATCTGCACGGCGGCTTCGAGTTCGTCCTCGGCCAGGGCCAGCAGGTCGGCGTCGGTGGCGTCGGCGAGCACGATGGCGTTCTTCTCCATCGCACGCTTGAGGGCGCCGATGTCGTCCCGCAGCCGGGCCGCCTTCTCGTACTCCATCTCCGCGGCGGCCTCCTGCATCTGTTCTTCCAGCCGGCGCAGGTAGTTGCCGGTGCGCCCGGCCATGAAGTCGCAGAAGTCCTCGGCCAGCGCCCGGTGTTCGTCCGCCGAGACCTTGCCGACGCAGGGCGCGGCGCACTTGCCGATGTAGCCCAGCAGGCAGGGCCTGCCGACCTGTCGGGCCCGCTTGAACACGCCGTTGGAGCAGGTGCGGACGGGGAAGACGCGCAGCAGCAGGTCGACCGTCTCTCGGATCGCCCAGGCGTGCCCGTACGGGCCGAAGTAGCGCACGCCCTTCTTGTGCGCCCCCCGCATCACCTGGACCCGCGGGTACTCCTCGTTGAGGGTGACGGCGAGTTCCGGATAGCTCTTGTCGTCGCGGTACTTGACGTTGAACCGCGGGTCGAACTCCTTGATCCAGGAGTACTCGAGCTGGAGCGCCTCGACCTCGGTGCCGACCACGGTCCACTCCACCGAGGCGGCGGTGGTGACCATGGTCGCGGTGCGCGGGTGCAGGCCGGCCAGGTCCTGGAAGTAGGACGACAGGCGCGGGCGCAGGCTCTTGGCCTTGCCGACGTAGATGACCCGGCCGTGGGCGTCACGGAACTTGTAGACGCCCGGGGAGGTCGGGATCGCGCCCGGCGCCGGGCGGTAGGTGCTCGGGTCAGCCATGAGTCCACCGTACCGAGTGCGGTCGGGGCCGCGGGGGCAAGATCAATCGAGAGGCGCTCAACTGCTTCAGCTCGGGGTGACCTTGAGGTTTCCGCCCTCGACCGTGACGGTGTAGGCGGGCAGCGGGCTGGGGGCCGGGCCGTCCTGCACCGCGCCGTCGGCGATGCCGAACCGGCTGCCGTGGCAGGGGCACTGGATCTGCTCCTTCGTGACCTGGTCCACGATGCAGCCGGCGTGGGTGCACTTGGCGCTGAAGGCCTTGTACTGGCCGGCCGTCGGCTGGGTGACCACGATCTTCTGCTCACGGAAGACCTTGCCACCGCCCTCCGGGATCGCCGAGGCCGGGCCGAGGTCCACCGGGCCCTTGGGGGTACTGCTGGAGGCGGAGGAGCCGGCGGAGGAGCTGCAGCCGGTGACCGCCACGGTGCCGCCGGCCGCCAGGACGGCCGCCGCTCCGCAGAGCAGGGCGCGGCGGGAGGTGGCGGGGCTGGTCTCGGGGGCCTCGGACATCGGTGCGCTCCTGGCGGTTCGACTGCGGGACGGCCCACGGCTCGGTGGGCCCGTGGAAGTCTATGCGGCACGCGCCCCGCCGCCCCCGGGGTGGGAGCGGCGGAGCGCGATCCGGCCTACTTCTTGGCGGCGGCCCGCTTGCGCGGCGCCTTCTTGGCGGGGACGGCGACCGGGGCGTCCGCGAAGTCGCCCGGCAGGATGTCCCGCAGGAACTTGCCGGTGTGGCTCTCCGGGACGGCCGCGATCTGCTCCGGGGTGCCCTCGGCGACCACCGCGCCGCCGCCGGAGCCGCCCTCGGGGCCCATGTCGACGATCCAGTCGGCGGTCTTGATCACATCGAGGTTGTGCTCGATGACGATCACCGTGTTGCCCTTGTCCACCAGCCCGCTGAGCACCTTGATCAGCTTGCTGATGTCCTCGAAGTGCAGGCCGGTGGTGGGCTCGTCCAGCACGTAGACCGTCCGCCCGGTGGAGCGCTTCTGCAGCTCCGAGGCGAGCTTGACGCGCTGCGCCTCGCCGCCGGAGAGCGTCGGCGCGGACTGGCCGAGCCGGACGTAGCCGAGGCCGACGTCGTTGAGCGTCCTGAGGTGGCGGGCGATCGCCGGGACGGCCTCGAAGAAGCCCAGCGCCTCCTCGATCGGCATGTCCAGCACCTCGGCGATGGACTTGCCCTTGTAGTGCACCTCCAGCGTCTCCCGGTTGTACCGGGCGCCGTGGCAGACCTCGCACGGCACGTAGACGTCCGGCAGGAAGTTCATCTCGATCTTGATGGTGCCGTCACCGGTGCAGTTCTCGCAGCGGCCGCCCTTGACGTTGAAGGAGAACCGGCCGGGCAGGTAGCCGCGGACCTTGGCCTCCTGGGTCTCCGCGAAGAGCCGGCGGACGTGGTCGAACACCCCGGTGTAGGTGGCCGGGTTGGACCGCGGGGTGCGGCCGATCGGCGACTGGTCGACGTGCACCACCTTGTCCACCAGGTCGGTGCCAGTGATCCGGGTGTGCCGGCCGGGCACGCTGCGGGCGCCGTTCAGCTCCCGGGCGAGGTGGGTGTAGAGGATGTCGTTGACCAGCGTCGACTTGCCGGAGCCGGAGACGCCGGTGATCGCCGTCAGGGTGCCGAGCGGGAAGCCGACCGTGACGTCCTTGAGGTTGTGCTCGCGGGCGCCGTGGACGGTCAGCTGGCGCTTCCTGTCCCGGTCGCGGCGGGCGGCCGGGATCGGGATGGACCGCTTGCCGGAGAGGTACTGGCCGGTCAGCGACTCCTTGTTGGAGAGCAGCTGCTTCAGCGAACCGGAGTGCACCACCTTGCCGCCGTGCTCGCCGGCGCCCGGGCCGATGTCCACCACCCAGTCCGCGGTCTTGATGGTGTCCTCGTCGTGCTCGACCACGATCAGGGTGTTGCCGATGTCGCGCAGCCGCACCAGCGTCTCGATCAGCCGGTGGTTGTCCCGCTGGTGCAGGCCGATGGACGGCTCGTCCAGCACGTACAGCACGCCGACCAGGCCGGAGCCGATCTGGGTGGCCAGCCGGATGCGCTGGGCCTCGCCGCCGGACAGGGTGCCGGCCGCGCGGTCCAGGGAGAGGTAGTCCAGGCCGACGTCGACCAGGAACCGCAGCCGCTCGTTGACCTCCTTGAGGACCCGCTCGGCGATCTGCTTGTCCCGGTCGTTGAGCTTCATCGCGCCCAGGAACTCGGCGCAGTCGCTGATCGACATCGACGAGACGTCGGCGATCGACTTCTCCTCGACGGTGACCGCGAGCACCACCGGCTTGAGCCGGGTGCCCTGGCAGGTCGGGCAGGGCACCTCGCGCATGTAGCCCTCGAAGCGCTCGCGGCTGCTGTCGCTCTCCGCCTCGGTGTGCCGGCGCTGGATGAACGGGACGGCGCCCTCGAAGCCGGTGCTGTACGAGCGCTCACGGCCGAAGCGGTTGCGGTAGCGGACCTGCACCTGGTGCTTGTGCCCGTACAGCAGCGCCTTCTTGGCGCGGGCGGGCAGCCCGGCCCAGGGGATGTCGGTGCGGAAGCCGAGCTCCTCGGCGAGGGCGTCGATCAGGCGCTGGAAGTACTCCTTGGCGTGCCCGGCCGACCACGGGTGGATCGCGCCCTCGTCCAGCGAGCGCTCCGGGTCCGGCACGACCAGCTCCGGGTCGACCTCCATCCGGTTGCCCAGGCCCGAGCAGTCCGGGCAGGCGCCGAACGGCGAGTTGAAGGAGAACGAGCGCGGCTCCAGCTCCTCGAACGACACGTCGTCGTACGGGCAGTAGAGGTGCTCGGAGTACATCCGCTCGCGCTCCGGATCGTCCTCCGGGAGATCGACGAAGTCGAGCACGACCATGCCGCCGGACAGCCGCAGGGCCGTCTCCACCGAGTCGGTGAGCCGCCGCTTGGCGCTCTCCTTGACGGTCAGGCGGTCGACGACCACCTCGACGGTGTGCTTCTCCTGCTTCTTGAGCTTCGGCGGCTCGGCGAGCTGGATCGTCTCGCCGTCGACGCGGGCGCGGGAGTAGCCCTTGGACTGGAGGTCGGCGAAGAGGTCGACGAACTCGCCCTTGCGCTCGCGCACCACCGGGCTGAGCACCTGGAACCGGGTGCCCTCGGCGAGCTCCAGCACCTTGTCCACGATCGCCTGCGGCGACTGCTTGGCGATCGGGCGGCCGCAGTGCGGACAGTGGGGCTTGCCGATCCGGGCGAACAGCAGGCGCAGGTAGTCGTAGACCTCGGTGATGGTGCCGACGGTCGAACGGGGGTTGCGGTTGGTGGACTTCTGGTCGATCGAGACGGCCGGGGAGAGGCCCTCGATGAAGTCCACGTCGGGCTTGTCCATCTGCCCGAGGAACTGGCGGGCGTACGAGGACAGCGACTCGACGTAGCGGCGCTGGCCCTCGGCGAAGATCGTGTCGAAGGCGAGCGAGGACTTGCCGGAGCCGGAGAGGCCCGTGAAGACGATGAGGGAGTCGCGGGGCAGGTCGAGCGAGACGTTCTTGAGGTTGTGCTCGCGAGCACCGCGGACGATGAGGCGGTCGGCCACTGCTTCTGGCGCCTTTCTCCGGACGAGAGGGCTTGCGGTGTGAGGGGTGTTCTTCTTCCAGGATGCGGCAGCCAGCCTATAGCTCAGACGTTCGAATATCGACTTTGTCCAGCGGAGTCCACCCGAACGAGTGAGAGTACCCCCGGGACCGTCCGTACCCGGACCGAAAAAGGCCCTGCTCAGGGCGCGGATTCGGCGGTAGCGTCAGCTGGTCAACGAGCGAAGCCCGCTCCGGGCAACGCACCGTCCCGTACAGAAGGCAGATCCGATGACCGACCCGCGCTCCGCCGCCGCTCTAGCCACCGAGCGCATCGGCCTGGTCGAGGCAGGCACCCGGCGCATGCTGGAGACCGTCTCCGCGCTGTTGCCCGAGGCCGTCGCCGAGCCCTCCGCGCTCCCCGGCTGGACCCGCGGCCACGTGCTGGCCCACATCGCCCGCAACGCCGACTCCCTGGTCAACCTGCTGACCGGCGCCCGTACCGGCACCGACATCCCGCAGTACGCCAGCGAGCAGGCCCGCGACCAGGGGATCGAGGACGGCGCCGGCCGCCCGCTGGACGCCCAGCTCGCCGACCTGCGCGAGTCGCACGAGCGCTTCGCCGCGGCCGTCGCACTGATGGACCCCGAGGACTGGGCCGCCGACGTGCGCCACCGCTCCGGCGTCGTCTTCCCGGCCTGCGACCTGGTCTGGAAGCGCCTCGGCGAGCTGGAGTACCACCTGGTCGACCTGGGCGCCGACTACTCGCCCGCCGAGTGGCCGGAGGAGTTCGCCGTCACCGAGTTCCACAAGCTCGCCCTCAAGCTGCACGGCACCGAGCTGCCCGCCGTCGAGCTGGTCGCCGAGGACACCGGGGACCGCGGCCTGATCGGCTCGGGCGACATCGCCCTGACCGTCCGGGGCCCCCTCCGCTCCCTGCTCGCCTGGCTCTCCGGCCGCTCCGACGGCGCGGACCTGCGCCGCACGCCCGACACCGCGCTCCCCCAGCTTCCCCCCATGGGCTGACGGCGCGAGGATGATCCTGAACGCTGTTTCTACCCCTGTTTCCGGACCCGGACGAGGAGCGGACGGATGACGTACCACGGAGCGGTCAAGGTCGGCGGGCCGCCGGACGTGCGGGAGCTGGCCCACCTGATCATCACCAAGGTGGCCGTCGGCCCGTACGACAACAACGCCTATCTGCTGCGCTGCCGGGCCACCGACGAGCAGCTGCTGATCGACGCGGCCGCCGACGCCCCGGTGCTGCTGGAGACCGTCGGGGACGACCTGGAGACGGTGGTCACCACCCACCGGCACCACGACCACTGGGGCGCGCTGGCCGAGGTGGTCGCCACCACCGGCGCCCGCACCGCCGCCGGACAGCACGACGCCGAGGGCATCGACGTGCCGACCGAGCTGCTGCTCGCCGACGGCGCCAAGCTGCGGGTCGGCGACGTCGAGCTCACCGTCCGCCACCTGGTCGGCCACACCCCGGGCGCGATCGTGCTCATCTACGACGACCCCCAGGGCCACCCCCACGTCTTCACCGGCGACTGCCTCTTCCCCGGCGGCGTCGGCAACACCTGGGGCGACCCGGAGGCCTTCAGGACCCTCTTCCGGGACGTCAATGAGAAGATCTTCGACGTCCTCCCGGACGAAGCCTGGATCTACCCCGGCCACGGCAACGACACCACCATCGGCGCCGAGCGCCCCCACCTCGACGAGTGGCGCGAACGCGGCTGGTGACCACAGCCCGGCTGGTCGGCTCCGCCCGGAGCCGACCGGCCCGGAAGCCGACATCGGCCACCGCTCCGCCCGAAACTGGATAGGGGCGTTCAAGGGGAGCCGCGCCGGGTAGCGTTCCGTCATGACGAACCGTGACTTCATCGTGGTCACCACCACTCATGACGACGAGACGAAGGCCCGCAACCTCGCGGCGGCGGTGGTGCGTGATCGACTGGCCGCATGTGCGCAGGTCTACCGCATCCAGTCCGTGTACTGGTGGGACGGCGAGGTCCAGGATGCCGCCGAGTGGCGGGTCGACTTCAAGACACGTGCCGACCTCTCGGACCGCTTGGCGGCCCGCATCACAGAGTTGCACGACTACGACACCCCGGAGGTCGTAGGCATTCCGGTAAGCACCGGCTCGAATGCGTACCTGGACTGGGTGAACGCGGAGACGAGCGCGGAGTAACCGGCTACGCCAAGGCGGCCCGGATCTCTGCCCGGAGGTCACGGGCCGCTGTCGTCTCCGGGAGTCGATCGGCGAGTGCGGACAGTCGGACGCGGCCCATCGTGGTCTCGCTCGCTACCGTCGCGGCGAGGGCCCGTCGACCGATCTCCACGGCCTGGTCGACGGCGCCGGCGGTCAGGTATCCGGCCGCAACGTCGCCGAGCACCGCGACGCGAACCTTTCGGTCGTCCTCGCCCAGGTCGGACAACGTCTGGTCAGCTGCGGCCCCGAGACCCTGGTGCCGGAGACGGGCGTACGTAGAAACCTGCATCGAACCGAGCCTGGCGCGCCCGAAGAAGGACATCCAGGCAGGGGCGGTCGCAGGGTCCGCATAGTCGAAGGCAGTTTGGGCACGGTCGAGCGCACACACCGCAGACTCCCTATCGCCGGCAGCTGCGGCTTCCTCGGCCTCCCGCGCGGCGAGCCATGCCCGGGCCGCCGCGTGGTCGCGACCACGCACGTGTTCCTGCGCGGCAGCCAGCATCAGTCGCGACTGATTGGGTGCAACGCCGTACGAGGCGTACCCCAGCACCAGGGCATGCAACGGGCCGTGCCCGGACCGGTCGGCGGCCATCCGGGCCGTGCGGTAGTACTCCTTCGCCCGCTCATAGTCGCCCAGGTCCCAGTACGTCCAACCGGCCAGCGCAGCAGTCTCCCCGGCTGCGATGGTCAACGCTGTTCGGTACGCGCCCGCGTTCGGCAGGACAGCGGTGATCGTGTCCAGATGCGCGGACAACTGAGTCGCGAGTAGCCGGGCCGGGGTGTGCTCCTCAGCGCCGAACATGCTCGCGGTGATGCCCCCCAGGTGGGTCACCGTTGCTTGATCGACGCCGCTGCCGTCCAGTGCGGCGGCCAGCCGTCCCCACGGCTCGATCGCCGCTCCAGCCGCTATCGCCACCGCGCCACGAGTGAAGCCGCGTCTGTTCACGTCGTCCTCCGGTACATCGTTGAGCAGCAGTGCAGTTGACGCCAGGTTGGATGGTGTCGCCACTGTGACCGTATCGAGGGCGAGAAGTTCCGCAAGCCCCGCTGGTGAAACCTGTAGGAGCTTCGCGATCTTGGGTCGCTGATATGGCAGCGGGGTGGCCTTGCCGGTCTCCCACCGCACAACCGTGGATGTGGCGACGCCGATCGCAATGGCGAACCGTTCCTGACTGTAACCGAGCGCCGCACGGCGCTCCGCCAGTTGATCACGCCTGGACGTCATCCGACCCCCGGTTTGTGGATGGCGTTTCCCCTGGTCACATGCCGGAGTGCGCAGGAGACGCCCGAGGAACGCTTCAACTCTGCTCTAGGAGACGGTAGCTGACAGTGGCTTACTGGTCACGCTGAACTGCAGAAGCCAGCCGACCGCCCGGCCCTGGGACCTGCGGAGCAGCTGCCAGCGGCGGCCCTGCCTTTGCGTCCCCTGACGATGCGGGACCACCGCGCCTACTCCTGTCCGCAACAGATCTGGAGCGTTTCCCCCATGACCACCGCCGGCCGACCTCCACATCCCTGGGGCCTCAACGGCGCCGCCGAAGTCGCGAACCTCGACCCCGGCGGCGGGCACCGACCGCCGCGTCAGGTCTCGCAGGAGAGCGCCGCCGCCACCCGAACCCGGATGCTGCTCGACGACCACCGCAGCGATGGCGCCCGATGCGTCCGCTGCGGCACCGCCTGGCCCTGCACCATCGCGGCCGACGCGCTGTACGGGACCGCGTCGTGACGCCCCGCGCAGTCGACCTGGCCCGCGCCCGACGCCGGTCCCTGGCCCTGTGGCAGCTCAGCAAAGAGCGCCGTCGTCGGCGCCTGCGGGGGCTGCGATGAGCCTCTCCCCCGACTTCGTCCCACCGGCCGCGCGCCGCCGCGGCCTTCACCTTCGCACCTACCAGGTGGACGCCGCCGGCCGCCGGTACAACGTCTCGCCGGTCGTTGAGGTCAAGCCCGATGAAGGGGCGCCGGTACCGTCGCTCGACTTCTGGCCCGACTGCGCCTGCCCTCGGCACCGCGACGACTGACCGCCCAACTCCGCTTGCCGCCGGGCCAAGCATGCCGGCCGGACGGACCGGCGTGGAACGCGCGATCCCGCAGACGCGCGCCTGACACACAAATCGCCACCGACTCGCGTCGTTGTGCGCCGGACCTAGATTCGCCCGGCGAAGCGGCCGTTCAAGGGAGCCGCCGATGATAGCCCGCCAGCTCAACATCCCCGGGGCGTTCACCTTCGAGCCCAACGCGCACTACGACACCCGGGGCGAACTCCGGGAGTCCTTCCGGGAAGACGACTTCCGGGCCGCCACCGGCATGGTGTTCCACCTCGCCCAGGCCAACACCGTCATCTCCCGGCTCGGGGCGCTGCGCGGCATCAGCGTCGCCACCGCTGGTCAGGCGAAGTACGTCACCTGCACCAGCGGGGCGGTCCTCGACGCGTTGGTGGACCTGCGGACCGGATCGCCCACCTTCGGCACCCGGCATCTGGCATACCTCGACGCCGAGCGGCCCACCGCACTGTACGTGCCACCCGGCGTCGGCCACGCCACCTTCGCCCTGACTGATCGCGCCTGCGTCACCTACCTGCTGAACGAACCACACCGTCCCGAGGAGTTCCTGTCGATCGACCCGCTCGACGCGGACCTCGGCATCGAGTGGCCGTCCGAGCCGGCCTCCATCGTCGCGGGCAGCAGCCTCAGCTTCGTCGAGGCCCGCGACCGGGGTCTTCTGCCTGCCTACGCCGACTGACCACTGCCACACCTCACCCAGATTGGTGGCCCTCAATGGAAAACATCCTGATCACCGGCGGCGCCGGCTTCATCGGATCGCACTTCGCCCGCCGCCTGGTCAACGCCGACGACGTCGCCAAGGTGACCGTCCTGGACTCCCTCACTTACGCGGGCAACCTCGGCAACCTCGCCGGTATCACCGACTCGAAGAAGTTCACCTTCGTCCAGGGCAGCATCCTCAACCGCGCCTTGGTCGACGCGCTGATGGAGACGCACGACGCGGTGGTCCACTTCGCCGCCGAGTCGCACGTGGACCGGTCCCTCACGGACGCCGGGAACTTCGTCTCCACCAACGTGCTGGGTACCCAGACCCTCCTCGACTCGGCCCGCCGCATCGGCACCCGCAAGTTCATCCACATCTCGACCGACGAGGTGTACGGCTCGCTGCCGACCGGCACGGCGTTCGAGGCCGACCCGCTGCGCCCCACGGTGCCCTACTCGGCGTCCAAGGCCGCCTCCGACATGATCGCCCTGGCCTACCACTCCAGCTACGGCGTGCCGGTGTGCGTGACCCGCTCCTCCAACAACTACGGGCCCCGCCAGTTCCCGGAGAAGCTCATTCCGCTGTTCGTCACCAGGCTGCTGGCCGGTGAGAAGGTCACCATCCACGGCAACGGCGAGCACGTGCGGAACTGGCTGCACGTCACCGACAACTGCGCCGGGGTGGAGCTGGTGCTCCACAAGGGCATCCCCGGGGAGGCGTACAACATCGGCGGCGGCACCGATCTGACCACGATCGAGCTCACCGGCATGCTCCTGCGCGAGACCGGTGCCTGCTGGAACCAGGTCACCTACGTACCGGACCGGGCCGCGAACGACATCCGCTACTCGATGGACTGGTCAAAGCTCGCCCAGCTCGGCTACAAGCCCCAGCAGGACCTGGCCGCCGGCATCGCCGAGACCGTTGACTGGTACCGCCGCAACCCGGACTGGTGGGACACCACCGCGACCGCGCGGTCCGCCGCGTGAAAGGCCGGAACGTGGAGACCGCCACCGTAGCGGCACCCAGGCGCATTCTGGTGACCGGCGTCGGCGGCGCGCCCGGCCTCGACCTGGCACTCACCCTCCTCAAGCTCGGCCACGAAGTGATCGGCATCGACTCCAACCCCCTCGCGCCGGGCCTGCTCATCCCCGGTATCACCGCCCGCATCATCGCCCGCGCCGACAGCCCGCTGTTCGCTGCCGACTTGATGGAACTGGTGCACGACCTCAAGCCGGACGCCCTGCTGTGCTGCGTCGAGAACGAGTTGCCCCAGCTGGTCCACCTGCGCGGCCACCTCCAGCGCGCGGGAGTCCGCACGTGGCTGCCCGACATGGCCACCGTCACCACCGCAGGCGACAAGTGGGAGTTCTACCGGGCGATGCGGGGCGGCAGGGTTCCCACCCCGGCGACCTGGCTGCCCGCCCAGATCGGCGAGATCCCCGAAGGGATCGAGCTGGTCGTCAAACCGCGCCGTGGCCAGGGATCCAAGAACGTCCACTTCTGCCACACCCGCGAGCAGGCCCGCGTGCTGTGCGAGCTGGCGCCTGATCCAATCATCCAACAGCGCGTCCGCGGCCGGGAGTTCTCCGCCGACTGCTTGGCGGACCACAACGGCCGGGCCTCCGTGGTGCTGCGCCGCCGCCTGATGGTCCAGGCTGGCATGTCGGTGGTCGCTGTCACGATCGACGACGCCGAGGCCGCCAAGCACGTCACCGAGGCGCTCCGGACCATCCGCGCGACCGGCCCGGTCGACGTCC
This sequence comes from Kitasatospora sp. NPDC056531, assembly GCF_042794375.1. NCBI lineage: Bacteria > Bacillati > Actinomycetota > Actinomycetes > Kitasatosporales > Streptomycetaceae > Kitasatospora > Kitasatospora sp. NPDC056531. Next base: position 4,092 of record NZ_JBHTTU010000012.1, on the reverse strand, counting down.
AGGGCTTCATCACCGAAGGAGCCGACCCCCGCGTCGTCATCACCGAGATCAACTCCCGGCTCGCCGCCGGGTTCCTGCTCTCCGAGGAAGCCGGCGCCAACTTGGTCGAGCAGACCGTGAACGGTCTCTTCCGGCAGGCGATCGACCACCGGCGGCTCGCGTACCGCAGCGGCACCTTCCTCACCAAGTACGTCGCCGTGATGTCCACCCAACCCCGCGCCGTCCCCGACACGGCCTAACGAAGGAGGATCAGCCTTGACCCAGAACGCACCCCCCGGCGTCGAGCGCAACGCCGCACCGCTCCTGCACGGCACCGAGGCTGCCGCACTGGCCGCCGTGCTCCCCAGCGGCCAGTGGGGGCACGGTCCGGCCACCGACCAGTTCGAGGCCGGCATCGCCGACCTGATCGGCGTGGACGACGCCGTCGCCGTGAGCTCCGGCACCACCGCGCTCCACCTCGCGCTGCGCTCGGTCGGCATCGGCCCTGGCGACGACGTCATCGTCCCCTCACTCACCTTCTGCGCCAGCGTCCAGGCCATCACCTGGAACGGCGCCTCTCCCCGCTTCGCAGAGATCGCCCCCAACACGCTGGCCGTCACTCCGGACACTGTGCTGGAAGCCCTGACGCCGCAGACCAAGGCCGTGATGCCCGTGCTGTACGGCGGCCGGGCCGTTGATCTCTCCCCGATCCGCGACGAGTTGGCCCGGCGGGGCATCCAGATCATCGAGGACGCCGCGCACGCCTTCGGCTCCCGCCACCCGGACGGCGCCATGGTCGGCGCCGACCCAGCCGTGCTGACGTGCTTCTCACATGATCCGATCAAGAACCTCACCACCGGCCAGGGCGGCACTATCGTCCCCCGCAGCCGGGCCGAGGCCGAGAACCTGCGCAGCTTGCGCCTGTTCGGCATCGTCCAGTCCAAGGACGCCCGGGCGGGCCTGACCTCCTACGAGGTCCAGGGGCCCGGGATGCGCTTCGGCATGTCCCAGCTGAACGCCGCGATCGGCCTCGCGCAGCTGGAGCACTTCACCGAGGTCGCGGCGCTGCGCCAGCACCTGTGGTGCACCTACCAGGCCGCGCTGGACAACGTGGACGGCGCCCACCTGGTCGACGTGGACGTGGCCAACACCGTGCCGTTCAACTGCGTGGTGCGCCTGGACCGGGGCCGGGACGCGATCTTCCACTACCTGCGGGAGCGGAACATCGGCGTCGCCGTGCACTACCCGCCCAACCACACCCAGCCCGGCTTCTCCGCCTGGCACCGCGACCTGCCGGTCACCGAACGGGTCGCCGGTCAGATCCTGGGCCTGCCGTTCCACCCCGCCATGACCCGCGACAGCGCCCGCTTCGCGGTGGCTGCGCTCGCCGAGGCGATCAAGGCCACCGCGTAGCCGACACGCAAGGAGTCGAAGATGAGCAACGACGACCAGTTCCGGCACCCGAAGCGCCACCGCATCCTGGTGGTCTGCCTGGGCAACCACAACCGCTCGCCGATCGCCGCCGCAGTGCTGGCGCACATCGGCGGCGAGAAGGCCGAGGTGCGCTCGGCCGGCCTGCGCGAGCGCCACGTCGGAGGCCCGGCGCACAGCAACGCGATCCGAGCCGCCGGGGAGGCCGGGTATGACATCCGCGACCACCGCGCGGTCAAGGTCAACCGTCGCATGCTCGACTGGGCCGACGCGGTGCTCGCCATGGACCACGCCGTCCTCGCCGAACTGCAGGCCATGACGGACGGCACCCCGGATGAGCCGAAGCTCGGCCTGTACATCCCGGGCGAGGACGTGCCCGACCCCTGGGAGAGCGACTACACGGCGTACCAGGCCTGCATGGACACCATCCAGGCCGGTGCCGTCCGGCACCTGCTGAACCTGGAGGACTAACGGTCCACGACCGACAGCAGCACATCCACCAGCCGCTCGGCGGCGTCCGGACGGCCGTGCTCAGCGGCCCGCCGCGCGATGTCCGCGCGGCGGGCCGGGTCGGTCAGCAGCGGGCCGATCGCGGCCTGGAGGGTGTCCGGGGCGGCGCGGCCGAGCAGCGCGACCGCCGCGCCGGCGTCGGCCAGGTGGCGGGCGTTGTGCTCCTGCTCGTTCCCAGCCGATGTAGCCAGCGGGATGAACACCGCCGCCCGGCCCAGGGTGGTCAGCTCCGCCAGCGTCCCCGCGCCGCTGCGCGAGACCACCACGTCCGCCAGGGCGAGCACGTCGGGCAGCTCCGGGCCGACGAAGCCGGTCACCAGGTACCGGCCGCGCAGGTGCTCCGGAAGCGACGCCGCGCGCTCGCGCAGGTCGGTCTCGTGGCTCGGGCCGCACTGATGGATCACGTTGGCGTGGCCGAGCAGCCACGGCAGGATCTCGCTGACCAACCCGTTGATCTGCTGGGAGCCCTGCGCGCCGCCGGTGACGTACACGGTCGGCCGGGAGCGGTCGAAACCCCACAGACTGAGCGCCTGAACCGCCTTGTCCGGCTGGCCGGTCAGCACCTCGGGGCGCACCGGGTTGCCGGTGACCACAGCGGTGGCTCGGGCACCCTCGGGCAGGAACTCCAGCGTGGACTCGGAGGAGACCGCGACGCGGGTCGCCATCCGGGCCAGGGCCCGGTTGCCCAGGCCGAGCCGGACAGTCTGCTCGTGAACGACCAGCGGCCGGTGGCACATCCGAGCGGCCATCCCGACTGGCACCGCGACGTAACCGCCGGTGCCAAGGACCACATCCGGGTCGAAGGCGGCAACCGCCGAGCGGGCCTGGGCAACGCCGAGGGGGACACGCCCCATGTCCTTCACGTTGGCGGGCGACACCAGCTTGAGCGGGTTGGCGCTGCGCCGGATCTTCCCGGTGGCGACGGTCTTGAACGGGATGTTCTCGGCGGCGGTGACCTTGGCCTCAAGGCCGGTGGCGGTGCCGATCCACAGCACCTCCAGCGCGCCTCCGGCCCCGGCGAGCCGGGAGCGCAGGGCACGGATCGCGGTGAGGGCCGGGTAGGTGTGCCCGCCCGTTCCCCCACCGGTGACGATCAGCCGCAAGGGCCGTCCGAGGCTGGAGACGAGAGCGCTGGCGTCGCGGTTCACTCCTGGAACATACCAGTCCCCGAGGGTCGTTCGGCGCGTCAATCTGACATACCGTCAGACTCGCGATGTGCAACGTACTCGACCAGTCCGCCAGCCGCCCGGTCGAGACCGCCGACATCGTGCTGCTCGACTCGCGCCGGGTCGCCGAGTACGGCCGCCGCCCACAGAGCTGGGCCCGGGAGGGGGGGGGGGGGGAGGGGGGGTTCCCCCGCTGCGGGGCAGAAAACGGGACGCCGACGTCGACGAGTTCCCACGCAGGTTCTCGTCCGCACAGCAGTCGCCGAGGCGCCCCCTGTCGCACTGTCGCAGTGGAACCGGTTGCGCGCCGTCCTGCTGCGTCCTGCTGCACGCTGCGCCCTCGGACTGCGGTCCGGTCCGGCAGGGCCTCAGTCCGAGGGGGCGGCGCACGCGTGTCAGCCCGATCCCTCTGGACCGTCGTCGTTCCAGCCGCGGGCCTCGCGATCCTCCAGTCGCTTGCGCAGCCGGGCCAGAGTGGCGCTGAGCAGGCGGGAGACGTGCATCTGGGAGACACCGATCCGCGCGGCGATCTCCGATTGCGTCCAGCCGTCCCAGAAGCGGAGCTTGAGCACGGTCTGCTCGCGCTCCGGCAGTTCCGCCAGCAGCGGGCGGACGGCGGTGCGGAAGTCGGCCAGCTCAATGCCGGGATCGCAGCCGCCGAGGCGGTCGAGCATCGCGCTGCCGGTCCCATCGGTGTCCTGGTCGCGCAGCGCGTCCAGCGAGTTGGGCCGGTAGACGCGGCCGGCGACCAGTCCCTCCGTGGCCTGCTCGACGGTGATGTGGAGGTCCTCGGCGATCTCCTCGGGGTCTGGGAGGCGGGCGAGTTCCTGTTCCAACCGGTCGGAGCCGCGGGTCACCGTCAGGTAGAGCTCCTGCATGCTGCGCGGGACGCGGACGGGCCACGAGGTGTCGCGGAAGAAGCGCTTGATCTCGCCGGTGATGGTGGGGATGGCGTAGGTGACGAACTCGACGCCGCGGTCCGGGTCGTAGCCGTCGACGGCCTTGA
>NZ_JBHTTU010000011.1:79475-157900 GCF_042794375.1 Kitasatospora sp. NPDC056531 | reverse complement strand
GCCGGCCTGGCCGTAGGTGGAGAAGGCGCCCGCGTCGTTGTCCCCGACCATCACGATCAGGCCCGGGCCGACGATCGCGAGCAGCGTCTTGAGTCGGGCGGAAAGCCCGCTGCGGGGGGTGGTGTCGTCGAGCCGGATGGTGCCGAGCGCGCCCTTGATGTCGCCGACGTGGGCGTCGTCGAGCACGGCGGACCGTGCGGCGGTGGGAGCGGTGGGGACCGTGGAAACCTTCGGGTCCAGCATCACGTTGGTCATGGCAGGGCCTCCCTGCCCTCTTCCTTGAGAGGGCGACAGGGGGCACGCAGCAGCGATCCTCCCTGCGGGCGTACGACATCGACTCCGCACGGCGACGCTGAGCGGCGGCGGCCGTACGGGCATGACGATGCGTCAGACGGCTTGCGTCCGGGCACGGTTGAGCGCAGGACGACGTACCGGGTGAACGCGCAGGGAAGGTTGTTACCGCGTGCCGGAGGTGTTCGAGAGCATGCGGGGATAGGGGCAACTGTGGCCCGGACTAGGACAGTCCATGTCTCTCGCCTCCTCCCGGCCGGGGGCGCACTATCTGTGCGCCGCATCACGACACGGCAAGGAGCACACCGATCAGGATGGACCGGTACACCCCAACTCGTCAGAGCTTTGGCACTCCACGGCGTGTCCAGCCTGCCCGGCCGGAAGCCACTTGGGGTCAACCCTTAAGTCGGGAAGACCTGTCCTGAACCTGGGCGTCTCTCGACGTCGTCGGGTCAGTGGCCTGTGTCCGTGAAGACGCCTCACCGAACGAGGTGCCTTTTCAAACCTCCCAAAGCATAGACCCGCCACGGACGGCCTACTCACCTTTTCGACTGATCTTCGACACCTTTGTAGAACTTTGACCAAACGCACCATCCACCCTCTCGCGCTCGATATATGCAGCTCACCGGCATATGTAGCCGAACAGCTCACCGGGGTCGACCGGCGCACTCGACTCGACCACCGGCGACTCGGCGCTCGCCGTACCATGGGCCGCGTTCCAGCGGGCGAAGGGCGCCGGCGGTCGGTTCGGCGAGGGAGACCACGGCGGTGCTGCGGGGGTTCGGCGATCTTGAGGCCGAGATCATGGACCGGCTCTGGTCCTGGGGCCGTCCGGCCACGGTGCGCGAGGTGGTCGACGACCTCCAGCGGCAGCGGCCGGTCGCGTACACCACCGTGACCACCGTCGCCGACATCCTGCACACCAAGGGCTGGCTGCGCCGGGACAAGGTCGGCCGCGCCTGGGTGTACGAACCGACCTGCACCCGCGAGGTGTACACCGCCGAGCTGATGCACCAGGCGCTGGAGACCACCCCGGACCGGGCCGGCGCGCTGCTGCGCTTCGTCGACCGGATCAGCGGGGACGAGGCCTCCGCCCTGCTCGCCGCCCTCGAACAGGTCAAGGCCCGGGACACCGAGTGACGCTCGCCCTGCTCGGCCTCTACCTGGCCGTGACCGGCGTCCTGCTGCCCCGCCGGCTGGCCGGCTCCACCCGGCTCCAGGCCCGTCCGGCCCTGGGCGCGGCGCTTTGGCTGGCGTTGATGGCCTCCTTCACCGTCGCCCTGGTGCTCGCCGCGCACCACGCGCTGGAGCCCGCCGCCCACGAGCCGGCCGGGTTGCTCGGGCTGCTCCCCCACCTCGAACCGGCCGGGCCGGTCGTGCCGCACACCCACGACTGGTGGCTGCTGGCCGCCGCCGGGGTGCTGCTCGCCCTCGCGCTGGCCGCGGTCGGCGCCCGGGCCGGGCGGGCCCGGCGTCGGCACCGGGCGGTGCTGGACGTGGTCGCCGTACAGGACCTGCACTGGGGCGCGCTGGTGCTGGAGCACGCCCACCCGACGATCTACTGCCTGCCCGGGCGCCGCTCCCGGGTCGTACTGTCGCGCGGGGCGCTGCGACTGCTCGACGAACGGCAGCTCGCCGCAGCCGTCGCGCACGAGCACGGGCACATCCGCGGCCGCCACCACCTGTTCCGGCTGCCCGCCGACACCTTCGCGCTGCTGCTCGGACCGCTGCCGCTGGCCCGGCTGGGGCGCTCCGAGGTGGCACTGCTGCTGGAGATGGCGGCGGACGACGCGGCGCTGGCGAAGGTGTCGCGGGGCGAACTGGCGTCGGCGCTCTGCGCGTTGGCCACTTCCGGTACGGCTCCGGGCGAGTCCCTGGGGGTGGCCTCCACCGGGGTGCTGACCCGGGTCCGCCGGCTGGCCCGGCCCGGCGGCGACCGGCGGCGCCAACTGGCCGGGTGGCTGGCGGTCGCGGCGCTGCCGGTGCTGCCGTACGTGCTGGCGTGCGCGCCGCACCCGTAGTGCACCCCGGCCGGAAGGATTCGCCTACTGACCGTTCGTCAGGACCGTCGGTGCGATCGGTTAGCCTGCCTCCGGCACCGCACCGTGCGGTGCGCACAAGGGGGATCAATGTCCACGCACACCTGTACGAAGGCCGTCCGCTGGACCACAGCGATCGCCGCGGCCGCCGTCCTGACCCTGACCGGCACCGGCGCCGAGGCGGCCGCACCGGTCTCCGGCACGGAGGCCGTCGTCACGATCGGCGCCAACCACGCCCAGCCCCTCGTCAGCCCGGACGGCACCAAGGCCTACGTCGTGGTGACCGGCACCGGCAACCTCGTCCAGGTCAAGGCGATCGACACCCAGACCGACGCGATCACCGGCCAGGTAGCCCTGAACACGAGCCAGGTCGACCTCACCGCCGGGCTCAGCCCGGACGGCGCCCGTCTCTATGTCGCGAACGGGCAGCAGCTGAGCGTGGTGGACACCGCCTCGCTGAGCGTGGTCGCCACCACCGCCCTGCCCGACCAGCCGCGCCAGGCCGGCTGGAACCCGGGCACGCTGACCGGCCTCACGGTGAGCCCCGACGGCGGCACCGTCTACGTCGTGCAGAACGGACCGACGGCGTACCGGCAGAACGGGCAGGGCCGGGTACTGGCGTACTCCACCGCGCAGCCGGCCTTCACCGGCTCGGTGCAGGTGCCCGGCAGCTTCACCGGCACGGCCGCGGTCCGGCCGGGCGGCCGGGACCTGTACGTGGGCAGCAGCGGCGGCGTCGTCCACGTCAGCACGGCCGGCGCCACCCCCACCCTGGTCGGCACCGTCACCGGCACCGCCTCGGCGCTCGACTACTACCCCGCCTTCACCCAGGACGGCACCCGCCTGTTCGCCGTGGCGAACGGTTCCAACGGCGGCCAGGCCGACCTGATCGACCCCGCCGCCGACACCGTCACCCAGCACCTCGCCCTGGTCAGCGGCTTTGCCGACCTGCGTGCCCCGCAGCTCAGCGCGGACGGCACGCGCTTCTACGTCGCCAAGAACGACTACACGGCGGGCCCGTCGGTGCTCGCCATCGACACCGCCACCGGCAGTGTCGTCCCGGCCGAAACGGTGTCCCCCGACGAGGACGCTCTCGACGGCCTGGCCGCCGGCCCGGACGGCCACACCCTCTACGTGACCGGCACCATCGGCACCAGTGGGAAGCTCCAGATCATCGCCAACTGAGCCGGAGTCCCCGGATCATCGCGAACAGCCCGGCCGCCCTCCTCGGGGCGGCCGGGCCCGTCGGCACTTTGCCGGGCACACAGGAGGGGCGGCTGTGCGGGCACCCGCCCCTCGCGGTTCCGCCTCCGCGATCGCCGAGCGTCGGCGCTGCCGGGCGTCAGGCGGCACGGAAGGTCCTGCGGTACGCCTGCGGACCCACCCCGACGGCCGCGCGCAGATGTTGGCGCAGCGACGCGCCCGTGCCGAGGCCCGAGCGCCGGGCGACCAGCGGGACGGGCCAGTCGGTGGTCTCCAGGTAGTGGCGGGCGAGGTCCAGGCGCTGACCGACGAGCCACTGGGCCGGGGTGGTGCCGGTCTCCTCGCGGAAGCGGCGGGAGAAGGTGCGCACGCTGGTGTGGGCGTGGGCGGCGAGGTCGGCGAGGGTGAGCGGCTCGGCGAGGTGTTCCAGGGCCCAGGCCTGGGTGGCGGCGGTGCCGGCGGCGGAGGCATCGGGAACGGGACGGCGGATGTACTGGGCCTGGCCGCCGTCGCGCCAGGGCGGGACGATGCAGGAGCGGGCCACCTCGTTGGCGACCCGGCTGCCGTGGTCGCGGCGGACCAGGTGCAGGCAGAGGTCGATGCCGGCGGCGACCCCGGCCGAGGTGAGGACGTCGCCGTCGTCGACGAACAGGACGTCCGGGTCGATCCGCGCGGTGGTGACCATGCGCTGCAGCCGGTCGGCCTCCCGCCAGTGGGTGGTGGCCCGGCGCCGGTCGAGCAGCCCGGCGGCGGCCAGGACGAAGCTCGCGGTGCAGATGGCCACGATCCGGGCGCCGGGACGGATCCCGGCCAGTGCCGCCCGCAGCGTCTCGGGCAGGGTGCCGTGCTCGCGGATGTCGCCGAGCCGCTGGGAGGGCGGGACGACCACGGTGTCGACGTTTGCGAGCAGCGAGGCGTCCCGGGAGATCGCGAGGTCGAAGTCGGCGGCGGTGCGGACCGGAGCGCCGTCCAGGCTGCAGGTGGTGACGGTGTAGAGGGGGCGGCCCGCCTCGTCCCGGGCGGTGCCGAAGATCCTGGCCGGGATGCCGAGTTCGAAGGGGAAGACGCCGTCCAGGGCGAGTACGCCGACGTGGTGCATGGCCGGATCCTTTCACCACGTGGCCGTCGCGCCACCACCAGGGGCCGTCACGCACCGGCACTCTGACGACGTGCCCGGAACCGCGGGCCCGTGATCGGAGGAGTACGACATGTCCCACACCATGCACGCGATCTCGCAGGACACCGTCGGCGGCCCCGAGGTGCTGCGGCTGGTGGAGACCGCCCGCCCGGAACCGGGCCGGGGCGAGATCCTGGTGCGGGTGCACGCCGCCGGGGTCAACCCGGCCGACTGGAAGACCCGTTCGCGGGGCGTCTTCGCGAACGGTGGCACGCCCCCGTTCACCCTCGGCTGGGACGTCTCGGGCGTGGTGGAGGCGGTCGGCTACGGCGTGACGCTCTTCCGCCCCGGCGACGAGGTGTACGGCATGCCGAGCTTCCCGCAGCCGGCCGGCGCCTACGCCGAGTACGTCGCGGCTCCCGCCCGGCACTTCGCGCCGCGCCCCAAGAATCTGACCCACGTCGAGGCGGCCGGACTCCCGCTGGCCGCGCTCACCGCCTGGCAGGCCCTGGTGGACACCGCCGACCTCCAGCCGGGACAGCGGGCGCTGGTCCACGCCGCCGCCGGCGGGGTCGGTCACCTCGCCGTCCAGATCGCCAAGGCCCGGGGCGCGTACGTGATCGGCACCGCGAGCAGCGCCAAGCACGACCTGCTGCGCGGGCTCGGCGCGGACGAGCTGGTCGACTACCGCACCCGGGACGTCGCCGAGGCCGTCCGCGAGGTGGACGTCGTCCTCGACCCGATCGGCGGCCCCAGCTGGTCCCGCTCGCTGCGCTCCCTGCGCCCCGGCGGCACCTTGGTCTCCATCGAACCGCCGACCGACGCCTTCCCCATCGCCGAGGCCGGGGCCGCGGGCGTCCACGCCGTCTTCATGCTGGTCGAACCGGACCACCAGGGCCTGCGGGAGATCTCCCGCCTGGTCGAGTCCGGCCGCCTGCGGGTCCTGGTCGACACCGTCCTCCCGCTGGCCCGGGCCGCCGAGGCGCACCGGCTGGGCGAACTGGGCCGCACCACCGGGAAGATCGTCCTCTCGGTGACGGACTGACCCGCTGACCCGCTACGGGCGGACGGCGCCGACGTAGGGCATGGCGTCGATGGGGAGGACCTCGACGTTCTTGCCGGTGCGGGGGGCGTGGATCATCTTGCCGTCGCCGATGTAGATGCCGACGTGGTGGATGTCCCCGTAGAAGAAGACCAGGTCGCCGGGCTGGAGGTCGGCGCGGGCGACGCGGGGGCCGTCGTTCCACTGGTCCTGGGACATCCGGGAGAGCTTGACGCCCGCCGCGCGGTAGGCGGCGCCGGTGAGGCCGGAGCAGTCGAAGCTGCTGGGGCCGGTGGCGCCCCAGCCGTAGGGCTTGCCGAGCTGGGCGTAGGCGAAACTGACGATGGTGGCGGCGCGGCCGCCGGCGGGCGGGGCCGGGGCGTTCAGGTCGGGGCGCTGGGTGGAGCGGGAGGCGCGGTCGGCGGCGGCCGCCTTCTGGGCCTCGGCCCTGGCCTTCTCCGCGGACTGCTGGGCGTTGACCTTGGCGCGGTCCTCGGCACTGAGCTTGTTGAGCATGGCCTGGGCCTGGGCGAGCTTGGCCTGGATCTGCTTCTTCTTCTCGGCGAGCTCGGCGCCGACGGAGTCGAGCCGGGCGAGGGTGGCGGTCGCCTCGGTGCGGTCCTGGTCGAGCTTGCGCTGCTCCTCCTGGGCCTGCTTGAGCAGGGCCGTCTGGGTGTCGGCGACCTGGTTCTGCACCGAGGCGCGCTCCAGGTAGGCGGCCGGGTCGGAGTCGAGCATCAGCTGGACGGACGGGTCGATGCCGTTGCCGCGGTACTGGTCGGCGGCCACTCCGCCGAGCCGGGTGCGCAGTTCGTTCATCGCCTCCTGGCCGCGGGCGACCTTCTCCTGGATCTTGTTGGCGTCGCCCTGGAGCTTCTGCTGCTTGTCCTGGAAGCCGTTGTACTGCTCGATGGCCTGCTCGGCCTCCTCGTTGAGCTTGTCCACCTGCTCCTTGACGGTGGCGAGGCTCGGGGCGGGCTCGGCGTGGGCGGTGCCGGAGGCGAGCACCGCACCGCCGGCCATGGCCGTGGTGAGGACCGCCAGGCGGGCCCGGCTCGGGGGGCTGGGCTTGCGGCGCTTTCCCATCGCGGTGGGATCTCCTTCGGGGGCGTTCGGGACCTGCCGGGGGCGTGCAGGGGGCGTGCAGGGGCGTCAGGAACGTGCGGGGCACGGCGAAGGCGGGTGGGGACGTACGGGGGATGCCGCCCCCACCCACCTTCTTCGAAGTAACTTAATAGATGAGTGGTGAGGTTCCGCAATCCCCCTGATCCGGGCACTTTCGGACGATCGATCGTGTGCCGTGCCACCGGTGTTGCGCCCGCCCCGACAGCACCGTCGGGACACTCCCCGGCGGGCGGAGTGCACAGCCTCGCGGCACTCCCTGGCGGGCGGAGTGCTAAAGGCTGACCAAATCGAGAACTAGGTCACACGCGACTCCCCTCCTGCCGGTCCACGAACGGGCGCTAACCTGCGGACATGAAGGTCCCGCCCGAAGGGCTCCCCCTCGCCGCCGAGTTCCCGGCCGCGCACCGCGAGCAGTGGCAGCAGCTCGTCGAGGGCGTGCTGCGCAAGTCCGGTGCCCAGCCCGAGGACGGCGCCGCCGCCGAGCGGGCGCTCAGCACCGCACTCCAGGACGGCCTGCGCGCCCGCCCGCTGTACACCGCCGAAGACAGCTCGGCCGAGCCCGGCTACCCCGGCTTCCCGCCGTTCGTCCGCGGCGGACGGCCGCAGGGCTCCGCCGTCGCCGGGTGGGACGTGCGGCAGCGGCACGCCGACCCCGACCGGCGGCGCACCAACGAGGCGGTCCTCGCGGACCTGGAGAACGGCGTCGGCTCGCTCTGGCTGGAGCTGGGCGCCGCGGGTCTGCCGGTGACGGCCCTGCCCGAGGCGCTCGCCGGGGTGTACCTGGACCTGGCCGCCGTGGCGCTCGACGCCGGCCCCGAATTCGCCGACGCCGCCGAGCAGTTGTTCAAGCTGTACGAGGAGCGCGAGGTCTCCCCCGGCTCCGCCGCCGGCAACCTCGGCGCCGACCCGCTCGGCCTCCAGGCCCGCACCGGCGACGACGCCCGCACCGACGCGCTGCTCGCCGCGGCCACCGCGCTGGCCGCCCGCTGCGCCGCCGACCACCCGAACGTCCGGGCCCTCACCGTCGACGCCCTGCCGTACCACGAGGCCGGCGCCTCCCCCGCCCAGGAGCTGGGCTGCTCGCTGGCCACCGGCGTCGCCTACCTGCGCGCGCTGACCGCCGCCGGGCTGTCGGTGGACGAGGCGCTCGGCCAGCTGGAGTTCCGCTACGCCGCGGACGCCGACCAGTTCCTGACCATCGCCAAGTTCCGTGCCGCGCGCCGCCTGTGGGCCCGCGTCGCCGAGGTGTCCGGCGCCTCCGCCGAGGCCTCGGCGCAGCGCCAGCACGCCGTCACCTCCCGGGTGATGATGACCGCCCGCGACCCGTGGGTGAACATGCTGCGCACCACCATCGCCTGCCTGGCCGCCGGAGTCGGCGGCGCCGACGCCGTCACCGTGCTGCCCTTCGACAGCGCGCTCGGCCTGCCGGACGCCTTCGCCCGCCGGATCGCCCGCAACACCCAGTCGATCCTGCTGGAGGAGTCCCACCTGTCCCGGGTGATCGACCCGGCCGGCGGCTCCTGGTACGTAGAGCAGCTGGGCGACGAGCTGGCGCGGGCCGCCTGGGCCTGGTTCCAGGAGATCGAGCGGGCCGGCGGCCAGCGCGGCGCTCTGGAGTCCGGTCTCATCGGCGAGCGGATCGCCGCGACCTGGGCGGAGCGGTCCGTGAAGCTCGCCAAGCGGCGCGAACCGGTCACCGGCGTCAGCGAGTTCCCGCACCTGGACGAGCAGCCGCTGGTCCGCGAGCCGGCCCCGGCCGGGCACGCCGGCGGCCTGCCGCAGGTGCGCCGCGCCGAGGCGTACGAGGCGCTGCGCGACCGCTCGGACGCTCATCTCGCGGCGACCGGCGCCCGCCCGTCCCTCTTCCTGGCCTCGATCGGCACCGCCGCCGCGCACACCGCGCGCACCACCTTCGCGGCCAACCTGTTCCAGGCGGGCGGCATCGCGACGTCCGCGGTCGAGGGCGTGGACCCGGCGGCGTTCGCGGAGGCGTTCACCGCCTCCGGCGCCACCGTCGCCTGCCTGTGCTCCAGCGACGCCCTCTACGGCGAGCACGCTTCGCCGATTGCCGAAGCGCTGAAGGCGGCCGGCGCCCAGCGGGTGCTGCTGGCCGGCCGGCCGGCCGACGTGCCCGCCGGAGTGGACGAGTTCATCTACGCGGGCGGGGACGCGGTCTCCGTCCTGACCTCCCTGCTGGACCAGATCGGAGTGGCCCGATGATCCCCGACTTCACCGGAATCGGGTTGACCGGCGACGCCGCCTCGGACGTCACCGACGCCCAATGGCAGTCCGCCTGGCGGCAGTCCACCGGCAAGGACGTCGACGAACTGGTCTGGGACACCCCCGAGGGCATCGGCGTCAAGCCGCTGTACACCGCGGCGGACCTGACCGGTCTGGACTTCCTGGAGACCTACCCGGGCGTCGCCCCGTACCTGCGCGGGCCGTACCCGACCATGTACGTCAACCAGCCCTGGACCGTCCGCCAGTACGCCGGCTTCTCCACCGCCGAGGAGTCCAACGCCTTCTACCGCCGCAACCTGGCGGCCGGTCAGAAGGGCCTCTCGGTCGCCTTCGACCTGCCGACCCACCGCGGCTACGACAGCGACCACCCGCGCGTCACCGGCGACGTCGGCATGGCCGGTGTCGCCATCGACTCGATCTACGACATGCGCCAGCTGTTCGACGGCATCCCGCTGGACAGGATGTCGGTGTCGATGACCATGAACGGCGCGGTGCTGCCCGTCCTGGCGCTGTACATCGTCGCGGCCGAGGAGCAGGGCGTCCCGCCCGAGAAGCTCGCGGGGACCATCCAGAACGACATCCTCAAGGAGTTCATGGTCCGCAACACCTACATCTACCCGCCGCAGCCGTCGATGCGGATCATCTCGGACATCTTCGCGTACACCTCGCAGAAGATGCCCCGGTACAACTCGATCTCCATCTCCGGCTACCACATCCAGGAGGCCGGTGCGACGGCCGACCTGGAGCTGGCCTACACCCTGGCCGACGGGGTGGAGTACCTGCGCGCGGGCCTGGACGTGGGGCTGGACGTGGACGCCTTCGCGCCGCGGCTGTCGTTCTTCTGGGCGATCGGCATGAACTTCTTCATGGAGGTCGCCAAGCTGCGCGCGGCCCGGCTGCTCTGGGCCAAGCTGGTCAAGCAGTTCGACCCGAAGAACCCCAAGTCGCTTTCGCTGCGCACCCATTCGCAGACCTCGGGCTGGTCGCTGACCGCCCAGGACGTGTTCAACAACGTGACGCGTACCTGCGTCGAGGCGATGGCCGCCACCCAGGGCCACACCCAGTCGCTGCACACCAACGCCCTGGACGAGGCGCTCGCGCTGCCCACCGACTTCTCCGCCCGCATCGCCCGCAACACCCAGCTGCTGCTGCAGCAGGAGTCGGGCACCTGCCGGGTGATCGACCCGTGGGGCGGCTCGGCCTACGTCGAGAAGCTCACCCACGACCTGGCGGCCAGGGCCTGGCAGCACATCCAGGAGGTCGAGGCGGCCGGCGGCATGGCCAAGGCGATCGACGCGGGCATCCCCAAGATGCGCGTCGAGGAGGCCGCGGCCCGCACCCAGGCCCGGATCGACTCCGGCCGCCAGCCGGTGATCGGCGTCAACAAGTACCGGGTCGAGAGCGACGAGCAGATCGACGTGCTCAAGGTCGACAACTCCGCGGTACGCGCCCGGCAGATCGAGAAGCTGCGCCGACTGCGCGAGGAGCGCGACGAGGCCGCGTGCCAGGACGCGCTGAACGCGCTGACCCGGGCCGCCGAGGCCGGTCCGCAGCGCGGCGGTTCGCTGGACGGCAACCTGCTGCACCTGGCCGTCAACGCGGCCCGGGCCAAGGCCACCGTCGGCGAGATCTCGGACGCCCTGGAGAAGGTGTACGGCCGCCACTCCGGCCAGATCCGTACCATCTCCGGTGTGTACCGTGACGAAGCGGGCCCGTCGGCCCCCCTCCAGCGCACCCGGGACCTGGTCGAGCGGTTCGAGCAGGCCGAGGGCCGCCGCCCGCGCATCCTGGTCGCCAAGATGGGCCAGGACGGCCACGACCGCGGCCAGAAGGTGATCGCCACCGCCTTCGCCGACCTCGGCTTCACGGTGGACGTCGGCCCGCTGTTCCAGACCCCGGCCGAGGTCGCCCGCCAGGCCGTCGAGGCGGACGTCCACATCGTCGGCGTCTCCTCGCTGGCCGCCGGTCACCTGACGCTGGTGCCCGCGCTGCGGGCCGAACTCGCCGCAGCGGGGCGGGAGGACATCACCATCGTGGTGGGTGGGGTCATCCCGCCGCAGGACTTCGACGCGTTGTACGAGGCGGGCGCGGCGGCGGTGTTCCCGCCCGGCACCGTGATCCCGGAAGCCGCCTACGACCTGCTGAAGTCGCTGGCGGCCGACCTCGGCCACGAGCTGTGAGCTGGGATCTTTAGGCCATGCCACCGAGGACGATCGACCTCGACAGCTACGTGACGGGTGTCCTGGACGGCTCGCGCGCCTGGATCGCGCGCGCCGTCACCCTCGTCGAGTCCACCCGGCCCGACCACCGCGCGCTCGCGCAGCAGCTGCTCCAGCGGCTGCTGCCGCACGCGGGAGGTGCGGTCCGGGTGGGTATCACCGGGGTGCCCGGGGTCGGCAAGTCGACCTTCATCGACTCCTTCGGCACGATGCTGACGGGGCTGGGCCACCGGGTCGCGGTGCTCGCCGTCGACCCGACGTCCACCCGGACGGGCGGCTCCATCCTGGGCGACAAGACCCGGATGGAGCGGCTGGCGGTCGACCCGAACGCCTTCGTCCGGCCGTCGCCGACCTCGGGGACGCTGGGCGGCGTCGCCAAGGCCACCCGGGAGTCGATGGTGGTGATGGAGGCGGCGGGCTACGACGTCGTACTGATCGAGACCGTCGGCGTCGGCCAGTCCGAAACGACGGTGGCCGGGATGGTCGACACCTTCCTGCTGCTCAGCCTGGCCAGGACCGGCGACCAGCTCCAGGGCATCAAGAAGGGCGTCCTGGAGCTGGCGGACGTCATCGCTGTCAACAAGGCGGACGGGCCGCACGAGCGCGACGCGAAGGCGGCTGCGCGTGAACTCGCGGGCGCGCTACGGCTGTTGCAGGCGCCGGACGCGGCGTGGACGCCGCCCGTCCTGACCTGTAGCGGGCGGGACGGCGCCGGGCTGGACGTGTTGTGGGAGCGGCTGCAGCAGCACCGTAAGGTGTTGGACGCCACCGGCGCGCTCACCGCCAAGCGGCGGGAGCAGCAGGTCGAGTGGACGTGGTCGATGGTCCACGACCAGCTCTACGCGCGGCTGCACGAACACCCCGACGTCCAGCAGCTCACCCCGTCGCTGGAAGCTCAGGTTCGCGCCGGTACGCTGCCCGCAGGGCTGGCCGCGCAACAGATCCTGGACAGCTTCTTCGGCACCCCCTGACAGGAGCAGAGGACCATCGCCACCATTGCCGAGGACGTCGTCATCGAGGCCGACGCGGACGAAGTCTGGGACGCCGTACGGGACGTGGGCGCGGTGCACAAGCGCCTCATCCCCGGCTACGTCCTCGACACCCGCATCGACGGCGACGTTCGGTACCTGACCATGCCCGGCGGCGCGGTCATCCGCGAGCTGATCGTCAGCATCGACGACGACCTGCGTCGCCTCGCGTACTCAGCAGTCGAGGGCTTCAAGATCCCCCTCACCCACCACCACGCGTCATTTCATGTCGCCCCCGAGGGCGCGGACCGCTGCCGCCTCATCTGGACCACCGACGTCCTGCCCCATGAGATGGCCGAGCAGGTCCGCCTCCGCGTCACCCGGGGCGCCCAGGTCATGAAGGAGACCCTGGAGGCCCGCTAGCGGTCACAACCCGACGCGAACCCCGCAACCACTGCGGCCGAGAACAGCACCCACCACACCAGGCGCGCAACGCTCGCCACTACGCCACCTCCGGCAGAGCATGAAGGTCATGCGCCGTGCCCCACCCGTGCGTGGGGCACGGCGCTTCGGCGGTTTCCAGGCACTCGAACCAGACCACCTTGCCAGGCCCCGCCGGGCGCCACCCCCACGCGTGCGCCAGCGCCTCCACCAGCAGGAGGCCCCGTCCACCGGTCGCTTCCTCGTCGCGTTCCTGAGCCGGCAACTCGGCACATCGGTCGGCGACTTCCACCCGCACCCGCCCGGCCCGACGCCGGACAGTCACGACACAGCGCTCCTTGGTGTGCACCATCGCATTGGCGATCACCTCGCTCGCACACAGCTCCAGTTCCTTCAACGCATCAGCCGACAGCGGCACACCCCACGCCCGCAGGATCGCCACCACCAACCGCCGCGCCGCCGGCACGGCGTCGGCCCCTGGCGGCTCGCCCCACTCCAAAGGAACTGGAAACCGCGCATTGCTGAGCGGGCTGACGATCACGCTCCACCCCATTGCTCCTCCATCACTGCAGATGGACAGTGGCCACCGACATGCGGCAGCGAAAGGGATTCCCTCATAGCTCTCTGCCATGGCGGCAACACCGAAAGTAGTCGCAGAAAAACTGCGAGTCAAGTGACTCTGCTACTCGCAGGCCTTCACCGAGTCGTGCGAGACTCAACCAATCCAGGAAGGGGAGAACCATGGGATTCGGTCTGGTTGTGCGCTTCGTCGCCCGCGACGCGGCAGCGGCTCACGCCTTCGACGCCCTGGCAGCGGAAGCCCTCAAAGGCATCCGCACCAAGGAGCCCGGAACGCTCGTCTATGTCAACCACGTTGTGCCGGACGAGCCCCGCGTCCGGGTCTTCTACGAGCTGTACGCGGACCGTGCAGCGTTCGAGGAGCACGAACGTCAGCCGCATGTCCGTCGGTTCCTGGCTGAACGTGGCCAGTACCTCGAATCGTTCGAGGTCACGTTCCTGGAGGAGATCTCCGGCAAGGGCTCATCGGGCGACAAGGCTGCCCAATGAGCCCTGAAGAGCGGCGCGCGTTCGGTGCCCGAGTCGCCCAGCTCCGCAAGAGTCGAGGCATGAGGCAGGATCAACTCGCCGCCGCCATCAACCGAACTGCCAGCTGGGTGTCGCAGGTCGAGCGCGGCGTCCAGCCCGTGGTCCGCCTCGACGTGCTCCATTTGCTGGCGAACGGCCTCGGCGTGTCCGTTCAGACGCTGCGGCCCGATGCGCCGTCGCCTGCCGCGCCCGATTCCGCTACAGGGGATCAGACCAACGACCTTGACCAGGCACGACTTTGCCTCTCGGGTCATCCAGCTCTCGACTCGCTGCTCAATGAGCGCCCCGAGACACGCACGCCCGACGTGGTCGAGCTGACCGCTGCTGTTGAGGATCTCTGGCAGCTGACGCACAGCGCACGATTCGCCGAGTTGAGCACGGCCATTACCAACGTCCTACCGCGTTTGGAGAGGGCCGCGCGCTCCGCCACCCCGGACGGACGACCCGAGATCCACCTACTTCTCAGCCAGGCATATCAG
The DNA here is from genome assembly GCF_042794375.1 of Kitasatospora sp. NPDC056531. Lineage (NCBI taxonomy): Bacteria > Bacillati > Actinomycetota > Actinomycetes > Kitasatosporales > Streptomycetaceae > Kitasatospora > Kitasatospora sp. NPDC056531. The sequence continues at coordinate 143,628 of NZ_JBHTTU010000011.1, read as the reverse complement.
GCGGTTTCAGCAGCGTTCGTCCGCCAGGACGAGGCCGATGCGGCGTGGGTGGCCGCTGATCGCGCCATCCGTGCAGCTGAGCAATCCGGACGACCACTGCATGTCTTCGCCGGCATCTACCGAATGGCGCACGCATTCGTCCGGCTGCAACGGCTGGACCAGGCAGAACACTCGGCCGGGAGCGCCGCGACGGCCCTACATGCGTACACCTCGACGGACAACCCGCCGCCTGAAGCGCTCTCCGTTCTCGGCGCGCTCCACCTGGTCCTCGCGTTGGCCGCCGCCCGCGCCGGCCAACGCGAGCAAGCCCGGACGGAACTTGCGAACGCCCGAGAGGTCGCCGCGCGGCTCGGCGAGGACCGCAACGACTTCAATCTGGAGTTCGGCCCCACGAACGTTGAGATCCAGGCCGTCTCAGCGGCCGTCGACCTCGGCGATGCAGGCGAGGCGCTGGATCTGGGACTCCGGATCGATGCCGGACAGCTCTCGCCCGAGCGAAGGTCCAGGCTACTGATCGACCTCGGGCGGGCTCACGCTCAACGGCGACAGCTCGGGGAAGCCATCGAATGTCTCCTTCAGGCCGAGAAGTTGGCGCCGGAAAGCGTCCGAAGCCACACAACCGCTCGGGCAACCATCCGCGAGCTCGTCCTCATCGCCGGCCGGAGCGCACCATCGGAGCTGGTGAAGCTCGCCAAGCGCGCAAATGCAACGGGGTGATGTGCATGCGGATCGGGATCACAGGGCACCGGGGGTTGACCGCCGAGGTCCAGGGGCAGGTTCGACAGCTACTCGAAGACGCTCTCGGGGGTGAGGATCCGAGTGCACTCACGGTCGTGTCCTGCATCGCGGACGGGCCAGATGCCTGGCTCGCGGAGATCGGGCTCGAACGGGGTGGACAGCTGGAGGTCGTCATTCCTGCCGATCACTACAGGGACGGGCTGCCAGAGTGGCATCACCCGGTCTACGACCGGTTGTTGGGAAAAGCTAGCGCCATTCACCGCACTGGGCACGTGAAATCCGACGAAGCCGCACACATGGCCGGGAGCGAGATCCTGGTCCAGCAGGTCGACAAGCTCCTCGCCATCTGGGACGGCCTGCCGGCCCGGGGCTTCGGCGGAACGGCGGACGTGGTCGCGTACGCACAGCAGCACGGCGTGCCGGTTGAGGTGCTGTGGCCGCAGGGGGCACACCGGTAACCCGGAAGAGCTCCTTTGACACCCCTGAGGTCTACCAGCGGGCCGCCCACGTGGGCGGCCCGCTCGACCCTCCGGTCAAGCCGGTCGCGCCGCCGCGACAGCATCGGTGTACAGCTCGTTGGTCAAATCGATCTCACTGATACCGAGTTCGGCCAACACCATGCGGACCAGAGTAAGAGCCGACACGAGGTCGGCCTCGGTAGCAGCCACCGTTTCCACCTCGATGAACGTCGCATCGTCCAACTCGGGAACGCGAACGAGCGTGGCCAGCAGACTCCGTCCATCGCGCTGGAAGCTGTAGTTGCGGCACCGCTTCTCGAACGCGATACGCGGGGTGAAGCCGAGGCCCCGCACGATCTCGTGCGCGGCCTCGGCATCCTCAACCCTAGTCTCGGCCTCCGGCTTCGAGCCGGAGGCCTCGTCCACCCGGGCGCCCTTATAGGTAAGGACCGTGCGCGTGTCGTCCGAACTGTGCACCGTGCGGATCCGCAGCTCACGGTCGGCGCCCATCAGGCTGCCGTCCGGCGCGTCGTAATAGGTGTCCCGGTAGACCTCGACGCGGCCGACGCCGTGCCGGTCCTCCAACTGCTTGAGCACTCCTTCCGGGTCGCGGACGATTGCCTTGAGCTCCGCTTCGATCGCCATCCTGTTCCCTCCGTCAGATCACGCGCTCAGCACCGTCCACCATGACATCGGACTGCCGGCGCCAGCCCCGGCACGGCGGACCCACTACTATCCGGGCCCGTCTCAGAGCGGCTTCTCACCAAGAGCAGCGCGGAGCCAGTCGAGGGAGTCGGTCGCCAAGACGGCATCGGCGAGCGCGTTGGCGGACTTCGTGGTGATCCGTGCACGGCTGTTGTCGATCCATCGCTGCGCGTTCGCGTAGCCCTGGGCCTTGTACTCGACGCCCTGAATCATGCACTCCAACTTGTCCGCATCTCGGGCACACACCGCCTCCGGCGAGTCCTTCCCCTCGTATTCCGCGACGAGATCCTGGATGGTCGAGGCCAGGACCTCCGGCATGCCGGCAATCTGGTCGGCCGTCACCGCCACCGGATCGGCACTCGGCGCATATTTCTTGCCCAGATGATTGACGTCCCCGGTACGCGTCTCCTGAGAGTCGTGCCACACCGCTAGGAAAGCGGCCTGTGCCGGATCGGCTCCTTCGAGCTTGGCGATGACCGAGGCGATCAGCGCGGTCCGCCAGGAGTGCTCGGCGACCGACTCGGGATCGCGGACCCCGGCCATCCACCAGCCCGTACGCTTGGTCTGCTTGAGCGTCCCGGCTTCGAACAGGAACCTCGCCACCGAGGTCAGGTCCTCCGTCACCGTCTGGCTCCTCTCACGCCTCGGCGAGGCGGATCGCGTAGCGGATACTGTCGAGTTCACGTCGCCCCCGTGGCGAGAGCTCCCGACCATCCAACATCACCGGAAGCCGTTCGCGTAGTGCACGGGCTGCGGCTCCGGAGCGCAACAGGGTCGGTCGCAGCTGGAGCAGCGACCACACCGTGTGGATGTTGAGCTCGGCATACCCATGCTGAGGGGCAAGGCCCTGAGCGAGGTGGGTGAGGAGTTTGTCACCTGGCCACGGTCCCGGTGTCCGAGCGGCAATGAAGTCATCGGACAGTTCGAGGGACGGGATCTCACCGATCCAGTAGGCCCAATAGTTGAGATTCGCGACAGCACCGTCCTCATCGACAAGTTCCCTGTCGATGAAGTGACTCATGCGGTCACGGTCGCCGTGGCGGGCGGAGACCATCGCGACCGAGCGGGAGTTGAGCCAGCGAGTCAGCCAGTCGTCCGGTTTCTCGATTCGTTGCTGGTGGGCGAGCCACTCCCGCGTGTCGCCGTGGTCGTCATACCCCGCGAGGTACAGCGCCTGGCGGCGCACAAGGAAATGGTCCCTCTCCCGAGCTTCCTCAGCCGCCTGCCGCATGCCCGCGAAGAACCGGATGCGGTCAGCGACGGCGAGCTCCGGCCCGCTCGGTACCGGACCCCTTCGTGAACGTGATGGGGTCGGCAGGTCACGCACGGCCTTCGGCGCTACACCGCCGAGCGGCCACATGAGGACCTCTACGAGGTCTCGCTGCAGGACCATCGACCCTAGCGGGCTGTTCCGCATCGAGGCTCGCTCCTCAAGGGCGCCGGCGAGGAGGATGTCCGCCTCGAAGGCCCGTTCCAGCGTCTGGAGAAGTACGGGGGCCGTACCCATGTGCAGCAGCCGGTGACGATGCACGAGCATCTGACCGACAGGCACGGCTGTGAGCGGGCGTCGGCCACTCTCCCAGCCGGCGATGGTGTCCGGGGACACTGCCAGCCGCGCGGCGAACTCGTCCTGTGTACAGCCATGCTGTTCGCGTATCACCCGAAAGACGTACCCCGAGATGGTGCCCGATCGCAGACGTGACATCCGCCCCTGACCAGCAGTCAGGGTTTCCTGTGAACTCGACCGCATGAGAGCCCCCACCTTCGGGAGTTCGCGCCAACATACCGGTACTGGTGGTCACTTCAAGGCCTGATCTCGAACATCTACCGTCGTAGACATCCCCGGCTGAGGTTAGCCAGATGCCCTCGCTGACGCACACAGGCCAGCCGTCGGCGTGCAGCCGCCGACGATCCGACGAGGCCGGAGCATCCACCAATCTCCCACAAAGGAGCGCGATCGTGACCACTCCGCAGCCCAAGCCCCCGCCGCCCCCGGCACCGCCGGGGCCCGGGCCGATGATCCCAGTGAGCGGCACGACGACCGGCGACACCACGACGAGCACCGCCATCAGGTAGGAGAATCACATGGGATGGGGTACCGGCAAGGGCGGAAGCTCCGGCGGCGGCAGAGGGTCCAACGACGGCGGTCAGGGCAAGCACGCGGACAAGAACAAGAAGGACTTCAACACGTCTCCCCAGAACCAGGATCACCAGTCCGGCAAGTCCACCGGCAAGCACAGCAAGGGCGGCGACAAGAGCAAGTGACGACACACCAGCCCGACCTGGAACAGACCGCCCTGCGCGGTCTGCTCCAGGCCGTCTCCCGTCACCTCGGCCACGACGTAGCCCCCGAGTGGTGCAGGGCCGCCGAAGCGACCCCGCGCCATCGTTTCCTGCCTGACCGGATCTGGCTCTCCAGTGACGACGATGAGCCCCTCACGCCTTGCGATCGTGAGCGCGAGCCCGATCGCTGGTTCGCCGCAGCCTACGGCGACGTACCCGTGGTGACGCAGATCAACGACGGACATGAACCGGAGGACGCGTCCGACGCCTCGCCGTCCTCCTCGGCTTCGGCGCCGTCGGTCGTCTTCCAGATGCTCGAACTTCTCGGCCTCGCACCTGGAATGCGAGTCCTGGAGATCGGCGCGGGCACCGGGTTCAACGCCGCGCTCCTCTCGCACCGGCTGGGCGACGTCAACGTCACCACGATCGAGATCGACCCCACCGTGGCCGAGCTCGCCCGCTCCAGCCTCAGGGCCAACGGCTACGCCCCTGCCGTCGTCTGCGGCGACGGAAGCCTCGGCTGGAGCGCCGAGGCACCGTACGACCGGGTTGTGGCGACCTGCTCAGTACGGCAGGTTCCCTACACCTGGATCGAACAGACCAGGCCGGGCGGCGTCATCCTCACCCCTTGGTGCGACGACTGGAGCCACTGTGGCCTGCTCCGCCTCACCGTGGGCGACGACGGAGGTGCCATGGGCCGCTACACGCCCGACAGTGCGTTCATACTGATGCGAACTCAGCGCCACGATCTCCGTCTCTTCCGCGACGTCGTGATGGACGACCACGTCCCGACTGAGTCCACGACCACCCTCGACCCCTGGGCGGTCGCCGATTCTCCGATCGAGACCCAGTTCGCCCTCGGCCACCGCCTCGGCGACCTCTGGTACGCCTGGCACCACGACCCAGATCTCGACGGCGTCGATACCCGCCTCTGGGTAGCCACGACCGATGGCACCTCCTGGGCCGCCGTCGACTGGGATGGCACGGACAACACCGAGCACTACACCGTCTGGCAGCACGGCCCGCGCCGCGTGTGGAACGAGGTCGAAGCCGCGCACCGGTGGTGGCTCGACAACGGCCGCCCCGGCCCCGACCGCCTCGGTTTGACAGTGACGCCCAACGGCCAGTGGGCGTGGCTCGACCACCCGACGAACTCGTGGCCCTTGCGGTAGGCGGCCGTCGGCCCCGGACCGTCGAGACGGACCGGGGCCGACCCCCTGCCGGGCGGGAACGGATGGCTCGCAGCGGCCCAATGTCCCTGCAAGCAGAATGAATTGATTATCCATCAACTTGCTATTACGCGACCAACGATGGAGATGGCGTGGGTTCATACACAGAGCTCCCCCGGAGGGGCGTGGTGGATCGCCGGGGATTCGTAGCCGCCTCCAGCGCCTACGCGCTCGCGGCGCTAGGCCTGCCTGACCCCAACGCCGTGCTCCGGCGTGTACGACTCAAGTCCAGTGGCAAGGTCCAAGTCGGCCGGGGAGAGGTCGCAGCGATCCGCCAAATGACCAAGTCACTCGGCGACGCGGCAGCAGAACTCGGCGGCGGACACGCCCGCCACCTCGCCGTCCGTTACCTTCACGACGACGTCGCGCCCTGGCTGGACGGCACCTGGAGCGAAGCCGTCGGCCGCGAGCTCTTCGCGGCCACGTCCCAACTGGTGCACCTGGCCGAATGGATGGCCCAGGACGAGGGCAACCAGGACGCCGCCCAGCAGTACTATGCCCACTCGTTCCGCCTGGCCTCCGAGGCCGGCGACGCCGAGCTGGCCGCCACCGCCCTCCGTGGCCTTGCCGTCCAGGCCATCGACCTCGGCTTCAGACCCACCGCCGTGCGGATAGCGGAGGAGTGCGTCGACCAGGCCAAGACCCTCGACTCTCCCCGGGCCCTCTCCTACTACCAGGCCACCCTGGCCAACGCCGCCGCCCTCGACGGCGACCGTCGCACCGCTACCGCCGCGCTGTCGGCCTCGCAGACCGCGATCGAACGTGCCACCGACGCCCCGGGCGAGTCATGGGCCTCGCACTACAGCATCGGCCGGTGGGCCCATGAGTCCGGCATGATCCTCGCCCGACTCGGCGACTACACCAGCGCGCAGGAACACCTCCATCACGCGCTTGACATCCACGGCCTCGACCGCCGCCGCACCCGCGCGATCGTCCTCGCCGACCTCGGCACCGTCCGCCTACGTCAGGACGACATCGACGGCGCCCTCGCGTCCTGGAACGACTTCCTCGACTGCGCGGACGGCATCCGCTCCATCAAGGTCCAGGACGCCGTCAACGACATGCGAGCCCGCCTCTTCCGCCTCCGCGACGTACCTGGGGCCGAGGAACTGGATGAGCGCGCTGAAGGGTTGGGGTGATGCGGAGTGCGGATCGGTATCACGGGACACGAGAACTGCCAGCCGCAGTAGAGAGCAGCCGCCGCACCTGGCGCCGCCCGGTCCGGCTGAGGCCCTGTCCCCCGCGGCCAGGGGGCGGCCCCGGGTAGGCCCGCCACCAACCCACCCATCGCGCCGCCCCCTCGGGTGCGCTCGTGCCACCCGCTCCGGCGCGGGAGCGTTACGAGCACCACCGGTTCAGCGTCGCATCGGCCGGAACAGTGCGTCGTCGTAGTCCGGAAAGATCACCGGCATCGCGCGACGGAACGCGGTGACCTCCGTGCTCTCCTCCAACTCCCGGCAGAGCGTCTGCGGCCAGTACCAGTAGCCGCGGGAGGCCAGCAACCGTTCCAGGTAGGCGTCGAACGAGTACCCCGTGTCGTACAGCTCCTCGCCGAAGTAGTGGTAGTGGACGGAGTCGAGGGGGGGAACGAACGCCGCGCAGGCCTCGGGGACGAACATGTCGAAGGGTTTGACGGGGCGGTACTCCTGATCCTGTGGCGAGTGCCAGGTGACGCCGTACCAATCGGCGAAGACTTCGCGCAGCGGGAGGAGGTTGATGAGGCCCTGGTCCGAGAGGTCGTCGTGGAGGAGCTCGGGGACGGTGTGACGCCACCTCAGGCGGACCGCGCCGACTTCGCGGTAGAACGCCTCGACGCCGTTCGGGAGGCGGCCGTGGGCCAGGCGGACGGCGAGTTCGATGTCGGACGGTGGGGTCGGCGGTGCGACGGCGGCCTCCAGGAGCTGCACGCGGGGGTTGCGCTCCAGGTCCTCGATCATCGCGGCCAGCCGGGCGCGGGGGGTGGTCACGTACGTCTCCTTCACGGGCGCCAGCAGGTGCTACAGCCGGTTGTTCTCGATCTCCCACGCGTCGCCGTGCAGTTCGTTGCCGGCGGTGTCGTAGACGGTGTACTCGGCCTCGATCTTGCCGGCGAGTTTGGCGGAGTAGTTGGCGTCGATGTCGGCCTCCACCGAGCTCGCGAGCGGCGCGAAGTCCTTCCCCGCCGGGTGGGTGCTGTAGTCGGCCGTCACGGCGTACTCGACGACGTTGCCGTTGGTCAGTACCTCGGCCTTGACGTCCTTCTCGACCTTCGCGTGGTGCGCCGAGTTCGCGGACTTGCAGAGTGGAGTCAGGTTGGTCATGGTGTTGCCGGGGCCGCCGACCTGCTCGTTGAGCAGGTGCCCCTGCACCATGTACTTGCTGAACCAGTCGGCGGTCGCGCCGCTCCCGGTCGGCCACCAGGACGGCTGGACGCTGGGCTTGGAGCCCTTGCCGAGCTGCCCGGGCCAGAGTTCGGCGTGCATCGAGGTGCCGACGCCGTTTCCGTTCAGCGCACCGTAGGTGACGTACGGCTTGCCGGTGAAGGCGCGTTGCACCGGCAACTCCGGCCCGGGGGTGTGGGCTTGGGCGGCGACCCGCTGGACGGCCGGAGGTATCGTCCGACTCAGCGCCCGGACGGCGTTCGCCTCGGCGGCGCGCTCGAAGCGGTCGCCGGGGTCGCTGACGGACAGTCCGTTGCCCTGGTCGGTACCGGCCACGGGGCCCGAGCGCTGCTGGATGACGTGGGTGAGCTCATGGGCCAACGTGTGCTTGTCGGTGCCGCCGTGGCCGAGCACGACGTGCTCGCCCGAGGTGTAGGCGCGGGCGCTGACGTCGGCTGCGGAGCGGGCCGCGGCGGAGTCGTCGTGGATCCGCACGCTGCTGAAGTCGGCGCCCAGGCGGGCCTCCATCTCCGCCCGCACGTCGTCGGCCAGCGGGCGGCCCGGCGACCGCAGCACCTGGTGGACGGTCGAGCGCTGCACCGTGGACTCCGACTGCCGCTGTTGCCTGAGCAGTTGGACGACGGCCGCGTTGCCGATGGTGCGCTGCATCGCACGGATCGACTGGAGGTGCAGCGGCGCGGGCTGCTGCCGTGCGGTCGGTCGGCTGTGTTCCCGATGCTCCGACTTGCCCTGCGATTTCTGGTCGTGCGCGTGCACATCCACCTCCTGGACAGGCGGTTCGAGCCGTGGTCGCGGCGTGTCATAGCCGGTCTACGACGATCTCCGGAGTGAGGGCAAGGACCGGAGGGGCAGTGTCGGGGGCAAGTCTCGATGTCCTGGGTGATCCAGGCGACGGGTCCGGAACCTCACCGACGCCTGGCCGCCTGGCGGGTGCGCCGGACGAGGAGGTGCACCCGCTGGACGGCCACGAAGCGGTTCATCGCATCGGCCAGCGTGAGGCGGTACTTGACCCGCAGCTGGGCGCTCAGCCCGGCCAGCCGCTCGGTGCCGATGGCCCGGATCAGCCGGCTGACGTGCCGCTGGTAGACCTCCCAGTAGGGGCGGTCGCCGTCCGGGACGGACCAGAAGAACATCGGGATCTCCTCGACCAGGCAGTTCCGGTCGTAGGCGCGCAGGTACTCGGCGAACACCGGCTCGGGGCGGGCCAGCAGCCACTCCCGGACGAGTTCCATCGAGCGGACCCGGTCGATCAGCCCGCGCGGGTCGGTCTTCTTCTGGGTGATGGACAGCGCGCCGTCCTCGCGCACCCGCCAGTGGTAGATCGGTTCGGCGAGCACGTCGACCCGCTCGGCGAGGAAGTGGTGGGGCACGCTGACCGGGGCGTCCTCGTACAGGATGCCCTCGGGGTAGAGGATGCCGGCGGCGTCGAAGAAGGTGCGCCGGTAGACCTTGTTCCAGGCGGTGCGATCGGTGACCAGGGCAGGGGTTTCGCTGACGTGGGTGCGCAGCCGGGTCTCGCGGAACGGGCGGCGGTGGGCGTGCGAGGGAGTGAGGCCGGTGGTGCGCAGGCGCAGCGCGTTGCCGGTGGCGAAGTCGGATCCGGTCTCGTCCAGCGTGCGGATCATCAGCTCGTACGCGTGCGGCGGCAGGGTGTCGTCGCTGTCCACGAAGGCCAGGTAGTCGGTCCCCGGGGTGAGGTGGCGCCAGCCGGTGTTGCGGGCGGCGCCGAGGCCCTTGTTCTCCTGCTGGACCAGCCGGAAGCGCCGGTCCTTGGCGGCGTACGCCTCGGCGATGACGGGTCCGTCGTCGGTCGACCCGTCGTCGACCATGACGCACTCGAAGTCCTCGAAGGTCTGCGCCGCGATCGAGTCCAGGCACTCCACGAGGTAGCGCTCGACGTTGTAGATCGGGACGACGACGGAGAGGCGCGGCGCCATCGGACGGCCTTTCGCTGAGGAGCGGACGGGCCGTTCGGCCGCCGACCGCCGGTTACCGGCGGCGGTCTGAGCGTAGCGACCGGAGGCCGTTTCCGGGCGAACAACGGGTGGCGTCGAGCCTTCGTCTCGGTGAGCCGGGCGTGTCCGGCGTCAACGCTCCGCGTCGCGCCCGCGCCCCGTTGACGCCCGGAAGAGGGGGAAAGGCCCTGGAAGAAGGGGGAGGGCCCCGGTCCGCCCGACCGGAGCGGGGCCTTCCGTCACCTGATCCGGGTCAGGCGCTCTTGATGGCCGCGAAGCGGGCCTGGACGTCCTGCCAGTTGACGACGTCCCACAGGCGGGTGACGTAGTCCGGGCGGACGTTGCGGTACTGCAGGTAGTACGCGTGCTCCCAGGCGTCGAAGGCGAGCAGCGGGGTGGTGTTCTGGCCCACGTTGCCGTGGTGGTCGTAGACCTGCTCGACGATCAGGCGCTGACCGAGCGGCTCCCAGGAGAGGATGCCCCAACCCGAGCCCTGGACGCCGGTGGTGGCGTTGGTGAGCTGCTTCTTGAAGGCCTCGAAGCTGCCGAAGTGCTCGGTGATGGCGTCGGCCAGCTCGCCCTCGGGGCGCTCGCCGCCCTCCGGCGAGAGGTTCTGCCAGAACAGCGAGTGCAGGACGTGGCCGGACAGGTGGAAGGCGAAGGTCTTCTGCAGGCCCACCAGGCCGCCGAACTGCTCCTTGTCGCGCGCCTCGGCGAGCTGCGACAGGGTGTCGTTCGCGCCCTTCACGTACGCGGCGTGGTGCTTGGAGTGGTGCAGCTCCAGGATCTCGGCCGACATCGCCCGCTCCAGCGCGGAGTAGTCGTACGGCAGGTCGGGAAGCGTGTAGGTGCCCATCAGGACACGGCCCCTTTCGGCGGGTTGGTCGTTTCGATCGTGCCGGGACAACACTATTGCGCATCAGTTGCAGAAACGAACTATGGGCTCTTGCTTATTCCTCACATCCCGTCGGGCACAATGGTCACCCGAATGTGTAATGGCTGATGAGGGTGAGTGGCTGTGACAGGATCGCCGGTGGTCGTACTGGGCATCGAGTCCTCCTGCGACGAGACGGGCGCGGGCCTGGTGCGGGACGGCGTGCCGATCCGGCGCCCGCCGACCTCTCGGTGGACCCGTCGGCGCCGCTGGAGTGCGCGGCGCTCAGCCCGCTGCCGTCCAGGTGACCAGCGGCGGGCGGACGGCGGCGCACAGCGGGTGGCCCTTGGCGTCGGTGAGGCCGAAGCGGGCGACCAGCGATCCGCTCGCCACGGCCGCCTCGACGGTGGAAGGGTCGACCGCCGCCAGCAGCAGCTTGGCCCGGCGGAACAGCGACCACGTATCGCCCTCGTGCGTCACCCAGTTGAGGTAGACGAACCGGCCGCCCGGCCCGCCCTGGACGTACCGGCCGGTGATGTCCACCCCGCCGTCCGGCAGCCGCTTCGCCTCGCACTCCAGCGACCATCGCGCCTGCGCCGCGTCCCCGGGCTGCGGGTCGATCAACTCGGCCGGGCGGCCCCGGCGTTGGACGGCGACGTGGATGTCCCGGTACCCCGGGAATCCGGGCCCGCCGCCGCACTCACGGCCCGGCAGGTCGGTGGCCTCGATCCTCAGCTCCATGCCACCCATGGTCCCCCACGGTGGGCGGAAAACCGGTTGAGCCCCAGGTGATCATGTGAAAGGCTCACCCGCCGTGTCCGAGATCACCAGGTTGCACGACGACGAGGTGGACATCGATGCATCCCCAGTGGGCGCGTCCGCTCTCCGCACGACGCTGCGATGACCTCCGGGTCTCGGTGAACAGCACGCGCCATGGAGGACCGGTGTCATCGATCAAGCGGTTCCAGGTCACCTTCGACTGCGCGGAACCCGAGCGCGTCGCTCGCTTCTGGTGCGAGGTGTTGGGGTACGTCGTACCGCCGCCGCCGAAGGGCTTCGCCACGTGGGACGACTTCAACCGCTCGCTGCCGGCTGAGCGTCAGGGTGCGGCGTTCGTCTGTATGGACCCCGAGGGTGTGGGCCCACGGATGTACTTCCAGCGCGTTCCCGAAGGCAAGGTCGTCAAGAACCGGGTGCATCTCGACGTGCGGGTCGGCACCGGACTCGTGGGCGAGGAGCGCCTCGCCGTACTGGAGGCCGAGCGCGCACGGCTGGAGGCGCTCGGTGCGGTGTGCGTGCAAGTTCTGCGTGCCGACGGCGTCAATGAATCGTGCATCGCGATGCAGGACATCGAGGGCAACGAGTTCTGCCTCGACTGAGCGGCCGGCCCGGCGGGGTGCCGGTGCGCCGGGCTTGCACCGCGGCGGCTACCGCGTCCGCCGCCCTCGGACGTGATCGGAACGCCCGACACCCCGGAGGAGGCCGACGGATAGCGGCAACGGCCCGGCGGGATCAGCCAGTCGGCGGTTCGAGGGTCAGGACGGAGGGGGTGGCGCCAGGGGCGGCGAGGCGCAGGAGGCCGTGGCCGATGCCGGCCAGGCCGACCATCAGCGAGGGGCTGTGGACCCCGCGCGGAAGGCCACAGGTCCAGCCCCGGGCCGCCAGGTCGTCGAGGGTGGCACGGGCCTGCCGCTCGGCGGCGGCCTGCCACGATCCGCCGGAGAGGTGGAGGGCCTCCAGGTTGCCGAGATCGCCGTGGCAGAGCGAGGAGTTGTGGCCGAAGCCCTCCCGGAGCACCGCACCGAGGGCGGTGTCACGCTCGGCGAGGAGCGACTCGCGTTCTTCGGGTATGAGTCGGGCGAGGTCGGTGCGGGCCAGCGCGATGCCCGAGGCACCGTGGCACCAGAGGGCGGGGTAGCTGGGGCCGTCGGGCCCGTCGTCCTCGCGGACGTCGCGCCAGTTGGCGGCGGCGGGGTCGAACAGGGTGCGCTCGTACGCGACGGCGGCGAGGGCGAGTCGGGGCAGGCGGGGGTCGCCGAGGCGGTGCCCGGCCCGGGCCAGGGCCCAGGCGATGCCGGAGCCGCCGTGGGCGAAGCCCGCGAGGGGGCGGGTGACGGTGCCGGCGAGGGAGGCGGGCAGCCAGCCGGCGCCGCCCTCGGGGTGCGGGGCCGCGGCCTGGACGAGGCTTTCGGCGCAGGCCGCCAGCGCGTCGGTGACGGCGGGCCCGGGGCGGACGGCCTCCCAGGCGAGCAGGCCTCCGATGGTGCCCGCGTTCCCGGCGAGGAGGTCGTACTGGGTGTCGCCGACGGCGGTGGCGGTGACGCGGTCGAGGAGGAGGGAGCCGAGCGCGTCGAGTTCGGAGTCCGGGTGGTGGGCGGTGAGTTGGGCGACCGCGTAGAGCAGGCCACCGAGTCCGGAGAGGCCGCCGCCGAGGCGGTCGGCGCGCCGCCGGATCTGCCGGCGGAGCGTCAGTTCGGCGGCGGAGGCGGCCGTCCGGTGTTCGCGGTCGCCGGTGGCGCAGGCGAGTTGGTGGAGGAAGAGCGTCACACCGGCCGTGCCGCTGTACAGGTCGGGGCCGAGTTCGGCGGGTGCCCAGTGGCCGGGCGGGGCCCAGTTGGGGCCGACCCAGGCGAGGTCGGCGTTCCCTCGGCAGGCCTCGCGCAGCAGCCCTTCGCCGACCTCGACGGCCATGGCGAGGGCGCGGTCGGCGACTCCCCGGCCGGGGGCCGCACCGGCCACAGGTGTCCGCGCGACCGCCGGGCCGCGCGGCTCCCGGGCACCGCCGGAGGTCGTCACCGACAGCCGCATCAGCTGGAGTTGGCGCTCCAGGTCCTCCTCGCCGAGGGCGTCGGCCTTGGCGAGGGCGAGGTCGAGCGGGGGCCGGTCGGTGACGCCGGGGATGAGGGCGCCGGTGGAGGAGCGGGCGTCGACGCCGTCAGGGCGGATGGTGAAGACGGGCACGTCGCCGCGCCACAGGTCGGCGCGTTCGTGGTCGACGTAGGCGAGGGCGCGCTCCTCCCAGGCGGCCAGGGCCCAGAGCCGGTCCAGGTGGCGGTCCTGGTCGAGGCCGTCGCGCAGCAGGTCGGGGTGGCAGGCGGTGCCGAGCAGGCTGCGGTACTCGAAGGTGTCGCGGCGCAGCAGGCGCGTCTCGTCATCCGCGAACGCCCGTATCAGGGAGCGGAGTTTCCCCTTGTCGGCGGCGAGCAGCCGGTAGGCCTCGGTGAATCCGGCCTCCAGTTCCGCCAGGTGGTCGGCCAGGCGCAGCGGCTGCCCGGCCGGCACGGGTCGGCTACCGGGGGCTTCCACCGGCAACCTCCGGTACTCCACGCGGAGTTCGTCCGTCCCCTGGTTGACCAGGACGGGCGCGGGGCGGGGCGGGAGGCTGGCCGGGTCCCAGCCGAGGGCGGAGAGGTCGGTGCCGCCGTTGCCCTCGTCCCACATCCGTTCGGGGAGCAGGCCGGAGCGCAGCACCGAGTGCCGGGCCTGGTGGCGGGCCATCCGCTCGGACTCGGACAGGTCCTTGGCGGGCTCGTGCAGGTCGGGGTGGAGGATCGCCTCCAGGTCGATGAGCACGGGCTGGTCCCGGACGGCGAGCAGGTTCTGGGCGTGGCAGTCCACCGCGTCGAGCACGTACATCAGCGCGGCCAGAGTGCCGGCGCGGTGGTAGAAGGCGCTCAACTCGGCATCGTCCCGGGCCGGTTCGGCGGTGAGGTGGGCGACCCAGCCGTAGCCGTCGCGAGCCAGGTGGGCGAGGTCGCGCAGGGGCAGCCGCAGCTGCGGGTTGAGCCAGTGCAGGATCTGCTGGAAGTGGGCCTCGGCGCCGAGGGGCCGCGGCTTGTAGACGATCCGGACGCCGTGCTCGAAGCGCAGTGAACTGACCGTGGCACCGCCGCGGTGCGGGTCTCCGAGGCCGGTGGCGAGTTCGGTGAGCCGGCCGAGCGGGCGGCCGTCGGCGAAGGTGCGGGCGAGGGCGGGCAGGTCGGCGGCGAGTCGCCGGAACAGGGCGAGGGTGGTGGTCGTCCACTGCTCCGCGGCGGTGGTGAGGCGGAAGGCCAGGACCGGGTACTCGGCGAGGAGTCGCAGCGACCGCTCGGGCCGGGTGAGCCGGCCGAGGAAGTCGCGGTAGCGCCCCTCGGGGGTGTTGCCGGTCAACTCGCCGGTGAGTCGGGCGACATGGAGTTCGGTGATGACGGTCCGGGTCGCCATCGCGTGGGCGGCGGCGGTGAGCGCGGGGAGGGCGAGTGCGGCCAGCTCCTCGGGGGCGCCCAGAGCGGGGGCGTCCAGGGCGGCCAACCCGGTGCGCAGGCGGTCGTGGGCGGCGGCGAGCAGCGGAGCGACGATCCCGGCGAATTCGTGTTCCTCAGGGATGTCCCGGGCGGCCGGTCGGTGGAACGCGGCGACGAGCCGCTCGGCCCAGGGGAGCGTTGCGAGGCGGGCGGCGAGCGCGTCCGGGTGCTCGGCGAGCAGGGCGCGCAGGGCGTCGGGGTCGATGCCGTCGGCCGTGAGCCTGCGCGTGAACCAGTCGGCGCGGTCGAACGGTGCCTGGGCCCGCCAGCGCTCCAGTTTCCGGGCGGCCCGCTCACGGCGTTCGGCGCGGTCGGCGTCACCGACCGGCTCCGCGTCGAGCCCTTCCGACGCCCGGCCGCGGGCGTTCAGTGGGACGGCTCGGGCGGCAGCCCGCAGGAGTTCGGACGCGTCGACCACGGGGCGGTGCTGCCTCTCTGTCTGCTCTGTTGCTCTATCCGTTCAGCGCCGGTCTGTGAGGGCGCCGATGCGTGAGGGCGCGCGACGCGCCTGTCCGGCGCGGGCCCCGGCCGGCCGTACGAACCGGGGCCCGCGCCGGACCCCGGTCTCAGTAGCTGCAGAGGCGCCCGCAGCTGGACCAGCCGTCACAGGTGCTGTTCAGCACCGCGGCGGTCACGTAGAGCTCGTCCACGAGCTCGCCGGCCGGGTGGACCTGGTGGCCCTGGCCGAGGGTGAGCCGGAAGTCCTCGTCCTTGAGTGCGCGAACCTGCTCAGCCGTGGGCTGCATGCTGCCTCCTCCAAGCGTTCGGATCTGGCACGGGTGTGCCGGATCCGGATCTTGACAGCGCCCCACCCGGCACACCAGTGGCATGCACACAACTGGTCCTTGTTTCGGCCAGGATCGAACCAACGGAAGCCCGGCGGCGGCGCCCTCGTTCCCCCAGGCCGAGCCCACTCCCTCCCGCCGCCTGCCCCCGCCGTCCGATCGTTCGGGTAGCCCCACACCTGGCCGAAACAGGCGCGGTCGCGCCCGGGTGGATCGCGATCCTGGTTTGAACCCGTGGCTCCTGTGGCAGCGCCCCGGACCGAAGGTCACGATGGAGACCCGGGCAGCCCCACCCCGATCGGAGTGCGATGAGCGAGCAGCACAACCTCGTCCTGCTGACCTTCCCCGACGCCACCGCCTGGCGTTCGGCCTTCGACGAGGCGCAGCACCTGCCGGGCCTGCGGCTGGCGGCCGCGCTGGAGCGCAGCGCGGACGGTGTGGTGGAGGTGAAGGACACCTTCACCCGGGGCGCGGGGGTGGCCACCGTCGGGTCGGGGGTGCTGGGCGGGCTGGTGGGGTTGCTGGGCGGGCCGGTCGGGATGCTGCTGGGCTTCGCGGCGGGCGCGGCGCTCGGCAACGCGGCCGAGGAGCACCACGCGACGGAGGCCGGCGCCGCGATGATCGTGCTTTCGCCCCGGGTGCCGGACGGCGGGGCGCTGCTCGCCCTGGACGCCCGGGAGGCCTCGCCCGGCCCGGCGGACGAGCTGGCCGCCAAGCACGGGGCGACGATCGAGCGGATCGACGAGCACACCTTCACCGAGCAGGTCCGGGCGGCGGAGAGGAAAGCCGAGAAGAGGACCGAGGAGGACCGGGCGGACGGGGAGACTTGAGGTCCGGGCGGGAGTCCGGAGGCCAGGACGGGTCAGGGTGGCGGTGAGCGAGTTCAGCGCGGCGATCGAGTCACTGGAGCCGTGCGGCCCGCCTGCGTCGGCAGTCATGTGGGCTGGGGCGGGTGCGGCGCCGAGGGCGGTGGCATAGGCGGCGCGGTCGGTGCCGGGCTTGAGCGTGACGAACCAGAAGTCGGGGTTCGGGGCCGTCCCGGACGGGAAGGTGGTGGCGTCGGTGAACAGTTCGTTGGTCTGCATGTGCGGGTCGAAGACCTCGCCGACGATCCGGACGGTGACCGGCCGGCCGTGGCTCGTGAAGGTCACCTGGTCGCCGGGCTTGACCGAGGCCTCGGTCAGGAAGGTGGCGGGGGCGACGACCTCGCCCGGGCCCTGGTACCAGCGGCCGGAGACCATCTTGTAACCGGCCGCCGTCGCGTCGCCGTCGAAGGCGGTCACGGTGGTGCTGCCGGCCACGCCGGGGACGGTGACGTCCGGAAGAAGGTACGAACGAGCGGCCCGCACCCGCGTCCGCCGCCCGCGGCAAGTTCCGTACCGCGTCCGACGGACCCGACGCGCTGTCATCCTTCCGGTGTAGTCGCCCGGTGTACCGGCTGCCGTCGGCCGCGGGGCTGTGCCGGATGACGGCCGACCGCCACAATGTCCCGGTGATCAACGTGATCGACCATCCGACGGTGCGGCGGCTGCGCACGGCAGCGGCCCGACTGAGCGGCGACCCGGGCGCGGCTCCCCCGCCCCGGCCGACCCGGCGCGGCCAGGTCTTCGACCTGGCCCTGGCCCTGTTCCTCGCCTTCACCTCCGGCCGCTACGCCACCATCGCGGGCGCCCCGCGGGACGGCACCTGGCACGGGGTGCTGCTACTCGTCCCGCTCGTCCCGCTGCCGCTGGTGCTGCGCCGCCGCTATCCGCTGGCGGTGCTGTGGACGGTGCTGCCGGCCGCGCTGCTGGTGCGGTCGCAGTCCGAGGACATCGCGTACTCGGCGGGTGTGGCGGTGATCGTCGCCGCCTACAGCGCGGCCGCGTACGGGCGCCGACCGGCCGCCGTGCTGCCGAACCTGCCGGTCGCCACCGCCGTGTTGGTGGTGCTGTTCAACGACGCCAAGCTGCCGCACTTCCCGAACGGGGTGATCGCCGTCCTGGTCCTGGTGCCGGTGTTCGCGGTCGCCTACGAACTGCGGATGTGGCGCCGCCGGGTGGACGAGGGGCGGGAGCGGCTGTCCGCCCTGGAGCGCGAGCAGCTGGCCGCGTTGGAGCGCGCCGTGGAGCTCGAACGGGCGCGGATCGCCCGGGAGTTGCACGATGTGGTGACCCACAACGTGAGCATGATGACGATCCAGGCCGGGGCCGCGCGCAAGATCCTGGACACCGCCCCGGACAGCGCCCGCGAGGCGATGGCCGCGGTGGAGACCGGCGGACGCGCGGCGATGACCGAACTGCGGCACGTGATGGGACTGTTGACCATCGACGCGGGCGCCGGGGACGACCCGGCGGCCAGTGCCGACCTCAGCCCGCAGCCCGGCCTCGGGCGGCTCGACGCCCTGGTCGAGGGCGTCCGGCAGGCCGGGCTGCCGGTAGAGCTGACCGTGCGCGGCGAGCGCCGGGCCGTCCCGCCCGGGGTCGAGCTCGCCGCCTACCGGGTCGTCCAGGAGGCGCTCACCAACACCGTCAAGCACGCGGGCGGCGCCGACGCCGCGGTGACCGTCGAGTACGCCCCCGACCGACTGCGGGTGGAGGTCACCGACACCGGCGGCCGCCCCACCGGCGCCGCCGCCACCGGCAACGGACGCGGCCTGCTCGGGCTGCGCGAACGACTCGCCGTCTACGGCGGCACCCTGCACACCGGTCCCCGGCCGCGCGGTGGCTACCGCGTCACGGCCCTGATCCCGCTGGAGAGTTCATGAGCGCGCTGCGCGTGGTGGTCGCCGACGACCAGGCCCTGGTCCGGATCGGGTTCCGGCTGATCCTGGAGTCCGAGGGGATCGAGGTGGTCGCCGAGGCCGAGGACGGCGAGCAGGCGGTCGCCGCCGTCCGTCGGACCAGACCGGACGTGGTGCTGATGGACATCCGGATGCCCGGCCTGGACGGGCTGGAGGCCACCCGCCGGATCCTCGCGGACGGCCCGGGCGGAGCCGAGCACGCACCACGGGTCATCATGCTGACCACCTTCGACCTGGACCACTACGTCTACGCCGCGATGGCCGCCGGGGCCAGCGGCTTCCTTCTGAAGGACGTCACCCCGGAGCACCTGGCCGCCGCCGTCCGGCTGGTGCGTACCGGCGACGCGCTGCTCGCCCCCGCGATCACCCGCCGCCTGGTCGAGCGTTTCGCCCGACCGGCCGCCCCGGACCCCGCCGCCCCGCACCGTGAGCTGGCCACCCTCACCCCGCGCGAGCTGGAGGTGATGACGCTGCTCGCCCGGGGCCTGAGCAACGCCGAGCTGGCCGCCCGGCTACAGCTCTCCGAGGCGACGGTGAAGACCCACGTCGCCCGGATCCTGGGCAAGTTGGGCCTGCGGGACCGGGCCCAGGTGGTGGTCGCGGCGTACGAGACCGGGCTGGTCAGCGTGGGCTCCGTGCCCGATCCGCGCTGACACGCGCTGACACGCGACAACGCGCGCCAACACGCAACGGGAGCCCGGGGGTTGGCGCCCCCGGGCTCCCGTCTAGGTCAGCCCTGTCACACCAGGTCGAAGCGGTCCGCGTTCATGACCTTGACCCAGGCCGCGACGAAGTCCGACACGAACTTCTCCTTGGCGTCGTCGCTCGCGTACACCTCGGCGACGGCGCGCAGTTCGGAGTTCGAGCCGAAGACCAGGTCGGCGCGGGTGCCGGTCCACTGGACCGTACCGGAGGCGTCCCGGCCCTCGAAGGTGTGCGCGTCCTCCGAGGTGGACTTCCAACTAGTGCCCAGGTCCAGCAGGTTGACGAAGAAGTCGTTCGTCAGCACGCCCGGGGTCTTGGTGAGGACACCGTGCGCGGACTGCTGGTGGTTGGCGCCCAGCACACGCAGACCGCCGACCAGGACGGTCAGTTCGGGCGCGCTCAGGCCCAGCAGGTTCGCCTTGTCGAGCAACAGGAACTCGGCCGGCAGGCGGTTGCCCTTGCCGACCCAGTTGCGGAAGCCGTCGGCCTTCGGCTCCAGCGCGGCGAAGGACTCGGTGTCGGTCAGCTCCTGCGGGGCGTCCACCCGGCCGGGCGCGAACGGCACCTCGACCGCGAGGCCGGCCGCCTTGGCGGCCTGCTCGACGCCGACGCCACCGGCCAGCACCACCAGGTCGGCCAGCGAGACCTGCTTGTCGCCGGCCTGCGCGTTGAACTCCGCCCGCACGCCCTCCAGGGCGCGCAGCACGGTGGCCAGCCGGTCGGGCTCGTTGACCTGCCAGCCGGCCTGCGGCTGCAGCCGGATCCGGCCGCCGTTGGCACCGCCGCGCTTGTCGCTGCTGCGGAAGGAGGAGGCCGCGGCCCAGGCGGTGGAGACCAGCTCCGAGACCGACAGGCCGGTGGCGGCGATCCGACGCTTGAGGTCGGCGACGTCGGCGGCGCCGACCTGCTGGTACGAGACGGCCGGCAGCGGGTCCTGCCAGAGCAGCTGCTCGCTCGGGACCTCCGGGCCGAGGTAGCGCACGATCGGGCCCATGTCGCGGTGGGTGAGCTTGAACCAGGCGCGGGCGAAGGCGTCGGCGAACTGGTCCGGGTTCTCCAGGAAGCGCTGGGAGATCGGCCCGTAGACCGGGTCGAAGCGCAGCGACAGGTCGGTGGTGAGCATGATCGGGACGTGCCGCTTGCTCGGGTCGTGCGCGTCCGGGACGGTGCCCTCGCCGGCGCCGTCCTTCGGCTTCCACTGGTGGGCGCCGGCCGGGCTCTTGGTGAGCTCCCACTCGTAGCCGAACAGCGTCTCGAAGAAGCTGTTGTCCCAGGTGATCGGGGTGGCCGTCCAGGCGCCCTCGAGGCCGCTGGTGATCGCGTCGCCGCCGACTCCGGTGCCGTAGCCGCTCTTCCAGCCGAGGCCCTGCTGCTCGATCGGCGCGGCCTCCGGGTCCGGGCCGACGTTGTCCGCCGGGCCGGCGCCGTGGGTCTTGCCGAAAGTGTGGCCGCCGGCGATCAGCGCGACGGTCTCCTCGTCGTTCATCGCCATCCGGTAGAAGGTCTCGCGGATGTCGCGGGCGGCGGCGATCGGGTCGGGGTTGCCGTTGGGGCCCTCGGGGTTGACGTAGATCAGGCCCATCTGGACGGCGGCCAGCGGGCTCTCCAGCTCACGGTCGCCGGTGTAGCGCTTGTCGTCGAGCCAGGTGGTCTCGGGGCCCCAGTAGACGTCCTCGTCGGGCTCCCACTCGTCGACGCGGCCGCCGCCGAAGCCGAAGGTGTCGAAGCCCATGCCCTCCAGGGCGACGTTGCCGGCCAGGATCATCAGGTCGGCCCAGGACAGGCTGCGGCCGTACTTCTTCTTCACCGGCCAGAGCAGTCGGCGGGCCTTGTCCAGGCTGGCGTTGTCCGGCCAGCTGTTCAGCGGGGCGAAGCGCTGCTGGCCACCGCCGGCGCCACCGCGGCCGTCACTGATCCGGTAGGTGCCGGCGCTGTGCCAGGCCATGCGGATCATGAACGGACCGTAGTTGCCGAAGTCGGCGGGCCACCAGTCCTGCGAGGTGGTGAGCACCTCCTGGATGTCGCGCTTGACGGCCGGGAGGTCGAGGGAGTCGAAGGCCTCGGCGTAGTCGAAGTCCCCACCCAGCGGGTTGGCCACGGCGGGGTTCTTGGCGAGGATCTTCAGGTTCAGCCGTTCCGGCCACCACTGGCGGTTCCCGCCGCCCTGGGTGGGGTGAAGCGCACGCCCGTGGCTGACCGGGCAGCCTTCCGCGCTCGCCTCTACGCCGGTCGCATCGTGGTTCTCAGACATGGGAATCCTTCTCTACAAGGCGGATCACGGTGTCTCACTGCTACCTACGGCACCAACTGCTGCTACTGCTGTGTACTGCTGCTACTTCCGGGTATCGCTGTGTCTGCTGCGTACTGCTGCTACCCAGGCTAGCGCCGGAGCCGATCCTACGATGGACGCATTCCAAGTCAAGAAAGACACCAAATCCATATGCGGTCGGGAACCGGAACACCGCGGATGCGTATTGGTAAACTCCGGTCTCCCCCATGACCTGAATAGGTGAACCGATATGAGTGACCTGCTGGAGCGGCTGCGCGGGCGCGGCTGGCGCCTCACCTCCCAGCGGCGCGTCGTCGCCGAGGTCCTGGACGGCGAGCACGTACACCTGACCGCGGACGAGGTGCACGCCCGGGCGGCCGAGCGCCTCCCGGAGATCTCCAGAGCGACCGTCTACAACACCCTCGGCGAGCTGGTCACCCTCGGCGAGGTCATCGAGGTCTCCACGGACGGGCGCGCCAAGCGCTACGACCCCAACGCGCACCACCCGCACCAGCACCTGGTCTGCACCGGCTGCGGCGCCATCCGCGACGTCCAGCCGCTCGGCAACCCGCTCTCCGACCTCCCGGCCGACCAGCGCTTCGGCTTCGCCGTCTCCGGCGCCGAGGTCACCTACCGGGGGCTCTGCCCGGCCTGCGCGGGCTGATCGTTTCGGCCGCCTCCGTCGACGTCCGGCCTTTTGCCTCGAAACCAGGACGTGTAGTGTCCTGGTTATGCGGATGGGCGAGGGAGTCGAGTGGGGCCTGCACTGCTGCCTCACCCTGGCCTGGCTGGGCGACGAACAACCCGTCCCGACGGCCCGACTGGCGGCCTGGTTCGACCTCCCGCCCGCTTACCTGACCAAGCGCCTACAGGCACTGGTCCGGGCCGGCATCCTCAGCTCCACCCCCGGCGCCCGGGGCGGCTTCCGACTGGGCCGACCGCCCGAGCAGATCACGCTGATGGACGTGGTCGCCGCCATCGAGGGCCCCGACGAGCTGTTCCGCTGCACCGAGATCCGGCAGCGCACCGAAGGCGCCGCGGCCGCCGCCGCCGACGACTTCCGCCGGCCGTGCGGGGTGTCCACCGCGATGCGCCGCGCCGAACTGGCGTGGCGCCGGGAGCTCGCCGGGCAGACGGTCGCCGACCTGATGGCGGCCGCGCCCACCGGGGCGGCGGAGCGCACCCGGCGGCACTACGAGCGACTGACGGGCTGATCCGCCCGACTTCCCGAATTTCCGTGCGACCGGCTTCCCCAGGAGGAGAACCTGGATGTCTGATGTCCTGATTCCTGAAACCCCGCCCCGACCGGCCGCCGGCGGACTGTCCGCCACGCTGGTCCTCGCCCTGGGGACCTTCGCCGTCGGCACGGACGCCTTCGTGGTGGCGGGCTTCCTGCCCTCGATGGCCGAGGACCTGCACGTCTCCTCGGCGACGGCGGGCCAGTCGGTCACCGCCTTCGCCGCCGCCTACGCCGTCCTCTCCCCCGTCCTGGCCACGCTGCTCGCCCGACTCCCCCGCCGGACCCTGCTGATCGCCGCACTCACCGCCCTCGGCCTCGCCAACCTGGGCTCGGCCCTCGCCCCCACCATGGCCGTCCTGCTCCTCGGCCGGGTGCTCGCGGCCGCGGGCGCGGCGGCGTACACACCCAACGCGGGCGCGGTCAGCGCCGCCCTGGTCCGACCCGAGCTGCGGGCCCGCGCCCTGGCGGTGGTGATCGGCGGACTCACCGTCGCGACGGCCGTCGGCGTTCCGCTCGGCGACGCCGCCGGCCACTGGTTCGGCTGGCGCACCGCACTGAGGGTGGTCGCGGGGCTCTGCCTGACGGTGGCGCTGCTGCTGCGGCTGGTCATGCCGTCGGTGCCGGGGAACGCCCGGGTGCCGCTGCGCACCCGGCTGGCCGTCCTGCGGCGGCCCGCGGTGCTGACCGTGCTGCCGCTCACCGTCCTCGGCATGGGCGCGAGCTACACCGCGTACGCGTACAGCGTGCCGATGCTGGCCGCCGTCGGGGTGCCGGAACGCTCGGTGCTGTGGATGCTCCTCCTGTACGGACTCGGCGCGGTCGTCGGCAACCTGGGCGCGGGGTGGGCCACCGACCGGTGGGGCTCGGTGGCGGTCCTGACCGTCGGGTACGCGGCGCTGGCGGTCGCGCTCGGGGTGCTGGCCTGGCTGGCGGGCGCCGGCCGGGAGGCGACCCCACTGGTCGGCCCGCTGGTGCTGCTGTGGGGCGCGAGCAGCTGGTGCCAGACGCCGGCCCAGCAGCACCGGCTGATCGAAGTCGCCCCGCAGGAGGCGCCGTTGGTGGTCTCGCTCAACTCTTCCGCCATCTACATCGGGATCGGCCTCGGCACGGTGCTCGGCGGAGCGACACTGGGCGCGGGGGCCGCGGTCGGGTACGGGCTGGGCGCGGGCACCGCGGCGTCGGCGCTCGGGTTCCTGCTGTGGAGCGCGCAGGCTACCGCTTCGGCTCCCAACGGACCGGCAGGCTCTTGAGGCCGTTCTGGAAGTTGGAGATCAGGCGCTGCGGGGGCCGGTCCGGGTCCAGGGCGAGACCGGGGAGACTGTCGACCAGGTGGCGCAGGGCGAACCTCATCTGCAGGCGGGCGAGTTGGGCGCCGAGGCAGAAGTGCGGACCGTAGCCGAAGCTCACGTGGTCGTTGGGGCTGCGGGTGATGTCGAAGCGGTCCGGCTCGGGGAACACGGTCTCGTCCCGGTTGGCGGCGGCGTGGTAGACGACCACCTTCTCGCCCCGGTGGATCGACCGGCCCCCGAGCTCCACGTCCCGGGTCGCGGTGCGGCGGATGTGCACCACAGGAGGCCAGAAGCGCAGCGCCTCCTCCACCGCCGAGTCGGTCAACTCCGGCTTCGCCCGAAGGAGTTCGCACTGGTCCCGGTGGGTGAGGAGGGTGAGGAGGGCGCCGGGGACGCCGTTGCGGACGGTCTCGTTGCCCGCGACGGCCGGACTCAAGGACGTTGACAGAGTTGCCAACTGAGTGATAATCAGCCCATTTGCCACAGAGAGAGCACATCAACAGAGCAGCTGCCGGCTCTCCTTGTTGCGGTCCTGGATCTGTTCCGCTGCTGAACAGCCGTGATCGGTGTGGAACACAATCGGTCCCGTCGAGCGGCGGGTACCGCATACGGCCCGCGGGGCCTCGGACGGGAGTTCGGTCCGCAGATGGTCGGCTGTTACCCAGCCGACGACACGGCGGGGAGGCGATGTCGATGACGGTTGGCCAGGAAGAGCCAGCCCTCCTCGGTCGGGACATAGGTGATGTCACCGCACCAGCGCGCATCCATAGCCACCGGGTCGTGCTCGAAGTCCCGCAGGACCAGGTGAGCTTGCTCCGCTTTGACGGACACCAGCGGTGTGGTGGTCAGGACGCGAGAACGGTCTCATACTCGGCGGGACTGCGGTAGCCGAGACTGCCGTGCAACCTGCGTATGTTGTACCAGCTCTCGATGACCCCGTTGCCCAATTCGGGTGACCTACGGCCTCCTCTGCTCTGGTCCTGCGTTTCCGGGGCAGTGGTCGTTTGTGCGGTCCGGACCAGGCTCTCCGACAGTGACCGCAGGATCGGGTGGCGGCGTGTCGATGTGCGGGGGCTCGGAATCGGCGGCGCCGGAGGCGACGCGGGCCGTGGCCCGGGCAGCTTTTCCCAAGGGCTGTTTGGCAATGAGGGTCCGCGACGCGCTTGGTCCTCTGTTCGCCGACGAGGAGTTCAGGACTGCTTTCGGAGTACGCGGCCGTCCGGGTGTGCCGCCGGGCCGGCTCGCGCTGGTCAGCGTGCTTCAGTTCGCCGAGAACCCGACCGATCGTCAGGCCGCACTGGCCGTCCGGGCCAGGATCGACTGGAAGTACCTTCCGGTTGGAACTTACCGATCCGGGTTTCGACTTCACCGTCCTGACGGGCTTTCGCGAGCGACTGGTGGAGCACGGCCTGGAGGAGAAGATCCTGGACCTGATGCTGGAGCGGCTCCTCGAACTGGGTCTGGTGGCCGCTGGTGGACGCCAGCGGACGGACTCCACAAGGGTGATCGCGGCCGTCAGGGACCCCGAGGATCAGAGCGCCATCCTGGCGCAGGTCCGCGCAGACCAGAACTCCCAAGACTGGAAGGCGAAGTACGCCGTCCGTGCCGGCATCGAAGGCACAGTCCACCAGGCGGTCGCGAGCGCCGGCTGCCGCCGCAGCCGATACAAAAGCCTGCCGAAGACCCGCCTGGCACACATCTTCGTCGCCGCAGCGATCAACTTCATCCGTCTCGACGCGTGGTGGTCAGAGCGTCCCCTCGCACCCACCGGAACCTCGCACCTCGCCAGGCTCCAGCTCGCTGCCTGAGCCAATTGGGCAACGGGGTCTCTCGATCCACTCGAAGATCGCGGGGAGGGGGCCCAGCACACCAAGGCGCTGGAGAGGGCCAGGGAGTGTCAGCTTCTAGCGCTCATTGGGTTGAACCTCGGCGGGCAGCCCGCCGTAAGGGCGGTTGGTCCGGCCCGATCACATTGCGAGGGCTCCGGCCGGACCATCCGCCTGGCTGCCGAGCTGTTTGGCGGCCAGGCCGAAATCGACCTGTGACGCCCGGAGGCTGCCCACATGTCATTCGACTTCCCATGGATGCTGGAGGAACCGAGCTCACGAACGGTGCCGCCGGTGACAGCGGAGCGCCTCCTGGCAGGCATCGCGCTGGCCGTACCCGTGGTCGCGCTGCTGTGGGTCTCCTCGTACAGCAAGCCTGACCCGGTGCTCGGCGGGATGCCGTTGTTCTACTGGTACCAGCTGATGTGGATACCGTTGACCGCTCTCTTCACCGGTGCCGCTCATCTGCTGCTGACCTGGGACGAGAAGAACCGCGCGGCTGCGCGCGGGGGCGACGCCTCATGATGCGCCTTGCTTCCGAGGTGAATGCCCCCGCGCTCACGGTGTTCCTGCTGCTGCTCGCCCTGGTGACCGTGCTCGGGTTCCTGGCCGCGCGCTGGCGACGGGCGGACAACGCTCTCGACCTGTACGAATGGGGCCTCGGCGGCCGATCGTTCGGCACCTGGGTGACCTGGTTCCTGCTCGGCGGCGACGCGTACACCGCCTACACCTTCATCGCGGTGCCGGCGGCGGTCTATGCCACCGGGTCGGCCGGCTTCTGGTCGGTGCCGTACGCGGCCGTGGTCTACCCGTTGGTGTTCCTGCTGCTGCCCAGGCTGTGGTCGGTTGCCCGGGTGCACGGCTACGTCACCCCGGCCAACTTCGTGCGGGGCCGCTACGGCTCCCGGGCGCTGAGCCTGGCCGTGGCGCTCACCGGCATTCTCGCCACCATGCCCTACATCGCCCTGCAACTGGTAGGCCTGGAAACGGTGTTGGACGTGCTGGGGATCGGCGCCAGCCAGGCCGCCAACCCACTGCTCCGGGATCTTCCCCTGCTGATCGCCTTCGCGGTGCTGGCCGCGTACACCTATTCCTCCGGCCTGCGCGCGCCGGCCGTGATCGCCATCGTCAAGGACGCCCTGGTCTATCTGGTCGTCATCGTCGCGGTGGTCTACCTTCCGATGCGGCTGGGCGGTTACGGGCACATCTTCGACACTGCCACGGCCAAGTTCCAGGCGGTGAACCCCGTCACCCACCAGCCGACCGGCTCACTGATACCCGACCCCAAGGCCCAGTGGGCGTACGCCACGCTGGCGCTCGGCTCGGCACTCGGCCTGTTCATGTACCCGCACACACTCACCGGTGTGCTCGCCGCGAAGTCCCGCCGGACCGTGCGGCGGAACATGGCCATCCTGCCGGCCTACTCATTGATGCTCGGCTTGCTCGCGCTACTCGGCTTCCTGGCCGTCACTGCCGGCGTCGGCCAGGGCGTGAAGGGCTACAACGCCCAGCTGGCCATTCCCCAGCTGTTCGCCAAGTTCTTCCCCGGCTGGTTCGCCGGCGTGGCCTTCGCGGCCATCGGCATCGGTGCGCTCGTCCCGGCGGCGATCATGTCCATCGGAGCGGCCAACCTCTTCACCCGCAACGTCTACCAGGAGTTCCTGAAGCCGGACGCCACGCCGGAGCAGCAGACCAAGGTCGCCAAACTCGCCTCCCTGCTCGTCAAGTTCGGCGCGCTGGCGTTCGTCGTCGGCATGGACAAGCAGGTCGCGATCAACCTGCAGCTACTGGGCGGCCTGTGGATCCTGCAGACTCTGCCGACCGTCGCGGCGGGCCTGTTCACCCGTTGGTTCCACCGGTGGGCGCTGCTGGCGGGCTGGGCTGTGGGCATGGCCTACGGCACCTGGCAGGCGTACGGGGTCGCCACCCCGACCACCAGACATTTCGGCGGCAGCACCGCGGTGATCCCGTTCATCGGCCAGAGCGGGTACATCGGCCTGACCGCGCTCGTCCTCAACCTGCTCGTCGCGCTCACCCTCACCGTGCTGTTGCGGGCGCTCGGCGCCCCGCAGGGCAGGGACGAGACCAGCCCGGAGGACTACTGCACCGAGGCTGAGGCCGAGTCGGCAGCGGGGCGCCCCAAGGCTGCGCCGGCCCCGGAGCTGACGGCCGCGGGCTGACACCCGAGGGGACTGAAGGGGGCGACGCCGTTCGGCGTCGCCCCCTTCAGCATTCGGTCCCGCCGGGCACCACCCGCGCCCCTGCACTCGCACGGTATGGGCCGGATATCCGCCGACCGGCACATATCCACAGGTCAGACGGCCTGCCCGACGGGATTCCTCGCGTGCTGCAACGCCCTGGGCAGGAAGCCAGGGACAGCATTCCCCGCTACCGGGGCCGCCCGAACGTACTCAGCTGGCTGATATTCCCCTTCCACTCCCCGTGCAAACCTCGATCGTCGGCCCGACCGGCACAGCCACCCCTCATCGAAGACGCGAGGATCCTCATGAGCACGCTCGCCCCGAGCAGGCCGACGCAGCTGAACGACTCCCCGAACGCCGCCGCCAGGATGTCCGAGGTCAATTTCCGCGGCCTGAGCGCCATGCACCGCCCTGCGGTCCTGGCCTACCTCGTCAAGCGGGCCTTCGGGGATCCCCAGCTGGCCGAGGACCTCACGCAGGAGACGTTCATACGCGCCCTGCACCACCCCGAGATTCTGTCCGCCGACCACCGGACGGCACTGCCCTGGCTCTACCGGGTGGCCCGGAACCTGCTCATCGATCAACTGCGCTCACGCAGCCGCAGGCCCGTCGAGGTCGGCTCCGACGACCTCGACACGCTCTTCGGCGAGAGTGCCGTCGCGGACGGGATCGACACGCTCCTGACGAGCTGGTCGGTCCGCGAGGCGCTGGGGTCCCTGAGCGATCCGCATCGCGCCGTGGTCACCCAGGTTTACTTCGAGAACCGTTCCATCACCGCCGCCGCCGAGATCCTCGGCGTGCCCCCGGGCACCGTCAAGTCCCGGTGCCACTACGCACTCCGCTCGCTCCGGTCGACCTTGCGCGAGCACCAGCCGGTCGCGTAGCCGACGCACTCCGTCCGGCGTCACGCCCGTTCCTCCCCGCCCACACCTGCCACCTTTGGAGACCCACATGACGACGACCGACCACCTCCGCCCTCCGCGCGACGGCGCAGCGGTATCCGGGAATCCCCGCGAAACGGCGGGCGGGCACGGGGGCCGTCGTCCCGAACCGAGCGGGCCACCGGGTCTCCTGGGCCGTCTCGGCCTCTGGGCTGCGGGTCGGCTGCGGCTGGTAGGCGTGCTCTGGCTCGTCGTGGTCGCCGGACTCGGCGCCTTCGCCCCGCAGGTGACCTCCTCGCTGGCGGGCGCCGGCTGGCAGGCCAACGACTCGGAGTCGGTGCGCGTCCGCGAACTCGCCCGTCAGCACTTCGACGGCAACGCCTCCTCCGCCCTTCAGGTCGTCATCGCCGCCGACCGGCCCGTGACCGACCCCGCCGTCCAGCAGATCCTCGGCCGGGCGACGGCGCTGCTGAAGGCCGATCCGCGCATCGGCGAGGTGGTGCCACCTCGACCTGGCGCCACGATCAGCCCGGACGGGCGTACCGAAGTCGTGCTGGCCGGCGCGAAGGCCGATACCAACGTGATGGTCCAGGCGGCTGACGACCTGAAGGGTCCGCTCAGGGCACTGTCCGGAACCGGTGTCCAGGTGAGCACCACGGGCGCCTCCGTCCTGTGGAGCGACTTCAACGCCGCCAACCACGACGCGATGATGCAGTCGGAAATGCTGTCCTGGCCGGTGACGCTGGCGATCCTGGTGCTGGCGTTCGGCTCATTGATCGCCGCCGGGCTCCCGCTGCTGCTGACCATGGCAGGACTGGCTGCCTCGGCCGGTGCCCTGGTGCTGCTCAATCACCTGACGCCGACGTCGATCTGGGCGATGAACTTCGCGATGATGTTCGCCCTCGCCCTGGGCATCGACTACGCCCTGTTCATCGTCGTACGGTTCCGTGGGGCGCTCGCCCGTCACGGCGACGCCCGGCGCGCCGTCGGCGAAACCATGGACACCGCCGGCAAGGCCGTCGCGCTGTCCGGTGTCACGGTCCTGGTCAGCCTCTCCGCCGTCCTGCTCGTCCCGTCACCCGCCTTCCGGTCCATGGCGCTCGGCATCATGATCGCGGTCATCTTCGTCCTGGCGGCGACCCTCACGCTGCTGCCCGCCGTCCTCGGAAAGCTCGGAGTCCGGGTCAACTCCGCGGCGATGCCGTTCGCCCGTCCCCAGGACGCCGCCGGCTCGCCCCGCTTCGCCGCCTGGGCCAACCGTCTCTGGGCGCACCCGCTGCGCTTCGGTGTCCCCGCCCTGCTCGCGCTGCTGGCCCTCGCCGCGCCGGTGGTCGGGCTCCGAACCGCCATGCCGTCGATCGCCGTCATCCCGGCGGACTCCTCCGCCCGGACGGGCTACATCGCCGTTCAGAAGGCGTTCGGCCCCGGGGCTCCCGGTGCCCTCCAGATCGTGACGCCCGTGGCCCAGGCCGAGCACGCCGCCGCCGTCCTCAAGAACACCCCGGGCATCGCGGTCGTGATGCCGACGACGGACGCAGCCGACCAGTCCGGCCTGGCTCTCATCCAGGCCGTCCCGGCCGCCGACCCCTCGGACCCCGCCCTGCGGGCAACCGTTGCCGAACTGCGCGGACACCTGCCCGGGCAGACCCTGGTCGGTGGCGCCGCCGTCGAGAACCTCGACCTGCAGGACGTCCTGAACGCCAAGACCCCACTGGTCGTCGGAGTCATCCTGACGCTCGGATTCGTCCTGCTCCTGCTGGCCCTGCAGGCCCCGCTGGTCGCCCTGCTCGGCACCGTCACCAACCTGCTCGCCACTGCCGCAGCCTTCGGCGCCGCCCGTCTCGTCTTCCAGGACGGGCACGGGGCCGGACTGCTCGGTTTCACCCCCCAGGGCTTCCTCGACGGGTGGGCACCGGTCTTCTTCTTCGCCATGATCTTCGCGATCGCGATGGACTACACCGTCTTCCTGCTCGCCTCGGCCAAGGAGCACTACGAACGCAGCGGCGACCCGCGCACGGCCGTGACCGCCGCGCTCACCCACTCGGGCCGGGTCGTCTTCGCGGCCGCCGCCGTCATGGTCGCGGTCTTCTTCACCTTCGCGCTCTCGGGCCCGCTGCCCCCCAAGGAGATGGGCATCGTCCTGGGCCTGGCCGTACTGCTGGACGCGGCCCTCGTCCGCCTGGTCCTGCTGCCCGTCCTGCTGCGGCTGACCGGACGCGCCGCCTGGTGGACTCCGGCCTGGCTCGGCCGGCTGCTGCCGACCATCCGGTTCTCCCACGAGTAGTCACGGCCCGCCACGGGGTGTCCCCGCCGCCGCTTCCGGCCGGACACCCCGTGACTCACCCCTGCGGCAGCAGAGTCGCCGTCACGGCGAGCCCCACCCGCGAGGACTCGCCGAGCTTCGCCATGATGCGTGACACGTGCAACTGCGCCGTCCGCCGGGAGATGTACAGACGCTCGGCGATCTGCGGGTTGGAGCAGCCCTCCGCGACCATGGCCAGCACCGCACGCTCGGTCCCGCTCAGCGACTCCCAGCCCGTCCCGCTCCTGGCGACCGCCTTCCGGCTTCGGACGGTAACCCCCTCCGCCCGCAGCCGCTGCCGGGTACGGCGGGCGTCCCAGGAGGCACCGAGCGCGAGGTAGCCGTCGACGGCCGCAGCCGACGCGGCGGCGGCCTGGTCCACCGAGCCGGCGCGGGCCAGCAGGACGGCCTCGTTCTCCCGGGCGAACGCCACGAACAGCGGGCGCCCCGCCGCCTGGTACGTCGTGGCGGCTTCGGCCAGCAGGGCGCTGTCCGCCTCCGCCAGCCCCCGGCAGAGCGCGGCGGTGCCGAGCTTGTTCGGGGACGGCTGGAAGTCGGCCAGCTCCTGTGCGGACGCGACGAGCGCGGCCAGCCGGTCCGAGCGGCCCAGGCAGAAGGCCATCCGGGCGGTGTCCGGGAAGAGCTGATCGAGCGTCACCACCTCGCGCAGCCTGCCTGACGTCCACAGGTACGACTCGAGGACACCGAAGGCCCGTACGAGGTCGCCCTCGGCGTCCCACACCAGGGCCCGCGCCCACCGATTCAGGAACTCCGTGTGGGGGCGTGCGCCCCAGCCCTCGGGCGCGTGCGTGATCACATCGACGTGCTCGGACCGCTGGTCACGCCGCACCTCGATCAGCGCTGCGACCGCGTGCAGATCGGGACTGATGTTCAGGGGATCGACGGTGTCCAGCCCGCTCTGGACGGCGGCCAGGGCATCGTCCCAGTTCCCGCGCAGGAACTCGACCTTGGCGATGGCGGACTGATATCCGGTCAGCATTGCCACACCGGCACGCTCGCTCTGGCGCGCGCCCGTGTGCAGGTGCGACTGGGCCTCTGCCAGGTGGTCGAGGTCCGCCAGGCAGTAGCCCCGGACCAGGTGCGGGGAGAGTTGGAAGTCGGAGGAGATCCCTGCCTCCCCGAGACTGTCGAGGGCCGCGGTGGTGAGCGCGAGGGCCTCTTCGACCCGCCTGATGACCACCAGCACCGCGGCCTGGGTGGTGAGACCGTAAGCCGTCGCGAAGGCGTCGCCGCTCTCCCGCCCGTTCTGCACCGCCAGCAGCGCCGCGTCCTCCGCCTCCTCCAGCCGGCCCATGAAGTGGAGCGCCTGCGCCTGGCCGGCGTGGAAGCGTGCTGCATGGTTCTGTGGGAGGCCTTCCAGGGCGAGCGCCGAACGGACCTCGGCCACCGTCTCCGCCAGCCGCCCCTGCTCCATCAGGGCTTGCGCGAGCCACCCACGCACCGTGCTCTCCCGGTCGATCGGGAGAAGGCGGGCAAGGGCGGCCCTGGCGGCGTGCTCGGCCTCGGCCGGCAGTCCGGCCCAGAGCAGCGCCCGGACGAGTTCGAAGTCCAGGTCCTGGAAGCCGCCACTCGCGGCGGTGGCAGTGGCACGGCGCAACAACTCGACCGCGAGCAGCGGCGCTCGCACCAGGAGCGGGTCCAGCGAGGCTCGCAGCCAGGCCAGCTCCCGCGGCCCCAGCCGGCCGGCCTCCAGCACGTGCTCCGCGACTCGCTCGACGGGCGCGCCCGCGCCGGCCAGCGAGACGGCGACCTGCTCGTGCAGAGCCGTCCGGACCGCCTGGGAGTGGCTCTCCACGACAGCCTGGCGGATCAGGTCGTGCCGGAACGCGAGCCCGTCGCCGCGCTCCTCCAGCACTCCCGCCGCGAGCGCCTCCAGCACCGGCTCCACCAGGTCGGTGGCCGGGAGCTGGAGGACTGTGGTCATCTCGGCAGCGCTGAACGCACGGCCGAGCAGCGCCACCAGGCGGAGCATCTCGCGGGTCGGCGTACTCAGGGAGTCGATCCGGTAGAGGATGGTGGCGCTCAGCGGGGCCGGTACGAGGGAGGTCTCCGGCCCGATCTCGGCCGTTGCTCCCCGCAGCTCGATCCGGCCCGCGCCCGACAGCGCCCTGACCAGCTCCGCTGCGTAGAGCGGGTTGCCGGCCGCGCCCGCGACCAGGGACCGCAGCCGCTCGCCCGGCACGCCACCGGCGAGGTCGGCGACCAGCGCGGCGATCTCGGCTTCGGCCAGGGGCGCGAGATCGGTGATCGGGACGCCGGACTCCGCCAGGTCGCGCAGCAGCCCGGTGACATTGGCGGTGCCCGGCGTGGGACGGCAGGTGACCACCAGGAGAAGGGGCAGCTGGTCCAGCGCGCGTGCCAGTCGCCGGATGACCGCTAGGCTGGCCGGGTCCGCCCAGTGCAGGTCGTCCACCAGCAACGCCAGCGGCTCGGCCGAACACCAGTCGTCCAAGGTCGACAGGACGGCCTCGGCGATCAGGAACTCCTGGCCGACAGCACCCGCCGGTGCCCCGACCCGCTCGTCACCCCGCAGCAGACCACGGACCCGGACGACCCCCGGGTGCTCGGCGGCGCCTGCATCGAGGCACTCGCTCAGCACGGCGAACGGCACTGACCGGTCGATCTCGTCCGCCGCACCGCGCAGGACCGTGATCCCGGCAGACCGGCACAGGGCATCGACGAGATCGAGCACCACCGACTTCCCGATGCCCGGCTCACCGCGGAGCACCATCGCCTGGCCTCGGCCACCCGTCAGTTGCCGAACCATGAGTTCAAGGTGCGCCCGCTCGGTCTCACGGCCCTGCACTGCCACTACCATCAAGATCCACTTCACCATCGCCCGACCATCACAGCTGCTCGGCGCCTCGGGCTCACGCCTGCCGGGCTGCCCCGGCACGCAGGCCAGTCTCCCAGATCCACGAGGACGGGCTTTCGTGTACTGACACCCGAAAGCGGATTCGAAGAGTGCCACTGCGATAATTTCCGGAATGAGAACCAGCCGGGCGACCGCAGCTCTGATCGGTCGGACAGCCGAGTCCTCGCAGCTCAACGATGTCCTGTCCACCGCCGCAGCCGGCCAAGGAGGCACTGTCCTGCTCCGGGGTGAGGCCGGAATCGGGAAGTCCACCCTGCTGAGAGCCTGCGCCGACCGCGCCCGGGATTCGGGCTTCGCGGTGCTCTGGAGCACCGCGAACGAGTCGGAGCGGCACTTCCCGCTCGGGACGTTCCTGGATCTGCTGGAACGTGACCAGCCGTGCTCCGAGCAGCTGCGGGCGGAGTACCGAGCCGCAGTGAAAGCCTCGGCCCGGCACACGGCCGCCGACATGACCGACCCGATGTCGGCCACCGCCGAGCGGCTCTTCCAGGTGGTGGAGCAGCAGTGCGCGACCGGCCCGGTGCTCGTCGTGGTGGACGACCTCCACCGGGCGGACGAGGCTTCGGCGACGCTCTGGCTGCGTCTGGCCCGCCAAGCCGAGCAGTTTCCGCTCGTGGTGGCGGCGTCCGTGACGCCCGGCACTGGCACCGGCACCGGCACCGAGGCCCTCGTGCTGCACGCGCTGCGGCGCGGCAGCGGTCTCGTGCTGGATCTGGAACCGCTGGCCCCGCCCGAGGCGGCCGCTCTGGTGGCCGGTCAGCTGGGCGGCCCGGTGGGACCGTCCCTGCTGGGGGCGCTCGACCGGGCCGGCGGCAATCCGCTCCATCTCACCGAGCTGACGGCTCTGCTGCGCCGACAGGGCGCAGTGTCGAAGGGGCGACACGGGTTCGAGGTCACCCCCGGCCATCACGACCTCTCGCTCGGGGCGGCGATCACCGACCGGGTCCAGCGCCTGTCCGCCGAGCTCCGCGCGGCCCTTCGGATCGCCGCCGTGCTGGGCATCGAGTTCCGGCCCGCCGATCTCGCCGCGGTGTTGCGCCGCCCGCTGGTCGCTCTCGTTCCGGTACTGGAGGAGGCACTCGCCGCCGCCGTACTGGACCCGGCCGGCGAGCGGCTCAGATTCCGTCACCACATGGTCTGGCAGGCGCTCGTGGAGAGCACCCCCAAGGCCATGCGCGGGGCGCTGCACCGGCAGACGGCGGAGGCGCTCGACCTGGCTGGTGCGCCGCTCGACCAGGTGGCCGGCCATCTGGTCCGGGCGACCTCCACAGCCGCCGATGCGTGGCTGCACGGCTGGGTCACCCGGCGCGCCCGCGAACTGGTCACCCGCTCACCGGCCGTCGCCCTGCAGCTGCTGACGCGAGCCGGCGACGGGAACTGCCAGGAAGCGGACCGGACCGACCTGCAGCTGCGCACGATCGAGGCACTCAACGCGCTGGGCCGGCCCGACGAGGCCGAGGCGGCTGCGCGTCAGCTGCTGGCCGCGCCGTCCTGCGCGCCCGAGGTCGCGGCCGAGGCCTCCTGGCTGCTCAGCGAGACGCTCTACGCGCGTTCCACCACCGGCGCCGGGGCTCGGGAGGCCGCGGAGCTGCTGACCGCCGCCACCGCGATCGAGGGCATCAGTGAGCGGTCCAGGGCGCGGTTGCAGGCCGAGAACTCCTTCTACCTGTTCCACTCGGACCGGCCCGGCCAGGCCGCCGAGGCGGCAGCCGGCGCGCTGGCGGACGGTGAACGCGCGGGCGAGACCTTCGCCGTCGCCTACGCCTCCTGGATGCAGGTGGTGCTGGCCCGGGTCGAGGACGGCGACCTCGACGGCGCCTTCGAACTGAGCAGACGCGGCCTGGCGCTCTGCGCCGATGACGCGCATCCCCGGGTCGAGCGTCTGCTCCGGACCCAACGACTGGTGATCGCAGGCCTCCAGGACCGGATCCCCGAGGCCGAGGAGGAGATCACCGAGATCCGCCGCTTCGGCGAACCCACCCAGGCGTGCGGCCAGGACGCGACGGTCGCCATCGCGGCCCACCGCTTCCGCACCGGGCAGTGGGACCACGCCCTCGCCGAGATCGAGTACCTCGGCGGGGAGGAGTCCCAGTACACGGCCGTCCAGGCGCACGGCCTGGCCGCGCTGGTGGCCGGCCTCCAGGACGACGCGTCTACGTGCGAGGCGCAACTGGAGCTCCTGCGGGACCACCCGCTGCGAACTCCCGCCGACCGAGGAGCCGCCCACTGGCTCCTGATGGCGCGTGCGGTCTGCGCCGAACGCGCCGGGCAGCCCGAGCAGGCCCTGGCGGCCCTGCTGCCCGTCCTCGACCAGCAGCTCGCGACCGGCCCGGAGGACCCGTTCGAATGGCTGCCAGTGGTGGTGCGCCTGGCTCTGACGGTCGGTGACCGAGCGGCCGCCGAAGCCGCCGCCACCCTCGCCGGCACCGCGCCGTCCCGAGGGCCCGGCATCCCCTCCTGGCAGCACGCCGCCCTGCACACCACCGGACTGCTCGACGCCGATCCGAATCCCCTGCTGGCGGCCGCCGACAGCTACGCGGCCTCCGCCCGTCCGCTGCGCGAGGCGAACGCCCTGGAGGACGCCGCCGAACTGCTGGCCCGGCAGGGGCGTCCGGCGGAGGCCAGACATCGGCTGGAACAGGCGGCGACCGCATACACCGCGCTCGGCGCCCGCTGGGGGCTCCGCCGAGCGCAGGCCCGGCTGCGGGCAGCCGGGGTGCGCCTCGGCGCACGCGGCCCGAGGACGCGGGCCACCACCGGCTGGCACAGCCTGACACCGACGGAGCTGCGCGTCGCCCGCCGGATCGCCGACAGCCGGTCCAACCCGGAAATCGCCGCAGAACTGATGCTCTCCCCCCGGACCGTCCAGACCCACGTCTCCCACATCCTCACCAAGCTCTCCTTCCGGTCGAGGGTCGAGATCGCCGCCGAGGCCGCCCGGCAGGGCCTCCTCCATGAGCAAGGCCGGTGAGCGTGACTGTGTGTGGCCACAGTCACGCTGAACCTTCGGCCGGCACTCGTCGTAAGGCGGCCCGTGGAAGAAAGCACGGAAGCAGGCACTGTCCTCACCGCCCTCAGGAAGCCGCTCGGACTGATCCGCCGGCCTCGCCGCAGCACCCGGGCCACCAGCTCGGGCACCAGCCCGGCCACAGCGCTGCTGGCCCGGATCCGGGGCGGCCTCATCGGTGACGGCGACCTACTACACGGCCCGTACGGACCCCGGCGGATCACCTACGCCGACTACACGGCCACCGGGCGTTCGCTGGACTTCGTCGAGGACTGGCTCCGCTCGGCGGTCCTCCCTCACTACGCCAACACCCACACCGAGAGCTCCGCCACCGGGCTGCAGACCTCCCGCCTGCGCGAGGACGCCCGCCGCCTGATCCACCGCGCGGTCGGTGGCACCGACGACCACGTCGTGCTCTTCTGCGGGTCGGGAACCACAGCGGCCGTGAACAAGATCATCGGACTTCTGGAGCTGCAGAGCCCGGTCGGACTGGCCGAACTGTACGGTCCGGCGCATGCCATTCCCGCGGATCAGCGGCCCGTCGTCTTCGTCGGCCCCTACGAACACCACTCGAACGAACTGCCCTGGCGGGAGTCGATCGCCGACGTCGTGGTCATCAAGCTGGACGCGGACGGCCGGATCGACGAGGACGACCTGCGCACCCAACTCGCCCGCTACCAGGACCGGCCGCTCCTCATCGGCAGCTTCTCGGCCGCCTCCAACGTCACCGGCGTCCTCACCGACACCGACCGCATCGCCGCCCTCCTGCACGTGCACGGAGCACTGTCCTTCTGGGACTTCGCCACGGCCGGGCCGTACGTGCCGATCCGGGTGACCGAGTCGGCACCCGGCCGGCTCGATCACAAGGACGCCGTCTTCCTGTCGCCCCACAAGTTCGTCGGAGGCCCGCAGTCTCCGGGCGTGCTCATCGTCCGGCGGAGCCTCGCCCGCAACCGTGTGCCCACCATGCCGGGCGGCGGCACCGTCGCCTTCGTGGACCCCCAGCACCAGTACTACCTGGACGACGTGGTCGCCCGGGAGGAGGGCGGCACCCCCGCCATCGTCGAGTCGATCCGCGCCGGCCTCGCCTTCGGGATCAAGGAGAAGGTCGGCACCGAGTTGATCCACGCCCGGGAGGAGCGAGCCCGGGAGGCGGTGCTGACCCGCTGGCAGCAGAACCCGAACATCGTCGTCCTCGGCCCCACCCACGTGCCGCGCCTGCCTCTGGTCTCGTTCCTGATCCGGCACCAGGACCGCTACCTGCACCACAACTTCGTGGTCGCGCTGCTCAACGACCTGTTCGGCATCCAGGCCCGCGGCGGCTGCTCGTGCGCCGGCCCGTACGGGCACCGGCTGCTGGACATCGGCGACGACCACTCGGCGGCGCTGCGCGAGGAGATCGTCGAGCAGGGCCACGAAGGCATCAAGCCCGGCTGGACCCGGGTCAGCTTCCCGTACTTCATGTCCGAGACCGTCCGGGACTACATCATCGAGGCGGTCGATCTCATCGCCACGCACGGCCACCGCCTGCTCACCGACTACCGATTCACCCCCGACGCCGGCCTCTGGCGCCACCACCTCTCCCCACCCGCCCCGCCGTTGAGTCTGGCCGACTGCCGCTTCGACGCCCCGGAAGACCCGGGCAGCAAGGTCCGCCACGGCGAGGAGGCCCTGGCCGGCTACCTCTCCCACGCACGTCGCCTCTTCGCCGAACGCCCCCGGCATGTCGCGGGAGGCCGTCCCGAATTTCCCGAGAACTTCGAGACGCTCCGCCACTTCGCCATCGACGAGGTCTGTCTGCAGCCCGACGAGAGTGCGACTCGATGACCACCACGCAACCGCTGATGACCGTCCGTCGGTTCACCCGCCTCGCCCCCTCTCCGCACGAGCACGCCGCCGAGTTGCTGCTGCTCGCCCTGCGCGCAGGTGAACTGCTCCTGGCCAACGGCGCGCCGGCCGCCGACGTGGTGGCGACGACGACCACGATGGCGGCGGGCCTGGGACTCCACGGCTGCACGGCGGACGTCACCGCCGGCGCCCTCTCGCTGTCCTACCGCAGCGGGCCGCGCGCGGTGCCCATGACCGAGATCCGGGTCGTCCGCAGCACCACCCTGGACTGCTCGCGCATCGACGCCGTCCACGGCCTCGTCGAGCAGGTCGTGCGTCGTCGCCTGGACGTCCGCGCGGCGCGGTACCGCCTGGCGCAGATCGAGGCCGCCCGACCGGCCCACCCCGCCTGGCAGGTCACCCTGGCCTGGGCGGGCCTGGGCGGCTTCTTCACCGTGATGCTGGGCGGCGGGCCGACGGTGTTCGCCGCCGCCGCAGTGGTGGCCGCCTTCATCGACCGCGCCAACATCCACCTGTCGCGCCGCGGCGTGCCCGACTTCCACCAGGTGGTCCTAGGCGGAGCGGTCGCCACCGCCACCGCCACCGGGCTCCTCCTCACCGGCACAACCGACCAGGCGCCGCTGGTCGTTGCGGGCGGCATCGCGATGCTGCTGCCCGGCCTCGCCTTCGTCAGCGGAGTGCAGGACGCCATCGCGGGCTACCTGGTCACCGCCGCGGCACGCGCCCTGAGCGTGGCGATGACCGTCGCCGCGATCGTCGCCGGCGTGGGCGTGGCCCTCTACGCCGCGGCGCACACCGGGCTGCGGGCCCCGCAGGTCCAACCGGACGGCTTCGCCCTGGACGGCTGGACCGCACTCCCCAGGGAGATCCTGGCCGCAACGATGGTCTGCGCCTGCCTGGCCTTCTGCCTCCAGGGAACCCGGTGGAACCTGCTCACGGCCGGCCTGGCCGGCGCGATGGTCTGGGCCGTCTACCTCGTGCTCTGGCAGAAGTACCGCCTCCCGCCGCCCCTGTCCGCAGCCGTCGCGGCCACCATCGTCGGCCTCACTACCCAGATCCTCGCGCACCGCACCAACACCGCAGCCCTGCTGCTCACCATCGCGGGCATCGCACCACTCGCTCCCGGCTACACCATCTACCAGGGCATGCTCCTCCTCAGCCACGGCGAGCTCGCCCCGGGACTCCTGACCATCGGTCAAGCCGCCGCCATCGGCCTGGCCATCGCAGGTGGCCTCACACTCGGGCACACCGCCGCCGACCAGGTCTCCCCCGAACGACACACCAGTATGCGTGGGCGCCTTGTAGGGCGAGACCGTCAACCCCCGCCCTACAGGGTGGCGTGCTGCGGCCCGCGCGTGGGTGAAGGCCATGGAGACGACGAGCGCCGGAACAACGTTCATCGCCAAGCCGACGCACCGTAGGCACCTACCCGTCGGCGTACCCCGCATTACCCTGCACGACCTGCGCCACCTCGCCGCCAGCTTCGCCATGGCCGCAGGCGTCCTACTCCCGGTCGTCTCCAAGACCCTGCGTCACCGAACCCTGTCGATCACCGCGAACATCTACGCCGAACTCACCCGCCTCGCGGAGCGGGCAGCGACGCCATCGCCTGGACCCTTGACCTAGCGGTGCATCTGCCGGAGCTGGCCACCTCCTCAAAGACTCCGCCGCCGACGCCGTCGCCCTGGCCGCAGCGCTTGACCGGGCGGACGCCGGAGTGGTTGATCAAGCCGACCCCGCTGTCCGTCAGGGCTTCGGCAAGGCAGCGTGAGCGGACCGCCGTCAGGCCCCTTCGCCGCCATCCAGCCGGAGGAGATCAACCGGAAGACCTGGGAGACTGCTATTGAGAGCGTGCAGCCGTCACCCTGGCCCTGGCCGGCGCCGGAGACCCCGAGGATGTCCTCCAGCGCTGAGTACGCCATGCCAGCGACGGCCTTCTCGATGATCGCGAGCAACGGCGGGAGCGCGGCCTCGATGACCTTCGAGGCGATGTACTGGACGAGCTGCCGCTCCAGGTAGTCGACGGCCTCTCGGCCGCCGCTACGACCAGTACTTCGGCAGCCTCGGCCAGCCCCAGCGTGAGGACGGCGGCCACCTGGTCGGCGACGAACGAGACTTACACGAAATCGAGTCCCCACCACACCCAGGGCGGTTCACTATCGGCTGCATTGAGCTTGGTAGAGCTCGGAGCTCCTGGACGCACGAAGATGGTCAACTTCGGTGCCAGCCCGTTGAGTCAAATGACATGTTCGGGTGGCCGTTTGACTACGGCGAAGAGGAAGAACATCGTCTCGAACTCCTCGACCGTCAGGCCCGCTCGGAGGGTGCGGGCCAACACGCCGCCCGGGGCGGGCCGGCGGGCGAGGGCATGGGCGTAGGCGTACATGTCGGCCAGGGCGGCGCGGGAGCGGGGGTTGACCGGGCGACCGTCCGCGGTGGTCCGGGTGGTGGGGCGATGGGCGAGCGCGGCGCGGCCGAGGTCGGTCAGGTTCGACGGATCCGCGGTGCTGGAGTGGGCGTAGTCGGCGTCCTGGTAGCCGATCACCCGGTTGGCCCAGTCGAGCAGCAACTGCCGGTCCTGTTCCGGCACCCCCATCACCCGGGCCAGCGTCCACACCGGCAGATCGGCGGCCAGCCGGGCGAGGTCGGCGGCACCGGTCGGCCGTACCGAATCGATCAGCTCCCGCACCCGGTTCTCGATCGCCTCCGACAGCTCCGCCACCGCCCGCGGGGTGAACGCCGCCGCCACGATCCGGCGCAGCCGGGAGTGGTCGGGCGGGTCCTGGTTGAGCATCATCGCCCGGACGAACTCCAGATCGGCGGGCGCGTCCGGGTCACGGATCTGGGTGGCGCCGAGGTTCGAGGAGAACAGCTCGGGGCTGCGCAGCACGTGCTTCACGTCCGCATGGCGCAGCACCGCCCAGTACCCCGTCCCGCCCGGCCAGTCCCCCACCGCCGGCTCCTCCACCCAGCAGACCGGCGCCTCAGCCCGCAGCTCACGGAACAGGTCGTACGGCACACCCTCGGCGTACGTCTCCGGGAGGAAGATCCGATTCACCCGCGCCTGATCGAAGCCCATGCCGACCGACCGTACGCCGTGCCCCGGCGGCCCGCCAGGGTGCGGGACGTCGCGGCTGCGCCGATCGGTGGCCGGGATCCCGTAGGGTCGGCCAATGGCGAAGTACTTCGACGTGCACCCAGAGTCCCCCCAGCCGCGCACCATCAGCACCGTGGTCGACAGTCTGCGGTCCGGGGCCCTCATCGCGTACCCGACCGACTCCTGTTTCGCCCTGGGCTGTCGGCTGGACAACCGCGACGGCCTCGAACGGATCCGGTCGATCCGGCGTCTCGACGAGCGCCACCACTTCACCCTGATGTGCGTGGACTTCGCGCAGCTGGGCCAGTTCGTCCAACTCGACAACAACGTCTTCCGCGCCGTCAAGGCCGCGACGCCGGGCAGCTACACCTTCATCCTCCCTGCCACCAAGGAGGTTCCCCGCCGCCTGCTGCACCCGAAGAAGAAGACGGTAGGAGTCAGGATCCCCGACCACACCGTCACCAGGGCCCTGCTCGCCGAACTCGGTGAGCCCCTGGTCTCCAGCACCCTGGTCCTCCCCGGTGAGGACGAGCCGATGACACAGGGGTGGGAGATCAAGGAGCGGCTCGACCACATGCTGGACGCCGTGGTGGATTCGGGCGACTGCGGCACGGAGATGACGACGGTCGTCGACTTCTCGGGCGGCGGGCCGGAAGTCGTCCGGCGAGGGGCCGGCGACCCCACGCGCTTCGAGTGACGGGCCGGGCACACCCGCGGAGCGTCGACCGCGATGAGGGCTCTGTCGCGTGCTCGACTCCGTCGGCAGGCGGCAGTGGCTGGTATGCCGTGATGATTGATGTATGTGTGTACAGGCGGATCACGAACCGGACGACACCCGCCACCGGGGGTTCGGGGTCGCACCGCCGCACGTCGCGGCGCCCTCCGCTGCTGTCGGGCTCCCGCCGCCGTCCGGGCGGATGCGCTCCGGAATGCTGACGGATCCGCCGCTCGTGGGGCCGCTGCGGTCCGCTTCGCCCGCCGGCGCCCGGCCGGTTCGCAGCGGCTTCTCGTTCGACCTGGCCCACCGCCACCGGAGCGCCCGGTGAGGCTCCCGGGCCGCGGCTGGGCCGACCGGCAGCGTGGGACGGAGCCGGGTGGGACGGAGCCGCAGGTGCCCGCCCAGCCGGCCTGGATACGCTGGCTGCCGGCCATCTATGTCGCGGCCATCCTGGCGCTGGAGCCGATCACTCCCGTGCAGTGGCCGGTGAGCTTTCTGCTCATCGCCCTGCCCGTCGTCGCCGCCTACGCCCACGGTCCCGCCTTCGTCGTCGCCATCACGGTCTTCGCCGTGGTCTTCGAAGGCGTCCTGGCGGGTACTCCGTGCTGTGCGGGCCGCGACGTGGGTTATCTGTGGGAGCGCCACTACGTGGCCACCTACTTCTCCACGGCGCTGGTCGGGATGCTGGGCGCCCTTCTGGCCGCCCACCGAACGCGCCGGGAACGCACCCTGGCCACCGTGCGCTCGGTGGCCGAGACGGCGCAGCGCGTGCTGTTGCGTCCGGTCCCCCACCTCCTGGGCCGCATCAGCATCGAGACCCTGTACGTGTCGGCAGCCGCGGAGGCCCGGATCGGCGGCGACCTCTTCGAGGCGATGAGCACCGCGCACGGTGTGCGCCTGCTGATCGGGGACGTCCGGGGCAAGGGCCTGCTCGCGGTGGAGACGGCCGCGGCGATGCTGGCAGCCTTCCGCGAGGCCGCCTACGACGAGCCCGATCTGCCCGCGATAGCACGTCGGTTGGAGCTGAGCATGAGCCGCCGAGCCGCCCAGCTCCCCGGCAGCGAGGAACGCTTCATCACCACTGTGCTCGCCGAGATTCCCGGCGACGAGCCCGTGGTCCGCATCGTCAACTGCGGTCACCCCCCGCCGCTGCTCATCGACCAGGGCCGGGTCAGTGAACTGGCCCCGCGTGATCCGTCACCGCCTCTCAACCTCGGTGTGCTGCTCGGCGGCGACTACCACGTCGACGTGGAGCCCTTCCGTCCAGGCGACCAACTGCTCCTGTACACCGACGGCGTGACCGAGACCCGCGACCGCACCGGAGCCTTCTACCCGCTCACCCAGCGTGTCCGCGGCTGGACCGCCCTTCCGCCGCGCGAGCTTCTGGACCACCTGCACCGCGACCTGCTCGCGTACAGCGATGCCGCCCTCGACGACGACATCGCCGTGCTGGTCGCGCACCGGCTCCCGGAAGGGGAGGAGCCGGGCCCACCCACCGATCCCGCCCGGGACGCGTTGAAGGGCGGGCTCGACGGCAGCGACGGCGGCGCCG
Organism: Kitasatospora sp. NPDC056531; assembly: GCF_042794375.1. Classification (NCBI taxonomy): domain Bacteria; kingdom Bacillati; phylum Actinomycetota; class Actinomycetes; order Kitasatosporales; family Streptomycetaceae; genus Kitasatospora; species Kitasatospora sp. NPDC056531. The sequence continues at coordinate 99,321 of NZ_JBHTTU010000011.1, read as the reverse complement.
ACAGCGCGGGGCGGCGGCGCTGGGCCGCCAGCCCGCGGTAGCCCCTCGCCGACGACCGCACTGACGCGAACTGATCACATGCGCTGCGTCGGCGCCGCCCTCGCTACCTGCCCCAGATCATCCGGTACGCCTGGCGGTAGCCCGCCGGGTCCCAGGAGGTCGCTCCGCCGCTGTTGGCGGCCGTGGTGATGTGGACCGGGGCGACGTAGCCGCTGGCAGGCTGGTGGGAGAAGGCGCGGTTGAACTCGTCGACGATCTGCCAGCCCTGCTCGGTGAGGGGCTCGGGGACGGTGGCGGCCTGGAACTGCCTGCTGTCGATGCGCTGGAAGGCCGAGGGGTCGCCGTCGCCCGCGGCGATGTTGTACGGGGCGGCGTCGCCGGGCCTGCCGGCCGCGCGCAGGGCGGGCGCGGCGTCGGCGAAGTACAGGTCGTTGATGGCGACGGAGTGCGTCCACTGGCCCTGGAAGCGGGCCAGGAGGGCGGAGACCGCCTGGGGGGTGCGGCTGCTCGCGTCCGGGATGGGGATGTTCTCGGAGGCCAGCAGCCGCACGCCGGAGCAGGTGGCGAGTCCGTCCTTGATCAGTCGGGACTTGTTCTCGGCGAACGGGACGGAGTCGTCCGTGAAGACGACGACTCCGGCGTTGCCGCCGGACTCCGCGATGACCCAGTCCGCGCTGAGCCGTGCGACGTCCCCGACGCTGGTGGTGATGTTGCTGAACAGCGGGGGGTTCGTGCTCGGCCCGGGGGCCGCGACCGCGTGCCAGCCGATGAGCGGGATGTGTGCCGCGTCGGCCTGCGCGACCTGCTGCGCGGTCAGACCCGGGTCGAAGCCGCCGATGACGATGCCCGAGGCCTCGAGGTTGACCGCCTGGCCGAGCGCCGCCTGGATGCCGGCGGGCGTGCCCTGCCCGTCGATCACCCGGACGCTCCAGCCGATGACCGTCGCGGCTTCGATGACGCCCCTGGCGACACCCGCGACGCCGGGGTTGGTCATGGTCTGGGCGACGTAGACGATGGTCCGGTCGGGAACCGCCCTGGGGCCGCTGGTGGGGCCGTTCCACGGGACGTCGACCTGCTCGGCCTGCTGGACGTCCCCCTTCGCCCTGGCGAGGGTGTCCGCCGGGCATCCCGCCCTCGACGGCCCTGTGACGGGGGCCCCGGTCCCGGTCGACGGCCCGCGCTGGCAGCCGTCCAGGACGGTGCCCGCCGTTGCCAGCACGACTGCTGCCAGCACGGTCACGGCGTCGCGCTTCACGGCGTGTCCCGGGGGGAAGCCACGTCCGTCGGCGGCGTGGGCCGGCCGCGGTTCTCGGCGGCACCGGCCCGCAGCCGGCGGCGTGCGGAGTAGCCGGCCAGGCCGACGGCGAGGAGCAGCGTCGCGCCGTTGAACAGCGGCACGGCCCAGAAGTCGGCGCCGAGCTGCCCGATACCGGCCAGACCGATGGCGAGGACGGCGACGGCGACCACGGTGCCCAGGGCGTTGGCACGTCCGGGTTTGATCGCGGTGGAGCCGAGCAGCGCGCCGACGAACGCGGGCAACAGGTACTCCAGGCCGACGCTCGGGTTGCCGATCTGCTGCTGCGCGGCGAGCAGGACCCCCGCGAAACCGACGACCAGGCCCGATCCGGCGAAGGCGTAGACGCTGTAGCGGCGGGTGGGGATTCCGACGAGTTCGGCGGCGCGCGGGTTGGAGCCGATGACGTACAGGTACCGGCCGAGCGGCAGCCGCTCCTGGAGCAGCCACAGGACGGCCGCGAGCGCGACCACGTAGGAGGCGGACACCGGCAGTGCGAGGAACGTGGAGTCGTAGAGGTCGGTGAAGGCGACCGGCAGACCGCCGGCACCGGGGAGGACCCGGGCGCCGCCGGTGATCCAGCCGGTGAAGGCGTACAGGATGCTGCCGGTGCCGAGCGTGGCGATGAAGGAGTCGATCCGCCCGAACTCGACGATGACACCGTTGAGGGCCCCGAAGGCCGCTCCGCCCAGGATCACGGCCAGGCAGGCGAGCGGCCAGGGCCAGCCGCCGTCGACGATGAGCCGCAGCACCACGACGTGCGCGAGACCGAGGCCGTAGCCGATGGACAGGTCGAACTTGCCGGTGGCGATGGGGATCGTCGCACCGAGCGCCAGGATGGCGGGGATCGACTGGTTGGACAGGATCGAGGAGACGTTGTCGAGGGTGGGGAAGGTGTTCGGCCGCGCGACGGAGAAGATCAGGAACAGCAGAACGGCGAGGGCCGGCAGGCCGTAGCTGCCGATCAGGTGTCCGCGCCGGCGGCCCTGCGGGGACCGGCGGAAGGTGGGCTCGGTCATCGGCCTGTCGCACGCCTGTCGCCGTCACCGCCGGTGACGGGAGGCAGGGCCGAGGCGGCGGAGGTGAGTTCGGTGACGGTGAGGGCCGCACCGGTCAGCTCGGCGGTCACGGTCCCGCGGACGAACACCAGGGCGCGGTGGCACACGGTGGCTACCTCCTCGAAGTCGGTGGAGATGAGCAGGACCGCGAGGCCGTCGGCCAGCGCCTGGTCGAGCAGGCGGTAGAGCTCGGCCTTGGCGCCGACGTCGACGCTGGCGGTCGGCTCCTCGAGGATCAACAGCCGCCGGTGCACCTGGAGCCACCGGCCGACCATGATCTTCTGCTGGTTCCCGCCGGACAGCGTGGCGATCGGCGCCTCGCTGTCGCGGGGGCGCACCGAGAACCGCTCGATCAGGGCGGCGGCCTGGGCCCGCTCGCGCCGGGGGCTGATCCAGTGCAGCGCCGACCGGCCGGCCGACCGGGGGTTCGCCAGGAGGTTCTCACGGACCGTCAGTTGGGCGGCGCAGCCCTCCTCCTGACGGTTGCCGGTAACCAGGCCGACACCGGAGCCGACGGCACCGGCCACCGTGCGCGGGGTGTACGGTCGGCCGTCGAGCAGCGCCCGCCCGCCGAGGATCGGACGGGATCCGGCGAGGGCGCGGCCCAGGTCGAGGTGGCCGGCGCCGGTGAGGCCCACCATGCCGAGGATCTCGCCGGCATGCAGATTCAGGCTGACCGGCCCGGCGTTCGTGGTCCGCACCGCGTCGAGGCTCAGCACCACCGGGCCCTCGACGGGGGCGACCGGGGCGGCCCGGCGGCCGGCCGGCTCGCGGCCCACGATGTCGTGGACCAGGCGCCGACGGCTGTGGCCGGCGAGCGGGCCGGAGCTGATCAGACGACCGTCGCGCAGGACAGCGAAGGCGTCGGCGACCTGGTAGACCTCGTCGAGCCGGTGGGTGACGTAGACGATGCCGTGCCCTCGGTCGCGCAGGGTGCGCAGGACGGCGAAGAGCCGGGCGCAGTCCGCGGCGGGGAGGCTGGCGGTCGGCTCGTCCAGGACGATGAGCTCCGCCCGGGTCGCCAGCGCGCGGGCGATGGCGACCAGCGAGCGCTCGGCGGGGGCGAGGTCGGCGATCCGCGCGTCGGCGTCGAGGTGCCCGGCGATCAGGGCGAGGGCGTCGGCGCAGCGCTCCCGGGTCCGCCGCCAGGAGACCAGCCCGTGGCGGCGCGGGTAGCCGGCGACCAGGGCGATGTTCTCGGCGACCGTCATCCAGTCGACGAGACCGAGATCCTGGTGGATGAAGGCCATACGACGGGCGGCGGCCTCGGTGCCGAGCGGGTGCCCGGCCACCGTCACCTCGCCCTGGTCCGCGTGGTGGATCCCGGCGAGTGTCTGGATGAGGGTGGACTTGCCGGCGCCGTTCGGACCGAGCAGGGCCAGGACGCTGCCGCGATGGATGTCGAGGTCGATCCCGACCAGCGCGGGAGTGCCGCCGAACCGCTTGCCGAGACCGCGGATGCGGACGAGTGGGCCGCGGCTCGCGGGTGGGCCCGCCAGGGGGCCGGGGGTCTCGTGCATGGACCACCGTTCCTACCAGCTCAGCTCGGCCGCCGTGGTGTTGACACGCCACGGCGGCCGTTGACGTCCGGAGGGCGGGTGATGTCCGGAGGGCGGGTCATCCGATTTCAGGAATGTCGGCGAACTGGTTCTCGAAGAAGCTGCTCTCGAAGAGGTCGGGGACGCCGTCGGCCGCCTCCAGGGCGCATTCGGCCCAGATGACCTTGCCCCTGGCCGTGTAGCGGGTGCCCCAGGCCTGGGTGAGCTGGGCGACGAGGAACAGGCCGCGGCCGCCCTCGTCGGTGGTGGCCGCGTGGCGCAGGTGGGGGGCGGTGCTGCTGCCGTCTGAGACCTCGCAGATCAGGGCGCGGTCGTGGATCAGACGGACCTGGATGGGCTCGATGCCGTAGCGGATGGCGTTCGTGACCAGCTCGCTGAGCAGCAGTTCGGTGACGAAGGCGACCTCCTCCAGCCCCCAGTCGCTCAGGCGGCGGGCGGCGGCGGCGCGGATGTCGCCGACCCGGGCCGGGTCGGCGGGCAGGTCCCAGGTGGCGATCCGGCCGGGGTCGAGGGCGTGGGTGCGGGCGACGAGCAGCGTGACGTCGTCGGCCGGGTGCTCGGGTACCGCGGCCTCCACGACCGTGCGGCAGACGTCCTCGGGTGAGCGGTTCGGGTGGGCCAGGGCGGTGCGCAGGCGGTCGAGGGCCGCGTCGGGGTCGCGGTAGTGGTCTTCGAGGAGTCCGTCGGAGTAGAGGACCAGCTGGCTGCCTTCGGGGAGGTGCAGCTCGGCGGTCTCGAACGGCAGGCCGCCCAGGCCGAGCGGGGGTCCGGCGGGGAGGTCGGGGACGGTGACCGTGCCGTCCGGGTGGACCACCGCGGGTGGCGGGTGACCGGCGCGGGCCAGCGTGCAGCGCTGCGAGGTCGGGTCGTAGACGGCGTACAGGCAGGAGGCGCCGATGATGCCGTCATTGCCGGTGACGGGCTCCACGCCGTCCTCGTCCCGGTCCAGGCGCCCCACGAGGTTGTCCAGGTGGGTGAGGAGCTCGTCGGGGGCGAGGTCCAGTTCGGCGAAGTTGTGCACGGCGGTGCGCAGGCGGCCCATGGTGGCGGCGGCGTGCAGTCCGCGGCCGACGACATCGCCGACGACCAGGGCGACCCGGGCACCGGAGAGGGGGATGACGTCGAACCAGTCCCCGCGCACCCCGGACTCGGCGGGCAGATAGCGGTGGGCGACCTCGATGGCGCTCTGCTCGGGCAGGCTGCGCGGGAGCAGGCTGTGCTGCAGGGCCAGGACCATGGCGTGTTCGCGGGTGTAGCGGCGGGCGTTGTCGATGCAGATGGCGGCGCGGGTGGCCAGCTCCTGGGCCAGCGAGCGGTCGTCGTCCCCGTAGGGGGCGGGGTTCCGGGCGCGGTAGAAGCCGGCGATGCCCAGCACGACGCCGCGGGCCAGCAGCGGGACGGTGATGAGGGAGTGGACGTCGTACGCGAAGAGGCGCTCGGCCCCCTCGGGGTTCTGTGAGATCCAGCCGGCGGCCCTGCGCAGATCGGGTTCCAGCACCGCCTGCCCGCTGGCCAGGCAGCGGCGGTGGGGCGTGGTGGGGTTGAGGTCGACCCGTTCACCGACCGGGTAGAAGGGGCAGTCGGTGCGGATGCCGTGGACCACCGTGCGGTGCAGCTCGCTGCTCGGGTCGGTGGGCTCCTCGCCGCGCAGGACGGCCTCGGGCAGGTCGATGGTGACGTAGTCGGCCAGCCGCGGGACGGCCATCTCGGCGAGTTCCCATGCGGTGCGGGTCACGTTCAGGGTGGTGCCGATGCGGGTGCTGGCCTCGGACAGCAGCTCCAGGCGGCGGCGGGCCGCGACGGCGTACTGTCCCACGCCCGGCTCGCCCAGCAGCAGCAGCCTGGTGGCCTCGTCGGGCGCGGGGGCGGACGGCGCCTCGGCCCCGCGATCCGATGCGGCACCCACGCGGTGCCGCATCGGTGGGACGGCGGCGGTCATGGCGGGCACCGGGAGACCGCCCGGCCGCCCGGCCTGGTCGGGGGCGGCGGGCCGGGGCGGCGAGTCGCCGTGCAGGATCGCCTCGATGACGAAGCCCTCCACCCCGGACGCGCTGGCCACCGGGCGGCTCAGCAGGGTGACCCGGCGACCCTGGGAAAGGGTCACCTCGACCGCGGTGCGGCGGGCCGAGGAGATCAGCTCGGTGGCCAGCTGTTCGAGCAGTGTCTGGTCGTGCCGGTCCAGCCCGCTTCGGGGCAGCTCGTCCAGACCGACGCGGCGCCCGTCCCCGGCCGCCTGGTCGGTCCGGGCGCGGCGCCTGGAATCGAGGTACGCGCGCAGCAGGGTGCGCTCTCGCGCCGAGCTCTGCGCCAGCAGGCGCCGCTCGATGGCGGTGGCGGCCTTGCGGATCAGGTCCGCCATCTGCGGGTCCGCGTAGGCGGGCGGATAGGCGAAGCAGAGGACGCCCTCGATCCGCCCGCTGAGGGGGTCACGGACGGGAATCGCGGTACAGGCGTTCGACTGGCCGCGCTCGGCGAAGTGCTCGGCTCCGGAGACCTGGATGAGTCGCCGTTCCGTGAGCGCCAGCCCGATGCCGTTGGTCCCGCCGTACTGCTCGGCGAACACGAAGCCCGGCACGCTCTGGACCGCGGGCAGCTGCCTGACCATGGCCGCATCGCCGAAACGGCGCTGCAGCACCGCCCCGTCCCCGTCGGTCAGGGCCACGTTCATCCGGCTGCCGGCGAACCTGGATGCCAGCCGGTCCAGCACGGGCCTGGCCGCGCGGACCAGTCGGCCGTCCAGGTCGATGTCCGGCCGGTACGGGAGTTCGGAGCCGTCCGGGGAGATCCCCATCGACTGGCAGCGTTGCCAGGAGTTCAGGATCAGACTCCGCACGCCACCCTCGACCGGTTCGCCGAGCATGAACCGCTCACGGGCCCGTACGGGGCCGATCCCCGCCTCATCCGAAAGTGTCATGGCCGCCACAGCGCTCACATTTCCGTGGAGCTGCACCCTTTCGATGCAATATTAGGACTTTGCCCGTTCTGAGGTCTTTGTTACCGGATCGCGCACGCTCCCCGAGCACGGTGGCGGTATCGCGACCATCACCGCATCATCGGCAGAGCGGGGGCCGGGTTGAGGAGTGCCATGACCAGTGCCAACGGGCCGGCGATGACCCGCGCCGAGTTCGACGCGCTTTTCCGGCAGCTGCGCCGCGGCCATCTCCCCGGGCCGGTCGAAGCGAGGCGACGGGTGGCAGCCGCCGGACTCGTACGCACGGGTGAGGTGGTCGCCATGGGGCGGCCGTGGGACAGCGTGCCGGGGCCCGACAACCGCAGGCCGGCACTGCACCAGATGACCGAACTGGCGGACGTCACGGCCCCTGAGCCGACCGTGCACCGGGACTTCATCGCCTCCGACTACCACGGCAAGGCGCAGACGCACCTGGACGCGCTCTGCCACATCGCGTACGGCGGACTGCTCTTCGCGGGAGTCCGGGCGCGAGAGGTGTTCTCCTCGCAGGGTGCCGCCTACGGCGCGGTGACCGACCTGCTGCCCGGACTGGTGGGGCGAGGAGTCCTGCTGGACGTGCCACGCCTGCGCGGCACGGCCTGGCTGGAGCCGGGAGAGGCGATCGGCGGCCAGGAGCTGCTGGTCTGTGCCGAGGAACAGGGCAGCCCGCTCCGCCCGCAGGACATCCTCCTGGTCCGCACCGGCCACCTCGCCCGACGGCGGCGACTGGGCGCGTGGGACCCGGACGACCTCAGCGCGGGACTGCATCCCGGCGCGATGCGCGTGCTGAGCGAGTCACAGACCTCGGCACTGGGCAGCGACGGCGACAGCGACGTGCGCCCGAGCCCCGTCGACGGCGTCCACTCGCCGGTCCACGTGCTGGCCATCACCGCCCTGGGCCTGTCGCTGATCGACAACCTGGACCTGGAGCCGCTGGCCGAGGCGTGCGCGCGCACCTCACGTTGGGAGTTCCTCCTCGTCGCCGCGCCCCTGAACATCCCCCGCGGCACCGGCTCCCCGGTCAATCCGCTCGCGGTCTTCTGAGCGCTCGCGGCTCGCTCCGGGCGGCGCCGTCACCACTCGTCGTAGTCGCCGATCACCCGGAAGCTGCCCACGGCGCCGTCGCCACCGAACATGCTCCCGTGGGCGGTACGGGTCACGACGCCATTGGTGGCACCGTAGGGACCCACGGTGGTGACCGGAGAGCCGCCGTCACAGGAAAAGCCGCGGTAGACCTCGACGATCTTCCGGCTGTCGTTGAAAACGCTGAAGCTGGTGGAGCCCAGTCCGCTGGCAGCGGTGATGCATCCCTCGGAGTCGGCGGAGTACGTCCGTTCGTTGAAGTAGATCCTTCCCGCTTCCTCATGGCCGTGGCCGCGTCCGCGCTCATGGTGGTCGCGGCCCTCGCGCTTCTCCCCGTCCTCGCCGCCGCGGCTCTCGCCGCCGCCGCCCGCGACGGCCGCGGCCGGGGCGGCCTGCTCGACGGGCTGGGCCGCCGGCTGAACGGACAGGGGCGCCGGGGCGACTTGTTCGACGGGCCGGGCCGGCTGCTGGACGGGCGGGGACGCCGAGGTGGATCCGGCGAGGGCGTAGGTGATACCGGTGGTTGCGAGGGCCGCCGCGCCTATTCCGGCAGCGGCCACGGCCAAGATGCGCATGCGCATGTCACTATCTCTCTGTCTCACGGACGTCGGCCGGGTGACCGACCCGCGATGAACGTAACGACAGCCGTTATGCACTGTCATTTCGGACATGTCCGAGGTGTGACACCATGAGTCCAGCCAAGTGAAAATGCGGCAGGTATCGCATACCGGTGAAATATCCGCGCCCCGCAAGGCCTCATCCAGGTTGAGATCCGTTCCGCGCGGACGGCGACACCGGAGCGGCTACGGTCGGTACGTCAGTTACCACGCATTGCCCAAACACACCTGCGCTCGCCGACGCCCAGGAGCACAGTGGGGACATGGAAGTGCGAGCACGCGCGGCCCGCCACCAGCAGCGCGGACAACGGAGCTGGCTGCTGCTGCTGATCCCGCTCGCTCTCATCGCGGCGATCACCGTGGTCGATCTCCGGTCCCCCACCAGCGTCCACCTCGGCCCGCTCCTGGTGATCGCTCCCGCCCTCACCCCCTCGTTCGCCGGCCTCCGCCCGACCGCCGTCGTCGGAGCCCTGGCCATCGCCGCCCAGGTCCTCATCGCCTACCTCCACGGCGGCATCGCCACCAACAACCACATCGCGCAGATCATCGCGCTGACCGTCCTGTGCATCCTGATCGTCATGTTCACCGCCATCCGCGAACACCGGGCCAGACAGCTCGCCCGCGCCCAGTCAGTCGCCGAAGCCGCCCAGCGCGCCCTGCTGCGCCCGCTGCCCGAGCAGATCGGGCCGCTTCAGATCGCCACGATGTACCTCGCGGCCGAAAAGGAGACGCAGATCGGCGGCGACCTCTACACCGCCACCCGCACCTCGGGCGGAACCCGCATGGTCATCGGAGACGTCCGGGGCAAGGGCCTGGCGGCCGTCGGCGAGTCGGCCCTGCTGGTCAGCGCCTTCCGCCTCATCGCCGCGCAGCACGACACCCTGGCGGACCTGGCGTCCACGCTCGACCACAACGTGGGGCGCTACCTCACTGACTTCGCCCAGGAGAGCGGCGAGATCGTCGAGCACTTCATCACCGCGATCCTCCTCGACCTGCCCGACGACGAGCCCGTCGCCCGCATGACCAACTGCGGACACCCGCCGCCCCTCCTGCTGCGCGACGGCCGCGCGCTGCCCGTCGACTCCGTGCCGGCCGCTCCACCCCTCGGCGTGAACGACCTGGGCGACGGCAGGTACCCGAGCGACGACTTCCCGTTCGAAAGGGGCGACACGCTGCTGCTGTACACCGACGGGGTCACCGAGGCACGCGACAGCACCGGCGAGTTCTACCCGCTCGCCGATCGCGCCGCCCACTGGACCAGATGCTCCCCCGAGGCACTCGTCAACCACATCCGCCGCGACCTGCTCGCCCACGTCGGCCACCAACTCAACGACGACGCCGCCGTCATCGCCATCCGGCGTGCCGAACCCACCGCCGCCCACGCCGCCGAGCACGCCGAGCACTGTGAGCACCCGCCCCCTCCGCGAGAGTGAGAAGCTGCGGCAGGTCGATCTCCCGTCATCCCGTCCCGGTGGTGAGCACCATGCGGAAGCGGGCGGTACCGGAGAGCATCCTGCGGTACGCCTCGTCGGCCCGCCCGAGCGGCGCGGTCTCGATCATCGGTCGGATTCCCTGCAGGGCGCTGAACGCCATGGTGTCCTCGATGTCCTGCGCGGTGCCGGACGGGTGGCCGCGAACGGTCCGGGCGCGCATGAGCAGCTGGACCGGGGCGATCCGAAGCGGCTCGGTGTCCGCGCCGATGACCACCAGTTCACCCCGGTGGGACAACCCGTCCACGGTCGCCGAGATGGCGGCGGAGTTCGCGGCGGTGGCCAGGACCACCCTGGCGCCACCGAGGGACTGCAGCGCGTCCGCGACGGGCGTGCCGGCCGTGCTGTCGATGTAGTGGTGCGCGCCGAGCTGCTTGGCGAAGTCGGCCTTGTCGGCGCCGCGGGCGATGGCCACGGTCTCGAAACCCATGGCAGCCGCGTACTGCACACCCAGGTGGCCGAGGCCGCCGATGCCGAGTACGGCGACGAGGTCGCCCGGCCGTGCGGAGCTCGTCCGCAGCCCGTTGTACGTGGTCACCCCGGCGCAGGCCATCGGCGCGGCGTCGGCGGCGGCCAGCGCGTCGGGGATCCGGGCCAGGGCGTCGACCGGCACCACCGCCGCCTCGGCGTAACCACCGTCGTACGCCCAGCCGGGGACCTTCAGGTTCAGGCACAGGACGAAGTCGCCCTGCCGACAGGGGGCGCAGTGCCCGCAGCTGCCGCCGAACCAGCCCACCGCCACCCGGTCGCCCACCTGCCAACCGGTGCTCTGCGTCCCCTCGCCGAGCTCGTCGATGCGCCCGGCGATCTCGTGCCCGGGGACCAGCGGAAACCGGACGCCCGGCAGGGCGGCGTTCACGAACATGGCGTCGCTGTGGCAGATCCCGCAGGCCTCCACGGCGACCCGTACATGACCGGGGCCCGGCCGCGGCACGTCACGCTCGACGACCTCGAACGACCCGCCGACGTCGGCCACCTGTGCCACTCGATAGGTACTCATCCGGATTCCTCCCGCTGCACCGGCACGACCACCCCTCGGAACCAGCAGACCAGCTCCGGCCCGAACACGCTCGCCGAGCCCGGACCCGGGCGAGACATCGGCCGCGCCCCCGGCAGCGCGGGAGAACCCGCGCGCCCCGGCGCACGAGAACGACTCGTCCCTGCGCGTGTGCGCCCTGGACCGTACGGGTGTCATGGCCTGGACTACCGCTTCCCGGCAGGGGAAGCTTCTGTCGCATGTCACTGACGGTGACTGTGGGTGCTGCGCCCTGACTGTGGGTGACTCGCCCCGATGCGTCGAGTCCTGGGACGGAACCCATGCGAACGAGGATCACCAGGCACCTGGAGTCCGCCTTTCCCGAGCTGGCCTTCGGTGCGAAGGCCGCGCCGGAAGGCCGGCCGGTCCTGCCGCCGGAGTTCAACTGGCGCGACTACACCGTGCTACTGCTGCATGTGGCCGCGGAGATCGAGCACTCGCTGATGGTGCAGTACCTCTTCGCCGCGTACTCGCTGGGCGGACCACAGGTCCCCGAGCACCTGCGCGCGGACGTGCGGCGCTGGCAGGAGATCGTCCTCGGCATCGCCAAGGAGGAGATGGGCCACCTGCTCACCGTACAGAACCTCCTGCTCGCGCTCGGCGGCCCGGTCCACCTCAGCCGGGAGGACTATCCGTGGGGCACGGACTTCTACCCGTTCCCGTTCACGCTCCGGCGGCTCACCGCGGAGACTCTCGCCCAGTACATCTGCGCCGAGAGCCCGCCCGACTGGACCGGCGAGGAGGCCGAGCGGATCCGGCAGCTGGCCGCCGGAAAGCAGGGCGTGCCGGTGAACCGCGTGGGCGCCCTCTACGATCGGCTGACCGACATCCTGGGAGACCACGACCGGATCCCGGACGCCGCCTTCCAGGCCGAAACCCTTCCCTATCAGGCGTCCTGGAACGAGTGGGGCCGCGGCTACACCCTCGGTGAACGCGGTCGGGACTCCGGCAACGTGCCCGAGACCCAGTCCCCCGACCTGCTGATCATCGGCGTCTCCTCGCGTGACACCGCCCTGAACGCGCTGAAGCTCATCGGCGACCAGGGCGAGGCGCTCCCACCGCTCCAGGCCCCGGTCCCGGCGACCGGCAGCGCAGCCGGCACGGGCCCGGGGGAACTCTCCCACTTCTTCCGCTTCCTGACGATCTTCCGCGAACTGGAGCGGCTCGACCCTTCCGACCAGGACGCCACCGCACGGCAGGTCGCCGAGAACCCGCGCACCGACCACCGGCTCAACGAGGAGACCCTGGCCCTGACGCATGCGCTGGCCCTCGCACCGGACCAGTCGCGCCCCGAGGTCACCCCCATCACCCACCCCGAGGCCGCCCGCTGGGGCCACCTGTTCAACCTGCGCTACCGCATGCTGCTGACCGACGTCGCGCACGCCTTCCGCCTGATCGGCCCGCTCGACAACGGCACCACCCTGACCGCGCGCGGATCGCTGATCCACCGGACCTTCGGCGAGATGTACAACCTCCGGGCCGTCGCCGGGATGCTCCTCCAACTCCCGCTCGACCGCGAGGGGTCCACCGGTCTGCTGGCCGGCCCGCCGTTCGAGATGCCGTACACGCTGGACCTCCCGGCGGGCGACCGTAACCGCTGGCTGCTCCAGCGCGACCTCACCGAGGCCTCGCTGCTCGCCGTCGACGACTTGCTGCGGACGAGGCTGACGACCGAGGGCGAAGCGTACCTGCGCGCGCTGCGCGAGACCGACCTCCAGGCACGGGACTTCGTCGACCGCGTCCTGGCCGAGCGCTGAACGACCCCAGGGGGAGCGACCAACCACCTACGAGGAGAGAGCGTGGCCATCAAGGAACTCCGGATTCTCCCGCCCCTGGCGATCGGCCGCCTGGGCGCGGCCGCCCGGCCGATGGACAACTACGAGGCGCTGGTGGACCCGCACCACCCGCTGGCGCCCCGACAACTGCGCCCGGCCCCGACCTTCGAGGTGGATCCGGACAGCGGGGCCATCAGGTCGTACGAGGCCCCGCCCGAGCTGCGATTCACCGAGAACGGCGACGTCCGGCCGGTCGCTCCGTTCCTGGAGGTCTGGGCGCTGACCTCGGAGCCGGGCCGGGAAGACGTGCTGGAGCCGCTGACCCTCGAACTGCTGGCCCGGCACGGGCTCGGGCCCGACAGTGTGCGCTGGACGGTGCACGTGGCCAACCACAAGATCCACCGACGGACCGGCGACGAGAACGACCGGATCGACGCGCAGGTCGGCCCCGTCAACGACCACGCCGTGTACCAGTTGGAGGGCACCTGCCCGCACTTCCGGGCGGGCAAGCGCCTTCCGCTCGGCCACGTCCGCTACCTCAGGCCCACCCCCGAGTTCCCCGGGATCCGGCTGCGCTTCACCCCCGCCGCCGGCCGTGTCTACGGCTCCAGCGCGGAGGAGCAGCCGAAGCCCGACCCGAACGTGACCGACTTCCTGTACGACGCCAACCGGGGCACCTGGCTCGGCTACAGCGACAACCGCAACAGTCCCCGGGTGACCAGCCCCTCCGAGATCTACGCCGGGTCTCGCGACCAGGAGGGCAACTGGGTCAGCAAGGGCTATCTGGACGACGAGTGCGACGGCCTGGTCAGGGCTGAACTCACCATTGACGGCACCCTGTTGAGCGCCTACGGCCGGATCGGCGCCGGCCCGCCGGCCTACGCCCCGGACAGCTTCCCGGTCCGCGCCGTCGCGGACGAGCTGGAGCAGGCCATGTTCGGCCCCACCGTCACCCCCGACGAGGTCTCCCTGGAGGCCGCCGAGGAGGTGGTCCGGCGCGCCTTCGACACCGTCCGGCTGATGAACACGGCCGTCCTGAACGGCAACACGGTGAACGGCCAGGTCCGTGGCGCCTCCACCATGGTCGCCCAGGACACCAACGACACCGGCCGCCTGTACGAGCCGATCATGGCTCCGTCACTGGTCGACCGCACCGCGCTGCTGAACCTGCACCAACAGGTGCTCGCCGGCCTGCGCAGCGGCACGGCACCGTGGTTCGCCGATGTGCTGCGCGACTTCGACGACGTCGGCGACCTGTCCGACAAAGGACGGCGCAAGATGCCGGCCCTGATGCGCGGCGCGGACGGTCGCTCCCTCGCGCTGACCCGCCGCCAGGTCGACCTCATCCGCAAGGTCGCCCAGCGGGCGATCTTCACCGACAACGGTCCCGCCAGCGCCGCCACTTCGGCCGCCACCCCCGAGGAGCAGGGATGACAGAGCCCCAGCCGATCACCTCGATCCAGCCGACGAACCTCTCGGCGCAGCTGCACTACCGGGCGCCCGGGAATCCGCCCAGCACCCTGGCGGCCTCGGCCATCTCCAACGCCTTCCCCGGCCTCGAATTCGACTTCCGCAACATCTGGCGCCGGATCCTCGAAGGCATCGAACTGCACGAGGCGGACAACCTGGTGATCCGGGCCCCGGACCACCAGATCCTCGAAGGCTGCCGGCTGCTCCGGGTGGCCGGTGAACCGGTGGTCGGCGACGTGACCGGCCCGCAGTTGCCCCGGGGGACGAACGACCGTCTCACCTCGGCCGGCAACCCCGAGGGTGTGACGATGCTGGAATGGTCCAACTCCCTCGCCAAGGTCCTGGACGACCATGCCGGCCGGCCGGTGACGTGCGACTTCACCATGCAGCCGAGCGACAACCCGGTCGGCATCCCGAAGGACCCGGCCGAGCTGCGCTCGGTCGATCTGGTCGTCCGCCCGTTGTTCGCCGTCAGCGAGGCGGCGCAGGACCGGCTGGCAGTGATCGACGAGCAGCTGGTGCAGCCCGGTGACCTCACCCGCAGCCTCTGCTCGCCCTGGCAGAACGACTACCGCGAGTGCGCCTGCTACTACTGGGCGGCCAGTCGGCCCGACTACGTCAACGTGGACGTGGACGAGCAGGGCGTCAGCGTCGGCAACCACTGGCTCTCGGTGCACCGGGAGCCCAGGGAGTACGTGCTCGACAACGGCCGGGACACCCGCCTCCTGACGTACGACAACCTCTTCCGGGAGTGGCAGCAACACCTGCGGTTCATCGTCGGTGGCCGGGACTACCCGGACCACCGCTGACCATCCGGACCATCTCCGACCATCCGGACCATCTCTGGCGAGGCCCATCCGATGAATCCCTCCCCCACCGGATCCGCGACCTGCGGACCTGCCCGCGAGCTGTTCGAGCTGTCCACCCCGGCCAGCCCCGACCTCCACCTGCTGCATACCGAGGTCGGCCGGCACGCCCTGGTGGTCAACGGCAGCCGCCTGTTCGACCTCGACGCGGACAGCTACCGTGCCCTCGACCGCGCCCGGCAGGCCGGGGACGGCCCCGAGCTCTCCCGACTGATGTCCGAACTAGGGCTGGACGCGCCGCAGTTGATCGACGACCGGCCGCCCGTCGAGCCGCCGGTACGTGCCCTGTCGCTCTCGGTGGCACAGAAGTGCAACCTCGGCTGCACCTACTGCTACGCCCAGCAGGGCAGCTTCGGCAAGACGCCCACCAGCATGCCGGTCGAGACCGCGCTCGCCGCGGTCGAGCTGCTCTTCCGCTCCGCCGCACCGGGCGAGCGGGTGAACCTCTCCTTCCTCGGCGGCGAGCCACTGCTCAACCGGCCCGTCGTGCACGCCGCCACCGAGCACGCGGCCCAGCTCGCGGCGGAGCGCGACGTGCCGGCGACCTTCTCGATCACCACCAACGGCACCACGGTGACGGCCGCGGACGCCGACTTCTTCGAGCGGCACGGCTTCGCGGTGACGGTGAGCCTGGACGGCACCCAGCAGGTGCACGACTCGCTGCGCCCGTACCGGGGCGGACAGGGCAGCTTCCGGAAGGTGATCGCCAATGTGGCACCGCTGCTGGCGGCGCAGCGCCGGATGCAGGTCTCCGCCCGGGTGACGGTGACTCCGCACAACCTCGACCTGCGGGACACCCTGGACGCCTTCGTCCAACTCGGCTTCCACAGCGTCGGCTTCTCGCCGCTGCTGAACTCCCCGACCGGCAGGGGTGAACTGACGCCCGCCGATCTGGAGGTGATGCTCAATCAGATGGTCGCCTGTGGCGAGGAGTTCGAACGGCAGGTGGTCGCCGGCCGCCGCTACCCGTTCGCCAACCTGGTCAACGCGCTGCGCGAACTCCACCGGGGCACCCACCGCCCGTACCCCTGCGGCGCCGGCGCCGGGTACCTGGGTGTCTCGGCGGAGGGCGAGCTCGCCGCCTGCCACCGCTTCGTGGGCGATGCCCGGGGCACGATGGGCAGCCTCGACCGGGGCGTGGACCGCGACCGCCAACTGGCCTGGCTGAGCGAGCGGCACGTGCACCGCCAGGAACCGTGCCGCTCGTGCTGGGCGCGCTACCTGTGCGGCGGCGGCTGCCACCACGAGGTGATCGACCGCGGCCGCCCCGCCTGTCAGTACATCCGCGGCTGGCTGCACTACGCCCTCGGCGCGTACCACCGCCTGCTCGCCCGGAGGCCCGACTGGTTCCGCCCCGGGCCGGCCACCGGGACACCGGCGTGAGCGAGCGATGGGGGTACCCCCGGCCGAAGGCTGGGGGAGAGCTCACCATTGAGGGGCGCGCGTGGGCGAATGCCCCTGCCGAGCGAAGCGAGGCGGGCGCGTGAGTGAGCGGAGCGAGCTCACCATTGAGGGGCGCGCGTGGGCGAATGCCCCTGCCGAGCGAAGCGAGGCGGGCGCATGAGCATCGGGGCGGCGCCCGTCTCCCGGATCGACACCGAGATCTGCGTCCTCGGCGCCGGACCGGCGGGGGCCCTGTGCGCCCGGCGGCTGGGCGAACTGGGCCACCGGGTCCTGCTCGTGGAGCGGCATCCGTTCCCGCGCCCGCACATCGGCGAGGCGCTGACGCCGGCCGTCTGGCCACTGCTGGACAGCCTCGGGCTGCTGCCCGCCGTACGCGGCGCGGGCTTCCTCACGCCCACCTGGTCGAGCGTGCGCTGGGCGGACGAGCAGGTGCGTCGGGTTCGTCTGCCGGCCGGTACGTGCGGACTCACGGTCTGCCGCGGGCGATTCGACCAACTCCTGCTGGACGCCGCCCGATCCGCCGGCGTCACGGTGCTTCAGCCCGCCCGCGCCCACCGGCCCGACCGCCGCGCCGGGGGATGGGAGGTGCCCGTCACGACGCCCGACGGGCCCCGGCGCCTGCGCGCCCGGTTCCTGGTCGATGCCACCGGGCGGGCACGGGTCCTCGGCGGGCGCGTGACGCGCACCGGCCCGCGGACCGTCGCGCTGTACGCGGCCTGGCACGTCGGGACCCGGCAGGGCCCGCCGACCTGCCTGGAGGCCGCGCCGCACGGCTGGCTGTGGGGCACGCCCCTGCCGGACGGGACCTACCGGGCCATGGCCTTCACCGACCCGGAACAGCTGCACCGGTCCGGCGTCCGCCGTTCCTCCCTCGCCGGCTTCCTGCGAAGCCTGCTGGGCGGCTCCGAGCTGCTGCGCGGACTCGCGGACGAGCGGCCCGCGAGCGCGGTGGCGGTCTGCGACGCCACCGGCTACCACGATCCCGACCCCGTTGCCGAGGACCGCATCAGCCTGGGCGAGGCGGCCTTCGCCATCGACCCGCTCTCCTCCTCCGGGGTGGACAAGGCCCTGCAGACCGCCATGGCCGGGGCGGTCACCGTGCACACCCTGCTCGAACCGGGCGGCGACCGGAAGGCCGCGCTGACCTACTATCGCGACAGCCAACTCGCCTCGGTCGAACAGCACGCACGCTGGGCCGGCGGCCACTACGCGGAACACCTCCCGCACCGGGGCAACGGCTTCTGGCGCCGACGCGCCCGGCCGCTCCCCGCCCCCGGGCCGGCCGCCTCACCCGCACCCGCGCCCGTGCCCCGAACGAACCTGGCCGCGCTGATGCAGCGGCGGGTCCGACTGGCACCGCCCGGTCGGCTGACGAGCACCCCCTGCGTGGTGGGCGACCAGGTGGCGCTCCGACCCGCGCTCGCCCACCCCGCGTTGCCCCGGCCGGTGGCCTACCTCGGTGGGCACGCACTCGCCCCACTGGCGGAAGCCCTGCGCGGCGAACACACGCTCGCCGAGGTCCTGCGGGCCTGGAGCCGCACCCTGCCGGCCGAGCAGGCCCTGGCCGTCGCCGCCTGGCTGTACGAACGGGATCTGCTGGTGCTCCAGCCGTGACCGGCACAAGAGACGCCTCCCATCGTGGTGACGCCACGCGAGGCCGGTCGGGCCGCCAGGATGCCGTGGCCGGCGCCCGGGGACGGCGTCAACGGCGAGAACGGTGAAGGAGGTCCGCGTCGGCGCCCGTGAGTCCGCACACCGTTGGACAACTCGGCCAGACGGGTGGATCCGGTACGCCGTCCGGCGGGGTCTCGGGTTGCGCTGAGGCCGGCGGAGGACCCGGGTGCCGAACGTGGGCCACGCGGCGGTTGCCGTGACGGGTGGCGCGGACCGGTGGTGACGCGACGACGACCATGAACGCCGAAGGGCCACCCTGACGGGGAACAGATCCGGTCACCGCCTGGTTGGGGCAGGTCGACGAGCTTGTGGCACTCCCGGAACGAGGGCTTTCCCATGAAGATCGGCATCATCGGCGCGGGCATGATCGGCGGCAACCTCACCCGGCGGCTGACCGCGCTCGGGCACGAGGTCTCGGTGGCCAACTCACGCGGCCCGGAGTCGCTCAAGGCGCTGGTCGAGGAGACCGGCGCGAAGGCGGTGACGGCCGCCGAGGCGGCGAAGGGCGCGCAGGTCGTGGTGGTGACCATCCCGCTGAAGAACGTGCCGGACCTGCCCGCCGGGCTGCTGGACGGCGCGGCCGAGGGCGTGGCGGTGATCGACACCGGCAACTACTACCCGCAGCAGCGCGACGGCCGGATCGACGCGATCGAGGACGGCGGGCTGACCGAGAGCCGCTGGACGGAGCAGCACATCGGCCACCGGGTGGTGAAGGCGTTCAACGGCACCTACGCCCAGGACCTGCTGGAGCGCCCCCGCCCGGCGGGCGACCCGGAGCGCCTCGCCCTGCCGGTCGCCTCCGACGACGAGGCGGCCAAGCGTGTGGTGCGGGCGCTGATCGACGAGTTGGGCTTCGACACGGTGGATGCCGGCGGGATCGACGAGTCCTGGCGCCAGCAGCCCGGCACCCCGGTGTACGGGCTGCGGGAGGGCGTCGTGGCGGTCACCCGGGCGCTCGCCGAGGCCTCCCCGGAGCGCCCGGCGGCCCACCGGGCGTAGCCGGCGGGGCGTCACGGGCCCGGGTCGGCCTCTCCCCGCGGCGGGAAGGGGCCGACCCGGGCGGCGCGCTCAGTTGACGCTGCCCGCGGTGTCGTCGAGGACGAACGAGGTCGAGTAGTACGCGTTCGCGTGGCCGGTGAACTTCAGGGTGAATCTCTGGCCCGCGTACGCCGACAGGTCGAAGGCGTGCTGGGCGTGACCCGGTAGTTGGTGATGTCGACGCCGCCGTTGCTGGTGGGGGCCGCCCAGTTCAGCCGAGGTAGTCGTCGAAGGTGTGGTTCTCCTGGTAGAGGACCACGAAGTGCGATGGGTGCGCTCTGGGCGCTGGTGACCGCCTGCTGGTACCTGCTGTTCACCTGGGCGGTCGGCCGGGGGCGCGCCCTCGTGTCAAGCCCCGCGGTTCGCCGGGGCCTGAGCACGGTGACCGGCGTGGTCCTGCTGGCCCTCGGCGCGGCGGTGGCCGGCGGCCGGTGCCGGTGCGCGGGCGGGGTCTTCTTTTTGCCCCACAACCCCCGTCCCCCCCACCCCCTCCCACCCCCCCCACAGCTCCCCCCCCCCCCCCCCCCCCCCC